>JAFEBY010000083.1 GCA_018242465.1 Pseudomonadota bacterium | reverse complement strand
GTGTCGGTGAAGAACATCGCGCCCTGGTCGTTGATCACCGCCGTCATCGCCGCGGTGTGCTTGATGCCGGGCTCGAAGTCGAACACGCTGAGCAGGTAGCCGAGCTTCTTGTGGAAGCGCCCGACCAGGCCGCAGATCAACGCATCGGCGTCGCCGCGCTCGACCATCAACGCCGCCACCAGCGTCGGCCGCGAACGCACCAGGTTCTTGGCGGCGTCCTCGGTGATGCCGTTGCGGGCATTACGTTGGTGGTAGTGGCGCCAGTACTCGTTGAAGCGCGGATCGTCGTTGATGTTGCACAACTCGAAATCCTCGCCCGCGCGCATGCGCAAGCCGAGCTTGGCAATGCGGCGTTCGATCACCTCGGGGCGGCCGATCAGGATCGGTCGCGCCAGCGCTTCATCGATCACCGCCTGCACCGCGCGCAGCACGGTGAATTCCTCGCCCTCGGCGTAGACCACGCGCTTGATGTCGGCGCGGGCGCGGTCATACACCGGCTTCATCATCAGGCGGGTGCGATGGATGAACTGACCGAGCTTGTCCTCATAGGCCGCGATGTCGGCGATCGGGCGCGACGCGACGCCAGACTCCATCGCGGCGCGCGCCACCGCCGGTGCGATCACCAGGATCAGGCGCGGGTCGAGCGGGCGCGGGATCAGGTATTCCGGGCCGAACTTGGGGATTTCGCCGGTGTAGGCGTTGCCGAGGTCGCTGGCTTCGCGGCGGGCGAGATCGGCGATGGCGCGGACGCAGGCCAGCTTCATCGCCTCATTGACTTCGGAGGCGCCGACGTCGAGCGCGCCACGGAAGATGTAGGGGAAGCACAGCGCGTTGTTGACCTGGTTCGGGTAGTCGCTGCGGCCGGTGGCGATGATGGCGTCGGGACGGACCTTCTTGGCGTCCTCCGGCATGATTTCCGGATAGGGATTGGCGAGCGCAAGAATGATCGGCTTGGGTGCCATCTTCGCCACCATCTCGGGCTTGAGCACGCCGCCTGCCGACAGGCCAAGGAAAATGTCGGCACCGTCGATGATGTCGTCGAGCGTGCGCTTGTCGGTGTCGCGGGCGTAGCGCAACTTGTCGGGATCGAGGTCACTGCGCCCGGTGTGGAGCACGCCGCCGCGGTCGAGCGCGAAGATGTGCTCCTTGCGCAGGCCGAGCGCGACCAGCATGTCGAGGCAGGCGATGCCGGCGGCACCGGCGCCGGTGGTGGCGAGTTTGACGTCCTCGATCTTCTTGCCGGCGATTTCCAGCGCATTCAACACCGCCGCACCGACGATGATCGCGGTGCCGTGCTGGTCGTCGTGGAACACCGGGATGCTCATGCGCTCGCGCAGCTTGCGCTCGATGTAGAAGCACTCCGGCGCCTTGATGTCCTCGAGGTTGATGCCGCCGAAGGTCGGCTCGAGGCTGGCGATGATCTCGACCAGCTTGTCGGGATCGCGCTCGTTCAATTCGATGTCGAAGACGTCGATGTCGGCGAACTTCTTGAACAGCACACCCTTGCCTTCCATCACCGGCTTGCCGGCCAGCGGGCCGATGTCGCCGAGGCCGAGCACCGCGGTGCCGTTGGTGACGACAGCGACCAGATTGCCGCGCGCGGTCAGCTCGCTGGCCTGGGTGGGATCGGCGGCGATCTCTTCGCAGGCATAGGCCACGCCCGGCGAATAGGCCATGGCGAGGTCGCGCTGGGTGACCATCGGCTTGGTGGCGCTGATCCGGATCTTCCCGGGCGGCGAGTGGCGGTGGTAGTCGAGGGCCGCTTTCCGGAAATCGTCCTGGTCGTTTGACATCGTCTCGGGATCAGTCGTATGTCCTTGCCATTCTAGCGCGGGGCCTAGAAATCGGCGAGATCGAAGCGATCGGCGATCTGGTCGAGGTGGATGCGATTGGCGAACAGCGAAAACGCCAGCATCCCGGCCAGGCCATTGGCGCGGGCCACCCAGCGCGGCAGCCAGCGCGGCGGCGCCAGGGTGCCATCGGTGAACAGGGGTTCGAAACGCTGGATGTCCTGCAGGGTCATCTTGCCGGCGAACAGCAGGCGGCATAGCTGCAGGCGGTCCTGGCGCAGCGACCAGCGGAAGAAGGTATGGACCGCGACCAGTCCGCGCAGGTAGACGGTGTCCTTGGTGAAGGCCATGCCGCCGGTGGTGGGCACGCCGCGGAACACCCGCTGCGCCGAGGCGAAGCTTTCCTGCTGGTCCTGTCCGGCATCGAGGAAGTACTGGAAGACCTGGACGAAATCGGCACCGCCCAACGCCATCGCCACCGCTTCGATGCGCAGGCTGACGCGCTTCATGCGTTCGATGTCGGTGCTGCCGGTGATCTGTTCGGCGAAGGTGGCGAGTCCTTCCTGGGTGGCGGTCACGCGTGGCGACGACAGTTCGAGGCTCTTCAATACCGGCTGCTCGCGGCCGTTGAGTGCGGTCAGCGAATGGACGAAAGCTTCGTGCTGCAGCAGCTGCGCGCGGTCGTAGTCGCTGAAGGTTGCGCTGGTGCGCAGGCGGATGCGGGTCGCTGCGGCGGCGGCCTTGGCGATCAGTTGCGGATCGAGTTCGACGGTGATGACGCGGCCATCGAAGAAGTCGTCAAGGTCGTTTTGCAATTGCAACGCGAGCGCGGTGGCGGAAATTCGCACCGTTTCCGCCGGCGCCAGCAGCCCGCGATCGAGTTCACCCGCGATCCCGATGAAATGGTGCGCGGCTTCCAGCGTGCTCGGGCCGTCGCCGGGCAACGGTTCGTCGGGACGACCGAACAGCTGCTGCGAGATTTCGCTGACGCGCGCGGTGCCGAGGTTTTCCAGCAGTTCCGCCGCCAGCGACCAACTGTGCGCACTCTCGATCAGGTAATCGCCGATCGGATGGCCGGATTCGGACTCGCCGGCGATCGCTTCCAGCTCGCGGCGGGCATCGCTGAAGTCGTGTTTGGGGTACTCGACCACCGGATTGGTTTTCTTCCCGCCATCCCATGCCTCCAGGAACGGCTGCTGCAGGCTGGCCGGCCAGCTCACCATGTTGAGCAGTCGCAATTCCTTCGCGACCTGCACTAGCCGCGCATCGAGCGCGGTGTAGCGGGCGATCTCCGGAGTGTCGGGGGCGATCATGGCCGATTCGATTTCCGTTGGCGCGCACGCTCCAGCAGCGGCTGCAATGGCACCTGCCAGATGTTGTAGTTGCCGTTGTCCCAATCGTTCATGCGCGCGAGGTCGCGTTCGGCCTGTTGCCGCGTGCGCGGATACACGACAGGTTCGGTGCGTTCGCTGCTGAAGTACAGGTGCTGCCCATCCGGGGCCAGGCGCGGCTCGGCGTCCGACCCCGGCGAGTTGACGTCATCGCCGAGTGGAATCGGCGCGCCCCAGCCATTCCCGTCGCGGAACACCACGAACAGGTCAATGCTGCGCCCGGGAATGCGCCCGGATCCGAAGACCAGGAAGGATTCGTCGGGTGCCACCGCCGGATCGACATCGGTCTGGCTGCCATCGCTGAAGGGCAGTGCGACTGCAGCGGCATACCCATTCGCGATCGCCTGCGCCCGGAACAGCCGAAATTTCCCGCTCTTCGCATCAGGCGTCATGAAATACAGGCTGCCATCGCGCGCAACGCTCGGCGCGAACACCGTCGTCGACACATTGACCTGCGCCGGCAACAGGCGCGGCGTGCTCCAGCCATCGCCCTCGCGATCGACACGCCACAGGCGGCCGCCCATCTGCTTGCTGCCATTGAAATAGCCCTCGACCTCCGGTGCATCGCCTTGATCGGGTCGATTGGAGACGAACACCAGATAGTGGCCATCCGGTGACATTGCCGGTTCCATGTCATGCCAGCGCCCCGAGAACGGCGCGATGTCCGGCTGCGACCACTTGCCGTCGCTACCCAGCCTCGACACGAGGATCACCGATTGCGCCGGGCTGCTGCGCCCGAAATAGACGACCTTCCCGGAAGGACCGAACGCCGGTGCCGAATCATGTGCGCCACCGGAGATCACGCCCGGTGCGAACACTTCGACGCGAATCGCCGCCGCCGAGGCGATGTTCGCGATGCATGCCAGCAGCACGAACATCGCGACGCGGATGAATGGTGTTGTCTTCGACACGCAAGGTTCCTGTCTTGTGGCTACATCAGTGACCGCCGCGCTTCTTGTCCAGCCATTTGTTGGGGGCGCGGGTCGAGCGTTTTTCCTCGGACTTCTTCGACTGGCGGCTTTCCAGCGTCTCCGCCGCCGCCTCGACTTCGTCCATCAGTTTGCGCCAGTTGGCGACGCGACCGGGATCGAGCGTGCCTGCTTCGATCGCCGCACGCACCGTGCAACCGGGCTCGCGTTCATGCTTGCAGTCGCGGAAGCGGCAGTGTTCGGCCAGCGCATCGATGTCGGCGAACACCGAGCGATCGGGCTTCTCCTCGCCGGTCGGCTTGAGTTCGCGCATGCCCGGCGTATCGATCAGGCAGGCGCCCGACGGCAGCGGCAACAGCGCGCGATGCGTGGTGGTGTGGCGACCACGCGAATCGCTGGTGCGCACTTCGCCGGTCTTCATCCGTTCGATGCCGAGCAGGGTATTGGTGATGGTCGATTTGCCGGCACCGCTCGACCCGACCAGTACCACGCTGCGTCCCGATTGCAGCCACGGCGACAACGCGGCGACCGATTCCGCATCCTTGGCATTCACCGCATGCACGGCAACGCCCTCGTCGCGGATCGCCTGCAGCTGCGCGAGCGCAGCCCCGACATCGCCCCCCTTGTCGGCCTTGGTCAGCACAACCACGGCTTCGACACCGCCCCCCTGCACCAACACCAGGTATCGCTCGATCCGGCGTGGATTGAAGTCGGCATCGAGCCCGGTGACGACGAAAGCCGTATCAATGTTGGCGGCGATCAGCTGCTGCTTGTAATGCTCACCGGCGGCGCCGCGTTTCAACGTGGTCCGGCGCGGCAGCAAGGCGATGATCTGTCCACGCTCCACCAGCACCCAGTCGCCGACGCCGGCGCGTTGCAATGGATCCTTGAGATTGCGCTGCCATTCCGGCGGCGATTCCGCGGAAAACGGCTCGGCTTCGGGGGCATCCACCAGGCGATAGCCGCTGCGGTGCTGCTCCACCACCCGCGCCGGTCGCGCTTCGGGGTGACGTGCCAGCAGGTCCAGCCACTCCGGGCCCGGCTGCAACGGCCAGCCGATGGACTGCAGGCCGGTGGCGGAGTTCAAGCGTGGTGGCGGGTCGGGACCATGGGGCGATTCTACGGCGTTACAAGGCACGCGCTGGCTTGGCGGGCGGCCGGCGTTATCGTCCGGCTATGCGCCTATTGCGGTTATCTGCAGCCGCCGACACGCCGTGAATCCCCGCTACGCGGGACCGGCCCCTCGCTTGCGCTCGGTGCGTTCGGGATCGCCACGCGGCATGCCGCGTGAGCGGCGCTTCCTCACCCATGCCTCGTATGGTCGGCGAGACGGACGAACCGCACAGGCCCGCCGGTGGTGAGCTTTTCGCTCTTCTCTCAGAAATGACAACACGCGCGGCGGCGGACAAGAACGCCGGCAGCGTCGTCCGTACTGGTGTATCGGAGCGCAAAGCGCGGCAGGATGCTGCGCGCCCGCGATCAGCACATGGACGTGCTGTTCGCAGGAAGCGGAGGTACACCAGTGCGGACGGCGCAAGCTTGAACTGATCCCCGCCAAGCCAGCGCGTGCCTTGGAAATTTCCGCTAATCTGCTGGGATTCGTGCCCCCAATCGTGTGTGTAGATGTCGCTTTCCACCCGCCAGCGCCTCTCGGAAGTGCGCTATGAAATCCGCGGCGAACTGGCCCGCCGCGCCCGTGACCTCGAGTCGCAGGGTCGCAGCCTGATCAAGCTCAATATCGGCAATCCCGGTGCCTTCGGCTTCCGCGCGCCGGAACACCTGCAGCAGGCGATCGCCGGCCGTATCGCCCAGACCGACCCCTATACCCACCAGCAGGGCCTGCCGGAGGCACGCGAAGCCATCGCCGCGCACCATGTCACCCGCGGCACGCCGGGCGCCAGCCCCGACCGCGTCTTCATCGGCAACGGCGTCAGCGAACTGATCGACATCTCGCTGCGCGCCCTGCTCAATCCCGGCGACGAAGTGCTGCTGCCCTCGCCCGACTATCCGCTGTGGAGCGCCGCGACCATCCTCAACGACGGTCGTCCGGTCTATTACCAGTGCCTGCCGGAAAACGGCTTCCTGCCCGATCCCGACGAGATCGAGCAACTGGTGTCGTCGCGCACCCGCGCGATTGTGCTGATCAATCCCAACAACCCGACCGGCGCCAACTATCCGCCGGAACTGGTCGCACGCATCGTCGCGATCGCCGAACGCCACGGCCTGCTGCTGATGGCCGACGAGATCTACGATCACATCCTCTACGACGGTGCGACCTTCCAGCCGCTGGCGCCGCTGGCCGGCGACGTGCCCTGCGTATCGTTCGGCGGCTTGTCGAAGGTGCATCGCGCCTGCGGCTGGCGCGTTGGCTGGGCGGTGCTGTCGGGCGATCGCGAGAAGATGCGCGATTACCACGCCGCGATGGACCTGCTCGGCGCGCTGCGCCTGTGCGCCAACGTGCCTGGGCAATTCGCCATCGATGCCGCGCTCCACGGCCAGGACACCATCTCGCCGTTGTGCAGTCCCGGTGGCCGTCTCTACGAAACCCGTCGTGCGCTGATCGAAAGCTGCGCCGCCAGTCCGCACCTGCAGCTGGTCGCGCCACAGGGCGCGCTCTACGGATTCCCGGCCGTCGTCGGCCCGGCCGCGCGCGGCTTCGACGACCACGCCTTCGCGCTGGAATTGTTGGAAACCGAGGACGTGCTGATCGTGCCGGGCTCGAGCTTCAACGTGCCCTATCGCAACCATTTCCGCGTCACTTTGTTGCCACAGCCGGACGTGCTGCGCGACGTGTTCGGCCGCATCGATCGCGTATTGTCGAAACGCGCGGCATTGGCGGCGTGATTCGCTACCTCGCACTCGGCGACAGCTACACCATCGGCGAGGGCGTTGCGGAACAGGGGCGTTGGCCGCTGCAGCTGGCCGAAGCATTGCGACGCGAAGGGTTCGCGATCATGGATCCGCGCATCATCGCCACCACCGGCTGGACGACGGGCGAACTTGCTGCTGCGATGGATGCCGCCGACCCTATCGGCGATGACTGGGGCTTCGTCACCCTGCTGATCGGCGTCAACAACCAGTACCGCGGCTTCGGTCTCGACGACTATCGCGACGAATTTCGCGCCTTGCTTGATCGCGCCATCGCCTGTGCCGGCGGACGTGCAGCGCGCGTGCTGGTGCTGTCGATCCCCGATTGGGGCGTGACACCATTCGCGGAGAGCTCGGGCCGTGATCCGCGAACGATCGCCGCAGAGATCGACACGTTCAACGCCGCCGCGCATGGAGTGTGCGATGCGCGTGGCGTGCGCTATATCGATATCACGCCCGTTTCCCGCAGGCATGGCAGAGAAAAAGCCATGCTGGGCGAAGACGCATTGCATCCCTCGGCGACGATGTACGGGCTGTGGGCCGGGCTGGCACTGCCGGCCGCGCGCGAATGCCTGCGCGCCGAATGAATTCGCCGATCGATTCTACCGCCATCTCTCGCGCCTTCCTGACGCCGGAACGTCCGTTCGATCGCTGGCACGCCAATTACGCGCGCTGGAAACTGGCGCACGATCCGCTCTATCCCGGCGTGTTGGCGCTGTTGCACGACGATCCGCATCCGTTGCTCGACCTCGGCTGCGGCATCGGCCTGCTCGCCCATGTCCTGCGTGGCGCCGGCGCGACACAGCCGTACAAGGGCGTCGACTTCGATGCGGCCAAGATCGCCCGCGCCCGTGATGCCGCGACACGCAAGCAGCTGCATGACGTCGCCTTCGACACCGCCGATCTTTCGCTGGGCGTGCCGATGCACCATGGTTCGGTGAGCATCCTCGACATGCTGCAATACCTGCCGGAACCCTTGCAGTCGAACGTGGTGACCGGCGCCGTCGCCTGCCTCGTGCCGGGCGCGCGACTGGTGATCCGCACCGGGCTGGAAGATGCCAGCGCGCGCAGTCGCATCACCGACGTCACCGACCGCATCGGTCATCGCATCGGCTGGATGCGCAGCGCGCCGCAACGCTATCCGCGTCGCGACGTATTGACCGAAATGCTGGAATCCGCCGGGCTCGACGTGACGTGGCAGCCACACCTGGGCCGCAACCTGTTCAACAACTGGCTGGTCAGCGCACGTCGCCCAGCGTGACTAGCTCCGGAAGTACTGCGCGCAAGCCCGCCGCATCGAGTTTCGCCAACACGCCACGCAGGATGTCGACGTTGTGCCCGTGCGCCACGCCTTCGTGCAACAGCACGATCGCGCCGGGTTCGAGATTGCGCTCGATGCGTGCAACGACATTCGCCACATCGCCAGCGATGCCATCGTAGCCGCGTGCATTCCAGGCCACGCGCGCGAGGCCGAGATCGCGCAACGGCGCGGCCACGAACGGATTGGCCATGCCGACCACCGCACGAAACCAGACCGGCGCTGTTCCGGTGATCGAACGCAAGGCGTCCTGGCAACGGGTGATTTCCGTTCGCATTCGCCGTGGCCCCAAGGCCCAGAACATCGCGGCGGGGTGGCTGGCACTGTGGTTGCCGATCCCGTGTCCGCGACGGGCGATTTCCAGAACCTGTTCCGGATGCGCGGCGGCACGCTCGCCGACCACGAAGAAGGTCGCCTTGGCGCCATGTGCATCGAGCAGGTCGAGCATCGCCATCGTCTCGTTCGACGGGCCGTCGTCGATGGTCAGCCAGACCACCCGTTCGCGCGTCGGCAGGCGCGACAGGCAGGGCGAATAGAACTGCGAGCGCGGCATCAGCACGCCCCACCAGAACGGCGCGTGGCTGAGGACCATGCATGGCAGGCCGATCCACCAGCCGAAGCGCCACCACAGCCACGCGACCACCAGCTGGGACACGGCCAGCCATGCCCACCAGCGATGGGGATGTTCGGGAATCAGGCGTGAATGGAGATCTTGCATGCGCGGATGATCGCACGCGGACAATCGCGCCCGTTCATTACAATGGGGCATCGTTTCCCCGGATTCTCCCGTCATGTCGCTCGATTCCACCACCCGCGCCCGCATCCAGACGCTGCTCGATTCCAATCGCGTGGTGCTGTTCATGAAAGGCAATCCCCAGGCGCCGCAATGCGGCTTCTCGGCGAAGGCGGTGGGCACGCTCGACGACATGGGCGCCGAATACGCGCACGTCGACGTATTGTCCGATCCCGAAATCCGCGACGGCATCAAGCTCTACGGCGACTGGCCGACCATCCCGCAGCTGTACGTCGGCGGCGAACTGTTGGGCGGCAGCGACATCATCGTGCAGATGGCCGGCAGCGGCGAATTGCAACGCCTGCTTGGCCTGCTGGAGCCGGACCGCACGCCGCCATCGATCGAGGTGAGCACCGCCGCGCTCGACATGCTGCGTGGCGCGATCGCCAATGCCGGCGCCGGACTCGCCGTCGTCGTCATGGTCGACAAGCAGCATCGTGCGCAACTGCAACTGGCCCCGGCCGATCCCGCCAGCATTTCCACCGAAGTCGAAGGCGTGCGCTTCCAGTTCGATGGCGCATCAGCGCGACGCGCCGACGGCCTGCGCATCGATTTCGTCGACGACCATCGCGGTCGCGGCCTGGTGGTGGAACATCCGCTGGCCGCGCCGGCGGTCCGCGCGATCACGCCTGCGGACACCGGTGAACGCGTGCGTGGCGGTGGCTTGATCCTCGTTGACGTGCGCCCCGCGGACGAACGCGCGATCGCCAGTGCACCGGTCGCATTCCGCACGCTCGACGATGGCATCGATGCGCTTTCCGCCTTGCCGAAGGACAGCGCGATCGCCTTCCTCTGCCACCACGGTGGGCGCAGCGCGCAAGCGGCGGAACATTTCCGCGGCCTCGGGTTCCGCGAGCTCTACAACGTCACCGGCGGCATCGATGCCTGGGCCGGCGTCGAGCCATCGATCGCGCGCTACTGACCCGGATGCGCCGCGTCGGCTCGGATTGACCGCCTAGAAGCCGCCACCGGCATCCAGCCACGCCTGCTCTTCCGGCGTGTTGATGCGCCCCAACGCAGCATTGCGGTGGGGGAACCGACCAAAGCGCGCGATCACGTCGCGATGCGCGATGGCGTAGTGAAGTAGATCCTTGTTGCCGAGCGCACCGACCAGCTCGACCGAACGCTGCTGGTCGATCATTGCCTCCGAGTGCTCGAACGGCAGATAGAAGAAGAATCGCAATGACGGATCGACCTGCGCATCGAATCCGCCATCCACGGCGGCGGATGCATGCAGGCGCGCCAAGCCATCGGTCGCGAAGGCATGGCCGCTTCCGCGGAAGATGTTGCGCGGGATCTGGTCGAGCAGCAGGATCAGCGCCAAAGCCGAATCGGGCTGGCGCATCCAGCCATCGAGCTCGTGCCGCGCCGCCGCCATGTGCGCGTCGCCCAATGCCGAACGGCAGGCTTCGTCGAATTCCGCGCCACCACCGAACCATTTCCCGAACCCGGCGTTGCGCCAGAAATCCAGCACGCTGGTCGGCGAGTTCATTCGTCGAACCGCAGATGGCGTACCGATTTGCCATGCCGGCGAATCAGGCGCAATGCCTCGATTCCGACTGAAATGTGGTTGACGACGAAATTCGCCGACACCTTGGCATCGGAGGCTTCGGTCTTCACCCCCTCCGGGATCATCGGCTGGTCGGACACCAGCAGCAGCGCACCGCAGGGAATGCGATTGGCGAACCCGGCGGCGAACACCGTCGCGGTTTCCATGTCGATCGCCATGCAGCGCATCGCCCGCAACTTCTCCTTGAACTCTTCGTCGTGTTCCCACACGCGGCGGTTGGTGGTGTAGACGGTGCCCGTCCAGTAGTCCAACGCGAGGTCGCGAATGGTGGTCGAGACCGCGCGCTGCAATGCGAACGCGGGCAGCGCCGGCACCTGCGGCGGCAAATAATCGTCGCTGGTGCCCTCGCCGCGGATCGCCGCGATCGGTAGCACCAGGTCACCGAGCTGGTTCTTCTTTTTCAGCCCGCCGCATTTTCCAAGGAACAGCACCGCCTTCGGTTCGATGGCCGACAGCAGGTCCATCACCGTCGCGGCGTTCGGGCTGCCCATGCCGAAGTTGATCATGGTGATGCCGTCGGTAGTGGCGCTGGGCATGGGGCGATCCCGCCCGACGACCTCGGCGCCGGTCATCTCGGCGAAATGGTCGAGATAACCGCCGAAGTTGGTCAGCAGAATGTGCTCGCCGAAGCCATCCAGCGGCACGCCGGTGTAACGCGGCAACCAGTTGCCGACGATTTCCTCTTTGTTCTTCATCCGGGTTCTCCCGTTGGTTCCGTGGATTTTCACACGCCGCCATGACTTTCGTCATGCGCCGCGCGCGCAGGTGCGCGCTACGGTTCGAGACTTCCCCGGGGAGAGTCCAAATGCATACCCGACTCCTGCTCACCGCTGCGGCGGCGACCCTGCTGGCCGCCTGTGCCAGTCAGCCGACGAGGTCGACGCCGGTGGCCGCGACGAATGCCCCAGCCAAGCCGTACTCCTACGTCGCCGACCCCTATCCGAGCACGTACCAACGGATTCCCTCGCCACCGGTGGTGATCACCAACGCCACCGTGCTCGACGGCACCGGCCGCCGCCTCGATGGCGCCGGCGTGCTGATGCAGGACGGCAAGATCATCGCCGTCGGCAACGATATTTCAGTTCCCGCCGATGCGATCCGCGTCGATGGTTCGGGCAAGTGGATCACGCCCGGCATCATCGACATCCACTCGCACCTCGGCGTGTACGCGAGCCCGGGCGTGTCGGCGAACAGCGACGGCAATGAAGCGACATCACCCGTCACTTCGCAGGTGTGGGCAGAGCATTCGATCTGGCCGCAGGACCCCGGTTTCCTCACCGCACTGGCGGGCGGCATCACCTCGCTGCAGATCCTGCCGGGTTCGGCCAACCTGATCGGTGGTCGCGGGGTCACCCTCAAGAACGTGCCGTCGACCACCTACCAGGGCATGAAATTCCCCGGCGCACCATGGGGCCTGAAGATGGCCTGTGGCGAAAACCCGAAGCGCGTGTACGGGCAGAAAGGCGGTCCGTCAACGCGCATGGGCAATGTCGCCGGTTATCGCGCGGCCTTCGCCGAAGCCGCCGACTACATGAAGAAGCGCAGGGGTGGCGATACCAGCAAGCGCGATCTCAAGGAGGATTCGCTGGCAGGCGCGATCAATGGCGACATCCGCGTGCACATCCATTGCTATCGCGCCGACGAGATGGCGACGATGATCGATCTCGCCAAGGAATTCGGCTTCAAGATCAGCGCCTTCCACCACGGCGTCGAGGCCTACAAGATCGCCGACCGCCTCGCTGCCGAAGGAATCTGCGGCGCGCTATGGGCTGACTGGTGGGGCTTCAAAATGGAAAGTTTCGATGGCATCCAGGAGGACATCGTGATGGTCGATCGCGCCAAGAACGGCTGCGCGATCGTCCACAGCGATTCCGAGGAAGGCATCCAGCGCCTCAACCAGGAGGCGGCAAAGGCGATGGCGAATGGACGGCGCATCGGCATCGACATTGCACCTGAGCACGCAATCCGCTGGATCACCGCCAACCCGGCGAAAGCGATGGGCATCGACGCCATGACCGGCACCCTCGAACCCGGCAAAATGGCCGACGTCGTGCTGTGGAACGGCAACCCCTTCAGCAGCTATGCGCAGGCCGAACAGGTCTATATCGACGGTGCGCGGCTCTACGATCGCCACGATCCCAAGCGACAGCCGAAGTCGGATTTCATGCTCGGCCAGGACGTGATGCAGCAGGGAGGTGCGCGATGAACCGCCTTCTCGTCACCACACTGTTGTGCGCGTTCGCCGGCATGGCCTCGGCGCAGGACGTGCTGATACGCAATGCCACCGTGCATACCGCGACCAAGCAAGGCACGCTGCAGAACGCCGACGTGCTGGTGCGCCACGGCCGCATCGCCGCCATCGGCCACGGTTTGGTTTCGGGTGGTGCACCGGTGGTCGATGCCGCCGGCAAACCGCTGACGCCGGCCCTGTTCGCCGGCATCAACGACATCGGCGTCGAGGAGGTGAGCGGTGAATCGGCGACCGTCGACAGCACCGAATCACTGGCCAGCGGCAAAGACATGGCGGTGCGTCCCGAATTCGATGTCACCACGGCCTACAACCCGGAATCGGTGTTGATCCCGGTGGCGCGTGTCGAAGGTTTCGGCTGGACGATGGTCGCGGCGAACCCAACCAATGGCGGTTCGCTGATCGGCGGCCAGGGCGGCGCGTTCCGGCTTGACGGCAGCCTCGACCCGACCGGTGGTCGCGTGCTCTTCCTCACGCTGGGCGGCGATTCCGCCAACTTGACCGGCGGCTCGCGCGCCGGCCAGTGGATGATCCTCGACCAGCTGATCGACGAAGCGCACGGGCGCATTTCCGCCGATTCGAAGTTCGCCCTGCTGACGCCGGCGGGCCGCGCGGCGATCGCGAAGTATTTCGGCGGCGGTGGCCGCGTCGCCGTCACCATCCAGCGCGCGTCCGACATCCGCCGCCTGCTGCGCTGGGCCAAGCAACGCAACGTGCGCATCGCCCTGGTCGGCGCCAGCGAAGGTTGGAAGGTCGCCAACGAAATCGCCGCAGCCCGGGTGCCGGTCTTCGTCGACGCGCTGGTCGACTTGCCCGCCGACTTCGACCAGATCGGCGCGACCATGGAGAACGCAGCGAAGCTGCGCGCCGCTGGTGTCGATGTCGGTTTCTACCTCAGCGGCGATGCCTCGCACTACGCGCGTAAATTGCGCCAGCTTGCCGGCAATGCAGTCGCCAACGGCATGCGCTGGGACGATGCCCTGGCCGGGCTGACCCGGGTGCCGGCGCAGGCCTTCGGGCTGGACAAGGAAATGGGCAGCATTGCCATCGGCCAGCGCGCCGATCTGGTGCTGTGGACCGGTGATCCGCTCGATGTCGCCAACACGGCAAGCCAATTGTGGCTGGACGGCTGGGCCATCCCGATGGTGTCGCGCCAGACCGAACTGCGCGATCGCTACCTCCACCGCGACGAATCGCCGCTGCCTCCGGCCTACTCGCACTGAGGGAAACCTCGCGAATCCCAGCCACAAAATGTGACGTGGACTCCAGTTGGCGGCCACGGCACGGTGATATGGTGATCCTCCCGTTTGGCGGCGCCTGCCGTCATTCCCCAAGGAGGACGGGACATGCGAACCGGTTTTCTCGTCGATGCCACCTGCGATCTCCCCGATCGCTATTTCTCGTCCGGCGACGTCATGGTGATGCCGATTACGGTTCGTATCGGCGACCACATCACCACCGACCAGCGCAACGACGAGGTCACGCTCAATTTCCTTGACAGCCATATCGCCGCCGAGGCCAGCGCTGCGGAAACCAGCGCGCTCACCGTCGACCAGATCCGCGACCTGTTCCTCAAGCGCCTCGTCGTCGATTACGACTACGTGTTCTGCCTCACCGTCACCCGCGAGCGCAGCCCGATCTACGAGCACGCAACGCAAGCCAGCTTCAGCATCCTCAACGAATACCGCCCGGTGCGCGAAGCCGCCGGCAAGCATTCGCCATTCTCGTTGCGCGTGCTCGATACCGGCAGCCTGTTCGCCGGCCAAGGCGTGCCCGTCGCCGCTGGCGTGGCGATGAATGCGTCCAGCGACAACGCGCCGATGATCCGCGCAAAGATGGAGCAGATCGCGCGCTCGACCCAGGCCTACGCCGTCGCTCCCGATCTCTACTACCTGCGCAGCCGCGCCCGCGCCAAGGGCGATCGCAGCGTCGGGCTGGTCAGCGCCATGCTCGGCAGCGCCCTCGACATCAAGCCGATCCTGCACTGCAACCAGGGCGTGACCCACCCCGTGGCCAAGGTCCGCGGCTTCGAAGCCGCAGTCGAGAAACTGTTCATCGAAACCGCCAACGAAGTGGATCGCGGGTTGACCACGCCACAACTCACACTGAGCTACGGCGGGTCGCTGGAGAAGCTGCGCGAGTTCCCGGGCTATGACAAGCTGACGCTGGCCTGCCACAACAACGGCGTGGAATTGCTGGAATCGCTGATGAGCCTGACCGGCATCATCAATCTCGGTTCCGGCGCGGTGTCGCTGGGTTTCGCCTGCGATCGCAAACCGACGCTGTCCTGAGCCTCACGACGAGCAAACAAACCGGCGCTATCCTTGTCCTCGCATTCGTCGCGAAGGATCCTGATGGCCACCCGCTTCTACCTGACCCTGCCCGACCCGGAACTCGCTCGCGGCAAGAACGGCTTCGGCTTCCATTCCCACGGCGCCACCGGTTTCGCACAGGAACTGCAGGATGCCTTGCGGACCAATGCATTGTTCCGCCAGTGGCGCGACAAGCAGGATGATCCCGACCATGTCGACCCCATGTTGGGTGCGACCGATCCCGACGCCACCGTTACCGGTGAACAGCACGACCTCCACATCGACCTGGTCGCGACCACATCGCTGAAAGGCGACATCCTCAAGCACCGCATGGCGCTGCTGGCCGGCTCGCACTGGCAGCTGCGCGACGTCACCGCGGCCTGAGCGCGACGTCACCATCGCCACCACAAGCCTTGCTGTCCTGGAGCGGCGGCAAGGATTCGGCGTGGGCGTTGCACGCATTGCGGCAACGCGGCGATATCGAAATCGTCGCCCTGCTGACCACGTTGACGCAGGGCTACGATCGCGTGTCGATGCAGGGCATTCGCCGCGACGTATTGCACGCACAGGCGCAGGCGGCGGGATTGCCGCTGATCGAAGCGTGGATCCCGCAGCTGGCCGACAACAGCAGCTACGAATCCAGCTTCGCCAATGCGCTGGGTGAAGCCCAGTCGCGCTGGCCCGGCATCCGCGACATCGCGTTCGGCGACCTGTTCCTTGCCGATATCCGCGGCTGGCGCGAGTCGTTGTGCGCGCGGCTGGGCTGGAACGCACACTTCCCGATCTTCGACAGCGATACCGCGCGGCTGGGCCGCGAGATGATCACCGGCGGCATGCGCGCGCACCTGTGCTGCGTCGATACCACCCAACTCGACGGCCGGTTTTCCGGGCGCGCATTCGGTGCCACATTGCTGGAGGAACTTCCGGCGTCCTGCGATCCCTGCGGCGAACGTGGCGAGTTCCACACCGTGGTGTCGGCGGGGCCGATGTTTGACCACCCGATTGCACTGGTGCGCGGCGACAGCGTGCTGCGCGACAGGCGTTTCAATTACACGGACTTCCAGCTCTCGGATTGAATCTCAACCGGTGTGCTGGATGCCGGCGGCAATGCCGTTTACCGTCTCCTTCAGTGCGGTGAAAACCGCCTCGTCCTCGCGCCCGCCATCGCGCCAGCGCCGCAACAGGTCGACCTGGAGCAGGCTGATCGGATCGACATAGGGATTGCGCAGGCGGATCGCCAGGCGCAGGCGATACTCGTTGGCCAGCAGGCGATCGCTGCCGCGCAGGGCTTGCACCGCCGCGCAGGCGCGCGCGTGTTCGTCGCGGATCCGCGCGAAATAGCGCTCACCCTCGGCACCAGCGAGCCGGGAATATTGCTCGAAGATATCCATGTCGGCGGTTGCCAGCGCAACTTCGAGATCCCCCAGCGTCGCCGCGAAGAACGGCCATTCGCGCGCCATCGTCGCCATCGCGTCCAATCCTTGCTCGGCGATGCCGCGCTCCAGCGCGGTGCCTGTGCCGTACCAACCGGTGAGCTGCGAACGATTCTGTGACCACGCGAACACCCACGGAATCGCCCGCAACTGGTCGATGCCGCCATCGCGGCGACGCGACGGTCGTGAACCGAATTGCAGGCGCTCGATCACGTCGATCGGCGTCGCCTTGCGGAAGTATTCGACGAAGCCGGGATCCTCGTGGACCAGCGCACGATAGTGCGCGCGCGCAATGTCAGCCAGCCTGCCCATCGTCCCGATCCATGCTTCCTCGCGTGCATCGGCCATCCGCGGACTCAGGCTGGCCTGCAGCACCGCGCCCGTGAGTTGCTCGAGATTGCGCAACGCAAGCGCACGGATGCCGTACTTGCGATGGATCACCTCGCCCTGTTCGGTCAGGCGCAGCACGCCATTGACCGAACCGCGCGGCGCCGCGATCACCGCACGCACCGAATTGCCGCCTCCACGACTGACCGTGCCGCCGCGGCCGTGGAAAAACACGATGTGCACGCCAGTTTCCCGCGCCAGTTCGGTCAACACGCGCTGGCTGCGTTGCAGGGTCCAGCGCGACGACAGCATGCCGCCATCCTTGGCACTGTCGGAATACCCAAGCATCACCATTTGGCGATTCCCGCGCGATTGCAGGTGATGGCGATACACCGGATCCGCGAACAGGCCGCGCATCACCTCGGGGGCCGCGCGCAGGTCATCGATGGTCTCGAACAACGGTGCGACGTCGACTGGAACTGCATCGTTTTCGACGCATCCAGCCATCCTCGCCAGCGTGAGTACCGCAAGCACGTCGGCGGCACTGCGGCTCATGCTGATGATGTAAGGACCGAACGCGCGTTCGCCATACCGTTGGCGAGCCTCGCGGATTGCCGCGAATACGGCAAGCGTGGCCTTGGCAGTGTCCGAAGATGGCTGCGCCAACGCCGCTTCGTGTACTGCCGAATCCTGGCGCAGGTCGAGGGCAGCGAGATGGAAACCGAAGCTGCGGGCGCGGATGCGTACCCGCCACAACGCTTCGATACCCGCGTGTTCGCCGCGTCCGCCGCGCAGGCTGGCATCGATCAGGTCGAGATCGGCGATGAATTCACCGGCATTGGCATAGGCACCCGGCGCATCATCGTCAATCGTCATTGCCAACCGCGCGTCGACCAGGTGCAGCAACTGGCGATAGGGCATGTCGTCGTAACGGGCGCCGAGCGTCGGCGCGGCATCCGGCAACAATGCCTTGTATTCGCCGATCCGTGCCCGCACTCCCGACGACACCAACGCGCGATCCAGCGTTTGCGTCAGCACCTTGTCGAGCGTGCGCAGGTCGCGCCGGTACAGCGTCAGCACGCGCTTGCGTTGCGATGCCAGCGTGGCGCGAATCGTTTCCGCCCCGACATTGGGATTGCCGTCCATGTCGCCACCGACCCAGGTCGCGAAGCGCAGGAATTCACCAGGCTCGACCACTTCGCCCCATGCGCCTTTGGCCGCACGTGAGAATTCGCGATGCAGTGCCGGCAACACGCGGTACAACACTTCACCAAGATAGAACCCGACATGCGCGGTCTCGTCGGCGACGGTCGGGCGCAACGGCGAGGCCTCGGCGGTTTGCCATGCGGTGGTCAACGCCTGACGGATACGCGCGGTGTCGCCTTCACGTTCATCAGGCGTGCGCGTACGATCGATATCGGCGACCAAACGACGGACGATGTCGTGTTCCTTGTCGAGCAATGCGCGGCGCACGCTTTCGGTCGGGTGTGCGGTCAATACCGGCTCGATCCGCAACGACGGCAGCAAGGCCTCGACATCGGCCAATGTCACGCCATCACGCTGCAGCTGCGTGCATACGGCGTCGAGGCTGCCCGGCTGCGCACCGGCTCCGGTGCGCTGGTAATCGCGACGGCGGCGGATGCGGTGCACGCGTTCGGCGAGATTGATCGCACGGAAATAAGTGGAGAAGGCGCGCGCCAACGCTTCGGCATCCGCGATCGATACCTGCTCCAACCGCGCGGTCAGCGCATCCACCGGCAACAGCTTTTCACGACGGGCGATGGCTTCGCGCCGCAACGCCTCGACAGTGTCGAGGAAGGCCGGCGACATCTGTTCGCCCAGCATCTCGCCGACCAGCACGCCGAGGCGGCGGACATCATCGCGCAGCTGGGCATCGGTCTCGGCGAACTGCAGGGATTCGCGCAGGGGAAGCTCGACAACGGGGTTCTGGCTCATCCCCCCAGACTATGCACTATTTTGCGGCGACGCAGCATTTGTCTTCCCGCGCATTGGTTGCAGCGGAAACGACATTGATCAACCACGTAATGCCGTGGCGTGATGTGCGACGTGGTCGCCGATGAAACTGGCGATGAAGTAGTAGCTGTGGTCGTAGCCGGGCTGCATGCGCAGCGTCAGCGGATGCCCGGCCGCAGCGCAGGCTTCGCGCAGCAACTCCGGCTTCAGTTGCGTGGCGAGGAATTCGTCGGCATCGCCCTGGTCCACCAGTAGCGACAGCTTGCCGACGGATGATTTCACCAGCGCGACCGCGTCGTGCTGCTTCCAGGCTTCGCGATCTTCCCCGAGATAGGCGGAGAACGCCTTCTCGCCCCATGGCACCTGCGACGGCGCGACGATCGGCGAAAACGCCGAGACGCTGCGATAGCGATCTGGATTCTTCAAGGCGATGGTCAATGCACCGTGCCCGCCCATCGAGTGGCCGCTGATCGCGCGCGCGGCGGTCATCGGGAAATGCGCTTCGACCAACGCCGGCAATTCATCCACCACATAGTCGTACATGCGGTAATTGCGTGACCACGGCGCCTGCGCCGCGTTGAGGTAGAAGCCCGCGCCCTTGCCGAGATCGTAGCCGTCGGCATCCGGCACATCGTCGCCACGCGGACTGGTGTCGGGTGCGACGATGATGACGCCATGTTCCGCCGCATGGCGCTGGGCGCCGGCCTTGGTGATGAAGTTCTGTTCCGTGCAGGTCAGGCCGGATAGCCAGTACAACACCGGGCAATGTTCGTTCGCGGCCTGCGGTGGCAGGTAGACCGCGAAATTCATCGTGCATGCGAGGGTATCGGAATGATGGCGCCAGACATCCTGCCAGCCTCCGAAGCAGGCGCGGTGTTCAATGCGCTCCATCAGAAGTGGACAACGCTGCGGATCGACTTGCCTTCGTGCATCAGGTTGAAGGCTTCGTTGATGCCTTCCAGCCCCATCGTGTGGGTCACGAACGGCGCGAGTTCGATCTCGCCCTTCATCGCGTCCTCGACCATGCCCGGCAATTGCGAACGGCCCTTGACGCCACCGAACGCCGTGCCCATCCACTTGCGCCCCGTCACCAGCTGGAACGGGCGCGTCGAGATTTCCTGGCCGGAACCGGCGACGCCGATGATCACCGACTGGCCCCAGCCACGGTGCGCGCACTCCAGCGCCGCGCGCATCACGTTGACGTTGCCGATGCATTCAAAGGAATGATCGACACCCCAGCCGGTCATCTCGACGATCACTTGCTGGATCGGTTTGTCGTGGTCCTTCGGATTCACGCATTCGGTGGCGCCCATCGAGCGCGCGAGTTCGAACTTCGATGGATTGGTGTCGATGGCGATGATGCGCCCCGCCTTGGCCTGGCGCGCACCCTGCACCACCGCCAGCCCGATGCCGCCGAGACCGAACACCGCGACGGAATCGCCCGGCTGCACCTTCGCCGTGTTGTGGACCGCGCCAATGCCGGTGGTGACGCCGCAACCGAGCAGGCAGACGTGCTCGTGGTTGGCTTCCGGATTGATCTTCGCCAGCGACACTTCCGCGACCACCGTGTATTCACTGAAGGTCGAGCAACCCATGTAGTGATACAGCGGCTGGCCGTCGTAGCTGAAACGCGTCGTGCCATCGGGCATCACGCCCTTGCCTTGCGTCGCGCGTACCGCCGTGCAGAGGTTGGTCTTGCCCGACTTGCAGAACAGGCATTCGCCGCATTCGGCGGTGTAGAGCGGGATCACGTGGTCGCCCGGCTTCACGCTGGTCACGCCTTCACCCACTTCAACGACGACGCCCGCACCTTCATGGCCGAGCACGCACGGGAACAACCCCTCGGGATCGTCGCCGCTCAACGTGAAGGCATCGGTGTGGCAGACACCGGTGTGGGTGATCTTCACCAGCACCTCGCCCTTTTGCGGCGGCGCGACGTCGATCTCGACGATCTGCAGGGGTTCGCCTGCGGCGAAGGCGACGGCGGCTCGGGATTTCATTGCTCTCTCCTCTTGCAAACTCAATACGCGTATTCGCCGAACACCGGATCGACCGATCCCTTCCACGGACCGTGGAACAGTTCAAGCTTGCGTTCTGCCGGCGTCTGCCCGGCTTCGGCGATTTCCAGCAACGGTTGCAGGAAACCGGATTCGTCGGCGCCTTCGCGGCTGCAGCACCCACTTCCGGCACGACCACGACGCTGCAGGCCGGCCAGCGAGATCTTCAAGGCCTCGATCGCCAATTCACGCACGGTCGCACCGCGGAACGGCAGCTTCAATGCATGTTTCGGCACGCCATCACGCAGGGCGTGGCGTTCCTCCATCGTGAAATCCTTCACCAGGTCCCAGGCAGCATCGAGCGCGGCATCGTCATACAGCAGCCCGACCCAGAATGCCGGTAATGCGCACAGGCGCCCCCACGGGCCACCATCGGCACCGCGCATCTCCAGGTACTTCTTCAACCGCACTTCCGGGAATGCGGTCGTCATGTGGTCGTTCCAGTCGCGGATCGTCGGCAACTCACCGCGCAGCTCGTCCAGCTCGCCAGCGAGGAACTTGCGGAACGACCTGCCGGACAGATCGAGGTATTCGCCGCCGCGATAGCTGAAGTACATCGGCACGTCGATCAGGTAGTCGACGTAGCGCTCATACCCGAAGCCCTCCTCGAACACGAAGTCGAGCATGCCGGTGCGATCGGCGTCGGTATCGGTCCAGATGTGCGAACGGTAACTGAGATATCCGTTGGGCTTGCCGTCGGTGAAGGGCGAGTCGGCGAACAGCGCCGTCGCCACCGGCTGCAGCGCCAGCGACACCCGGAACTTCTTCACCATGTCGGCTTCGCTGGCGTAATCGAGATTGACCTGCACCGTGCAGGTGCGCGTCATCATGTCGAGGCCGAGCTCGCCGACCTTGGGCATGTATTCGCGCATGATCTTGTAGCGACCTTTCGGCATCCACGGCATCTCGTCGCGGCGCCACTTCGGCTGGAACCCCATGCCGAGGAAGCCGAGGCCGAGCCCGTCGGCGACCTGGCGCACTTCGTTGAGATGGGTACCGACTTCGCGGCAGGTGTCGTGGATGGTTTCCACCGGCGCACCGGAGAGCTCCAGCTGGCCTGCCGGCTCCAGCGTCACCGAGGCCATGCCTTGCGTGAGCGCGATGACGCGACCGTGTTCCTCGACCGGCGTCCAGCCAAAACGCGTGAGCCCCTTCAGCAACGCCTCGATGCCGCGCTCGCCATCGAATTCCGGCGGGCGCAGGTCATCGAGGCGGAAACCGAACTTCTCGTGTTCGGTGCCGATGCGCCAGTTCTCGCGCGGCTTCTCGCCGGAAGCCATGACATCGACCAGTTGGCGATAGTCGGTGATCGGCGTGTCGTTGCTGGCGGAAGGACCGGACATGGGTGACTCAAAGTGCACGGGGTGATCACTATACGGGTGCGGATCGCATGCTGCATACGTATTCCGGTCACCTGATGTTGGCGCGCACCGATGCACGGCGTAGCCTGCGGAAATCCCGCCGAAGGAAGCCTTCATGCGCATCGCGCTCGCGTCCTGCCTGCTGTTGTTTGCGATCGCCCTGCCGATGCGCGCGCATGCCGCTGCCGATCCCGTCATCCACCCCCTCGCCATTGATCATTTGGAGCCGGCCAGCTGGTGGGTGGGAATGAAACACGACCGCGTGGAACTGATGGTGCACGGGACCGGCATTGCCACAACCATGCCGCGGATCACGCACAGCGGCGTGCGCATCGTCGATGTCGCCAAGCTCGCCAACCCCAATTACCTGTTCGTGACCGTGGCGATCGCGCAGGATGCGAAACCCGGTGAGCTCGCGATCGAATTCGTCAAGAACGGGGAACTTGTCGCGACGCATCCATGGCGACTTGATGCGCGCGAGGCCGATTCCGCACAGCGTCGCGGCTTCGACCCGCGCGATGCGATCTATCTCGTCACGCCCGACCGCTTTGCCAACGCCGATCCAGGCAACGACAACGCCATCGGCATGAAGGAACCCGCGAATCGCAGCAATCCGAATGGCCGCCACGGCGGAGACATCGCCGGCATCCGCCAGCACCTCGACTACATCGCCGGGCTCGGCTTCACCCAGCTGTGGTCGACGCCGTTGCTGGAGAACAACCAACCGAAATTCTCCTACCACGGCTACGCGATCACCGATCTCTATCGCGTCGATCCGCGCTTCGGCAGCAACGAGGATTACCGCGCGTTGTCGCGTGAAGCGAAGGGGCGCGGCATCGGCCTGATCATGGACGTGGTGCTCAACCACATCGGCTCCGGACACTGGTGGATGCAGGACCTGCCGAGCAGTGACTGGATCAACAACGGCGGCAGGTTCTCCCCGACCAACAACCGTCGCACCACGATCCAGGATCCGCACGCAACGCCACAGGATCGCGCCGCCTTCGTCGATGGCTGGTTCAGCCCCGACATGCCGGACCTCAACCAGCGCAATCCGCACCTGGCGCGCTACCTCATCCAGAACAGCCTCTGGTGGATCGAATATGCCGGCCTTTCCGGCATCCGCGAGGACACGTTCGGATATGCCGACACCGCCTTCGTGTCGCAATGGGCGAAGGAAATCCTCGACGAATACCCGAACTTTTCGATGGTCGGCGAGGAATGGAGCGTCAATCCGGCGATCGTCGCCCACTGGCAACGCGGCAAGGCCAATCGCGACGGCCATGTGCCCTACATGCCAAGCATGATGGATTTCCCGATCCACACCACGCTCCGTGACGTGCTGCCGCAGCCGGACGGTCGTTACGAAAGCAGCTGGGTGCCGCTCTACGAAATGCTCGGCAACGATTTCCTCTATCCCGATCCAGGACGTCTGGTGGTGTTCGCCGAAAACCATGACACCACGCGCCTGTTCGCCCAGCTCGATGGCGATATCGGGCTGTGGAAGATCGCGATGGCCTATGTCGCGACGGTACGTGGCACGCCGCAGTTTTATTACGGATCGGAAGTACTGGTGCGCGGACCGAAGGAGCGCCACGACGGCGAGATTCGCGCCGACATGCCCGGCGGTTGGAGCGGCGACACAACCAATGCCTTCACCGGCATGGGCCTCTCAACCGCGCAACTGGATGCGCAGGACTACATCCGCAAACTGTTCGAATGGCGCAAACACACACCGGTGGTACAGACCGGCGAACTCACTCATTTCGCGCCGGAAGGATCAACCTATGTCTACTTCCGCCATGACGGCACACACAAGACGGTGATGGTCGCGCTCAACAAGGGCGATGCCGCGAAGCCGCTGGCGCTCGATCGCTTCCGCGATTTCGTCAAGCCCGGCGACCGTGCGCGCAATGTCTTGAACGATGCCGACGTGCAATTCGGTGCATCACTGACATTGCCGGCGAAATCGGCAACGATCCTCGAACTGCGCTGATCGTTATTTCTGCAATTCCAGCCAGCGCGCCAGCACCGCGCGCACTTCGTCGACACCTTGTTTCGATTCCCCGGAAAACACCTGGGCGCTCACGCTGTCGCCGAACGCCGACGCCAGTTCCTTGCGCACCGCGTGCAAGGTATTCATCGCCGCACCGCGCGAGAGTTTGTCGGCTTTGGTCAGCAAGGCGTGCGCAGGCAGCCCGCGCCGCACTGCATAGCCAAGCATCTGCAGGTCGTATTCCTTCAGCGGATGGCGGATGTCCATCACCACCACCAGTCCCGCCAGCGCGCGCCGCGTTTCGAAATAACTGGCGATGAAGGCCTGCCAGTGCTCCTGCATTTCCTTGGGCACCTTGGCGTAGCCATAGCCGGGCAGGTCGACCAGATAGATATCGGCGAGCGGCGGCATGTCGAAATAGACCAGCTGCTGGGTGCGCCCCGGCGTCTTGGACACGCGGGCCAGCGCGTTCTGCTGGCAAATCGCGTTGAGCGCGCTCGACTTGCCGGCGTTCGAACGGCCGGCGAAGGCGACTTCGCGGCCGCCTTCGACCTCGGCGGGCAGCTGGCGGGCGTTGTGGGCGGAGAGGAGGTAGCGGGCGCGCTGGAAGGGCAGACTCATGGCGACAGGATAGTGGGCATTGGCTTGCGTTGACCGCTTCCGGGCGGGCACGGATAATCGATAGGTTACGGGCCGGTCAATGCCGGCTCCGGATCTCATGGGAGTTCACATGCGTCACATTCGCGCTTACGGCCTCGCTGGCCTGGCTGGTCTCGCCATCGCTGCCGTCGCCTACGCCCAGTCTGCACCACCGGCTGCCCCGGCTTCCGAAGCCCCCGCTGCCGCTGCACCCGCTGCCAGTACGCCTGGCCAAGACCCCAATGCCTACGCCGAACTGGCCAAGACCCATTGGGGCGATGCCAAGGCCGGTGCCGCCAAGGCCGGCGCCTGTGCCGCCTGCCACGGCCTCGACGGCAACGCCACCGCCAATCCCGCGCTGTATCCGCGCATTGCCGGCCAGGGTGAGTTGTTCGTCGCCAAGCAGCTGGCACTGTTCAAGGCCGGCCTGCGCACCGACGGCAACGCCGCGATGATGATCCCCTTCGCCCAAGCGCTGTCGCCGCAGGACATGCGCGACATCGGCGCCTATTTCCAGACCCAGCATTCAGGCGCCGGCATCGCCGACGACACCGCCATCACCAGCGGCGCGTACGAGGGCAAGAAGCTCTATCAGGTTGGCGAGAAGCTTTATCGCCAGGGCGACAGCAGCCGCGGCATCGTCGCCTGCACCGCCTGCCACGGTCCCGATGGCACCGGCAATCCCGGCCCGGCCTACCCGCACATTGGCGGCCAGCAGTCCTGGTACGTCGAGATGCGCCTGGCCGAATACCGTGGCGGCCAGAGCGCGCTCAAGGACGACAAGCAGTTCGGCCTGATGGCGCTGGAGACCAAGAGCCTCTCCGACGAGGAAATCAAGGGATTGGCCGCCTATCTGCAGGGCCTGCACAACCGCGCCGACCAAGCCAGCCCCGCCGACGTGGCTGCCGCCAAGGCCGCTGCAGCCGCCGCGCCGCAGCCGTCGAAGAACTGAGGGAACTTTTCCCCACGTGGACAGTCAGACCGTTCACGTTCCGGATCATCGCGCCGGCCCATGATCGGGCCGGCTTTTTTTTGCCAGAGGTCGCCATGCGCCTGCGCTCCATCCAGCACATCTCCTCCCTGTTGATCGCCGGGCTGATCGCCCTCGCGACCGCCCTTCCCGCAGCTGCCGCCACTTCGACCGCACCGCTGGTGCAGGACACCGACTACGCCATCGTGGCCGGCGCACACCCCTGGCAGGCACCGAAGAAGGGCGAGGTCGAAGTCGTCGAGGTCTATGCCTGGTGGTGCCCGCACTGCGCCCACTTCGCACCGATGATCTCGGCCTGGGCCGCGCGCCAACCGGCCTGGGTGCGCATGGTTTACCTGCCCTCCGATCCCGATTCAACCGGCGCCGCGGCCGCCTTCGCCGCGCAACGCGCCGGCCTGCTGCCACGGGTACATCCGGCGATGTTCCGCGCCATCCACACCGACCAGACCATGCCGGCGCGCCCCAGCGCCGACGAGTACGCAGCGTTCATGGCGCCGTTCGGCAGCACGCCGGCCAAGTTGATGGCGCTGATGCGGTCCCCCGAGGTCGTTGCCGACCTCGCGCGCGACCGCGCCTTTGTCCTCGCCGCGCAGGCCGACACCACGCCGACCCTGATCGTCAACGGCAAGTACAAGGTGCTTGGCCGCAGCTACGAAGATCAACTCGATATCCTCGACCGTCTCACCGCCCAGATCCACGGAGGCAACCTGTGATCACCCGTACCCTGACTTCCGTCGCCGCGCTGGCGATCATCGTCACCTTGTCCGCCTGCAAGCCAGGCGCCGACACCGCCGCTCCGGCAACGAGCACCCCGGCAGCGTCCACGCCTGCTGCCAGCGATACGGCTGCGAACGGCAGTGCCCCTGCCAGCACCGCTTCTAACCAGAAGCCGGCGCCGCCGGTGTCGCACGAAGCCACCGGGCCCGCACCGGTCGAAGGCAAGGATTACGTCCTGATCGCCAACGGTCAGCCGTTCGAATCCGGCGACGGCAAGATCGAAGTGGTCGAAGTCTTCAACTATGTGTGCCCGGCCTGCGCCGCGTTCGAACCGCAATTCGCGCCGTGGGCGAAATCGCTGCCGTCCGATGTCCGCGTGGTGCATGTGCCGGCGCTGTTTGGCCGCATGTGGGATGACTACGCACGCGCCTATTACGCCGCCGATGCGTTGGGCGTGGCCGACCGCACCCATCAGCCGCTGTACGACGAAATCCACATCAAGCAGACCCTGAAGGGTGAGCGCGGCAATGACGGCATGGATGCGATTGCTGCGTTCTTCGGCCGCCAGGGCGTCGATGTCACGCAGTTCAAGGCGGCAGCGTCGAGCTTCGCGGTGGAAGGCAGGCTGGCCAAGGCCAAGCAATACATCCAGGCTGAAGGCGTGGACGGCACTCCGACGATGATCGTCGACGGCAAGTACCGCATCACCGGCCCCGAAGGCAGCACCCGCGCCGACCAGCTGAAGATCGCCGACAAGCTGATCGCCCAGGAACGCGCCAAACGAGGTGGGCATTGATCGCGATGATGTCGTTGTCGAAAGGCATGCGCGTTCCCACACTGGCCGTGCTGTCGTTGCTGGCGGTCGCGGGCTGCCAGCAGAAGTCGCCGAACGCGGCAGCGACGACCACCAAGCCTGTGGCAGCGCCAACGCAACCGCTGCCCTTTGACCCCAGGCTGGTGCAAATGGCGAATACTGCGGTCGCCCAGGCGATCGCCGAAGCGAAGAGCAGGCCTGCGGTCGCCGGCACCGACTATGACGTGATCGCCAACGGCCAGCCGTTCCAGCCGCTCGATGGCAAGATCGAAGTGGTCGAGGTGTTCGCCTACAGTTGCCCGCATTGCGCCGATTTCGAGCCCTTGCTGGAAGCATGGTCCAAGCTGCAGCCGGGCAATGTCCGCGTCACCCCGCTGCCGCTTGCCGGTGGCGCCGCGAGTGATCTTGGCCGCACCTATTTCGCCGCAGTGAAGACCGGCCAGCTGGCTGCGATCCACACCCGCATGTTCTACGGCATCCACGGCGACAAGTCGTTGCCGGCGGCCGCAAGCGGCAACGACATCGCCGCGTGGCTGGGTGGACAGGGCTTCGATGCCAAATCGTTCCGCGCGACGATGGCCAGCCCGGAGGTGCAGCAGCAGATGCAGCTGGCGCATGATTTCGAAGTGCGCAGCGGCATTGAAGGCACGCCGACGCTGGTCGTCAACGGCAAGTACCGCATCAAGGGACCGTCCCAGCTCGATGACCTGCGCATCGTCAGCGCGCTGATCGCTCTGGAGAGCGGTACCAGGAAATAAACGGATGTCGGATGCGACCACGCAACGCCTGCGCCTGCTGAGTGCCAACATCCAGGCAGGCTCCAGCACGCGGCGCTACAGCGATTACGCCACCCGCAGCTGGTCGCATGTGCTGCCGCTCGGGGGCAAGCGCGGTGCGCTCGATGCCATCGCGCGGATCGCCGGGCAGCATGACATCGTCGGCCTGCAGGAAGCCGATCCCGGCAGTTTCCGTTCCGGCTTCACCAACCAGACGCACTATCTCGCCACCCGCGGCGGCTTCGCCTATTGGACGCACCAGCCCAACCGCAGTGTCGGCGGCGTGGCGTCCAGCGCCAATGGCTTGCTGAGCCGGATCGAGCCGGTCGAAGTCGAGCATCACCCGCTGCCGGGGCGCGTGAAGGGGCGCGGGGTACTGCTCGCACGCTTCGGTTCCGGCGCCGATGGCTTGCGTGTCGCCATCGCGCATCTCTCGCTGGGCGCGATGTCGCGCCACGTGCAACTGGGGTTCATCGCCGAACTGTTGGCCGATGCACCCAATGCCGTGTTGATGGGCGACTTCAACTGCAGCATCGAACAACCGGAGATGGCGCGATTGTTCCGCACCACCCGCCTGCAGCCACCGCAACACCATGTTCCCACCTTCCCCAGCTGGCGGCCGCAGCGCGCGATCGACCACGTGCTGACGACCGACGGCATCTCGCTGGCAAGCTTGCAGGTGATGCAGGCGGCGGCCTCCGACCATCTCGCACTGTCGGCCGATCTCGAGATTCCCGGACACGCGCTGGCGCGCTGAACGCGCATCCACCGTCCGTTCAAACGGCGCCGCTAT
Source organism: Pseudomonadota bacterium (assembly GCA_018242465.1). Taxonomy (GTDB): domain Bacteria; phylum Pseudomonadota; class Gammaproteobacteria; order Xanthomonadales; family Xanthomonadaceae; genus Solilutibacter. Next base: position 97,716 of record JAFEBY010000083.1, on the reverse strand, counting down.
AGTCGGGGGGATGAACAGTCGTCCTCCGCGCACCATTTTCCTTCCCGTGTTGTGCCTGCTTGCTGCCTGCACGCCGCATGGCGCAGCGGAAGCGCAGACGCCCCCGCCACTGTCGCCCGGCGATGCCGCGATGCAGTCCGCACTCGTGGCGGCCGAACAGGGACGACTGACGCCGGCACAGGATCGCGCACTGGCCAACCATCCCTTGCATGCGTGGCTGGATTACGCACGCATCCACCAGATGCTGGCAACGGCGGTCAGCAGCGAAGTCAATGTCGCCCTGAAGCGCGATGCCGGGCAACCCGCAGGCATCGCGCTTGCCGATACGTGGCGTGCGGAACTCGCGCGACGACAGGACTGGAACGCGCTGTCGTCGCTGACTGTCGCTGGCGGCGACTCGCAGGCCAATCGCTGCCTCGATCTGCTTGCCGAAGCCAAGCTCGGGCGTTTCGACGCCGACTGGACACAAGGCGCGCGCAAGGTGTGGCGCTCAGGTCGACCGTGGGCAAGCGCCTGCCGCGAGCCGATGGCGATCCTCGAGCAACGCGGCGGCGTCGATGATGCCTTGCGCTGGGATCGTTTCGACGCCGCGCTGGAGCAGCGCCTGCCTTCGGTGATGCGCGAAGCCGGCAAGGGCCTGCCGCCCGACCAGGCCAGACTCGCCGGTGAATACGCCGACTTCCTCGGCGCACCGCGCGATTCGGCACTGGCATGGCCGAAAACCGCGCGCAGCCGCGCCGTGATCGCAGCAGGACTCGAACAGGACGCGAAGAACTATCCCGACAATGCCGAAGCCACGTTGCCGAAATGGAGCGGTGCTTTCACCCTGACTGATGCGCAGCGCGGCCGCGTACTGGCGGCGATCGCGCGCGCATCGGCGATCGACCACGATCCGCGCACGCCGCAGCGCTTCGCTGCGGTGCCCGCTTCCGCATTCGACGATGCCCTGCACGAATTGCGCGTCCGCGATGCCCTGTGGCGTGGCGACTGGCCGGCGACGCTGGCGGCCATCCGCGCCATGCCCGACACATTGCGCAGCGATACCCGCTGGATCTATTTCCTCGGTCGCGCACTGGAACAGGGCGGACAACGCGAGCAGGCGCATGCCGCCTATGTCGATGCCGCGCGCAACAGCGAGTTCTACGGCTTCATGGCCGCCGACCGCCTGCGCCAGCCCTATCGGCTGTGCCCATTGCCGACGCCGCAGACGCCGCTGCAATCCGCCGGGTTCCAGCGCGCGCTCGCCCTGCATCGCATCGGTCGCAACGACTGGGCCAACCGCGAATGGACCGCTGCTGCCAAGACATCGCCACCGGCGCAACGCCTGGCCGCGGTGCGCGATGCCCAGTCGCAGCAGTGGTTCGATCGCGCCGCCTTCGGCATGGATCACAACCAGCCGCAGGAAATGCGCCTGCTCGAACTGCGCTTCCCGCTGCACTACCAGGACGATATCGAGCGCGCCGCCACCGCCAATCGCCTTGACCCGGCGTGGGTCGCCGCCGAGATCCGCGCCGAAAGCCTGTTCGATCCCCGCGCTCGATCCAACGCCGATGCCCGCGGACTGATGCAGCTGATCCCGGAAACCGGACAACGCATCGCCCGTCGCAGCGGAATCCCCTATGTCGACAGCAACAGCCTGTATGACGGAGCCACCAACATCGCGATCGGCAGCGCCTACCTGCGCGATGGGCTGGACAAGGCCGGCGGATCGTTGCCGGTGGTGATCGCCGGATACAACGCCGGGCCGAATGCTGCCGCACGCTGGAAATCGCAACGCCCGCTGCTCGACATCGATGCCTGGATCGAGGCGATCCCGTACAAGGAAACCCGCGAATACGTGCCGCGCGTGCTTGGCTTCAGCGTGATGTACGACTGGCGCATGCACGGCAGGCTGCTGCGTCTCTCCGATCGCATCGCTGGCCGCCTCGATGGCGAACGCGTGTCGCCAACCTGCGAAATCGTAAACTGATCGCCATGCAGGTTTACCTGGTCGGTGGTGCGGTGCGCGACGCGTTGCTGGGTTTGCCGGCGGGCGATCGCGACTTCGTGGTCGTTGGGGCAACGCCGGAGCAGATGTTGGCACTCGGCCATCGCCAGGTCGGGCGCGACTTCCCGGTATTCCTGCATCCACAAACCGGCGAGGAATACGCACTGGCGCGCACCGAGCGCAAATCAGGACGCGGATATACCGGCTTCGTCGTCCACGCCTCGCCCGATGTCACGCTGGAAGACGACCTGCGCCGGCGCGACTTCACCATCAACGCGATCGCGCAAGCCGAAGACGGCACGCTGGTCGATCCCTTCGGCGGCGTGACGGATCTGAAGGCGCGCACGCTGCGCCATGTCAGCGCCGCGTTCGCCGAAGATCCGTTGCGGGTATTGCGCGCTGCGCGCTTCATGGCGAGATTCGCACCGTTGGGGTTCGCGGTCGCACCGGAAACCATGGTCTTGATGCGCGAGATGGTGGCATCAGGCGAACTCGAAGCCCTGGTCCCGGAACGCGTCTGGCAGGAACTGTCGCGCGCTTTGCGCAGCGCACAACCGGCGGCATGCCTGCGCACGTTGCGCGATAGCGGCGCGTTGCGCGTCGTGTTGCCGGAAATCGATGCGCTCTATGGCGTGCCGCAACGTGCGGAATACCATCCGGAGATCGATACCGGGTCGCACGTCGAACTGGTCTGCGACATGGCGGCGAAACTCGCGCCTGGCGATGACCTGATCGGCTTCGCCGCGCTCACCCACGATCTCGGCAAGGCGCTGACGCCCGCCGATGAATTGCCGAAGCACGTGATGCACGAGCAGCGTGGCGTGAAGCCGTTGCTGGCGCTGGCCACGCGCCTGAAGGTTCCGAACGAGCATCGCCAGCTCGCCGAAATCGCCTGTCGCGAACACCTCAACGTCCATCGCCTCGACGAGCTGCGCGACGAGACCGTGCTGAAGCTGTTCGAACGCATGGACGCCTTCCGCAAGCCGGAGCGCGTGCGGCAACTCGCGCTCGTGTGCGAGGCCGACAAGCGCGGGCGCGCCGGGCTTGAAGACCAGCCTTATCCGCAAGCGGAGGAATTGCAGCGATTGTTCGATGTTGCACGCGCCGTGAATGCCGGTGCATTCCCGGAGACCGCGCCGGGACCTGCACTCGGTGAAGCGATCCGCAAGGCGCGCATTGCCGCGATCGCGCAATCGCGCTGACGCTTTCACGCGCGCTAGCTTGGCGTCTTCGCGAAAGCATTATCGCCCGGCTCTGCGCCTATCGCGGTTGTCTGCAGCCGCCGACACGCCGTGAATACGTCCATGTAGGCTCGTACGCAGCCCGCTACGCGGGACCGGCCACTCGCTTGCGCTCGCGGCGTTCGGAATTGCCACGCGGCATGCCGCGTAGCGGCAGTTCCTCACCCATGCTGCGTACGGTCGGCGCTACAGACGAACCGCATAGGCGCCGCCGGTGGCGGGCTTTTCGCTCTCCGGAAAGCAACAACACGCGCGCGCGGTGGGTGCACCAGTCCGGAGCGCGGGCGTTGCGCGTCATGGATGACGCGCACGAGCCTACATGGATGTACTCGCGGCGGCCCGCGCGCCGGAGCTGGTCACCCGCCAAGCCAGCGCGTGCGATGCTCTACAACCGATACGTCAGATCACCGATCAGGAACGCGTGGCCGAACTCGACGTCGCGCGCGAAGCCCATCACCTGGAAGCGTTCGCCCATCTCTTCCGGCATGGTCAGCCGCTTCACCTGCTGGCGCAGGCGCAGGCGTGCCACTTCATCGGCCGCCTGCGCTTCTGCGGCCGTTAGCCGGCGATCGAGTCCGTTTCCGATCAGGAAACTTGCCTGACTGCAGTAGCCGGCGAGATCGAAGCCGGCGCCGGTGCCTGCTTCCGCCAGCGCGGTGAAATCAACCGATGCCGTGATGTCCTGCAGGCCTGGCCACGCCAGCACATCATCAACGACATGGTGGCGGCGGAACGCGCGCAAGGTGCCATCGCTGCGCTGCGGCTGGTAGTACTCGCTGCGCGCATACCCGTAGTCGACGAACAGCAGCGCGCCGCGCTGCATCGGTCCGATCACCGCCTGCACCCAGTACGGCAGCTGCGGCAACAGCTCCGAGCGATAGTCCTCGGCAAACGGGCGTTCCAGCGCGCGCTCGACATGGCGCACGCCGGCGGTCACCAGTGCGTCGGCGGGACGACCGATCACCACGAAAGCATCGGCCTTGTCGAGCGCGACGTGGTCTTCCCAGACTTCCTCTTCGGCGATGGCGAAACGCGTGGTCGGCAGCGCATCCAGTACTTCGTTGGCGAAGACGATGCCGCTCCACGGCTGTTCGAACGGGCGATCCAGCCATTCGACGCGCGCGAACACATCCGCCGGCAACACCTTGTGCAGGTGGTCGCGCTGGCGTTCACGCAGTTGCGCACTCGGCTCGAGCACGCAGTAACGTGCAGGCGGGCGGCCGATCGACTGCAAGTATTGCAACAGGTCGGCGGCGAACGCACCGGTGCCACCACCAATTTCGAGAATGTGAGCCTCACCCAGTTCCTCGAGCACGGGCGCGATCGCCTCGCCGATGCATTCCGCGAACAGGTGCCCGAGTTCCGGCGCGGTCACGAAATCGCCGGCACCGCCGAACTTGGTCGCGCCGGCGCTGTAGTAACCGAGCCCGGGCGCATACAGACAAAGCTCCATGAAGCGCGAAAACGGAATGCTGTTACCGGATGCGCGGATCTCATGGCGGATCGCGCTCGCCAGTTCAGCACTATGCGCCTGGGCGTCGGCATCGGGGGGCGGCAAAGCGGTCATGGCGGTCTCGTCGCGACAGATGCACAGGATACGCGGCCCATGCGAGCATGGCGGGATGAAAGCCGGATCGTCCCCGCCCGTCGTCCTCGTCACCGGTGCTGCCAAGCGCATCGGCGCGGCGATCGCGCGCCATCTGCACGCCCACGGTTACGCCATCGCGCTGCACTATCGCGGCTCGGAGACTGAAGCGGCCGCATTGCGCGATGAATTGGAAACCAATCGGCCGGACAGCACGCTGTTGCTGCAGGCCGATCTCGCCCAATCCGATGCCGCCGAAGCGTTGATCGCCCGCACCATCGATCGCTTCGGACGCATGGACGGATTGGTCAACAACGCCTCGACCTTCTTCCCGACGCCATTCGGTGAAACGACGCCGGCGCAGTGGCAGGCGCTGTTCGATGCCAACGCCCGCGCACCATTCTTCCTCGCCCAGGCTGCGGCGCCGCATCTGCGTGCAAGTCGCGGCGCCATCGTCAACATGACCGACATCTATGGCGAACGCCCACTGCGCGATCACACCGCTTACTGCATGAGCAAGGCCGCACTGGTGATGATGACGAAATCGTTGGCGCTGGAACTCGCCCCCGACGTGCGCGTGAACGCCGTCGCGCCCGGCGCCATCCTGTGGCCGGAACACGAGCCCATCGATGCCGCACGCCAAACCGCGATCATCGCGCGCACGCCACTGGCCCGCACCGGCACGCCCGACGACATCGCCGACGCGGTGCATTGGCTGCTTGCCTCCGCGCGTTTTACCAGCGGTGAAGTCCTGCACGTCGACGGCGGCCGCCTACTCGTCGGCTAAAGCCGATCAAGTTTTCCAGTCGATCTGCTCGAAGTGCGTGTCGTGATCGGGATGCGCCGCCCACAACATCATCAATGATTCGTGTTTCAGCGGATCGATGAAGTCCGGCGCGATTTCCGCCAGCGGTTTCAGCACGAAGGCGTGGCGGACCTCCGCACGCGGCAACTGCAGGTGGCCCTCGCCTTCCATCACCAGGTCATCGTAGTAAACGATGTCGATATCGAGCGTGCGATCGCCGAAACGCGGTCCGCTGCGATCGCGCCCATGCGCATCTTCCAACGCATGCAGCCAGTCGTTGAGCGCCTGCGGATCGAGATCACTGTCGATCACCGCCGCTGCATTGAGAAAGTCCCCGCCCGCGAACCCCACCGCCGGATAGCGATGGATCGACGACACCCTCACCTCGCCGAAACGCGCTCGCAGCGCAGCCGCGGCGGCCTGCAGATGGCGCAGCGGATCAACATTGCTGCCGAGGCTCAACAGCGCCAACGCCATCAGTCGCGCGTCCGCTCGATCATCACGCCGACCGCGCGCGCACCGCGCACCGCGCCCGGCTTGCTCAGTTTCAGGCGCACCCGCGACACCTTGAAGTCACGCAGGATCAGTTCGACGCACCGCTCGGCCAGCGTTTCCACCAGCCCGAAGCCGGTGCTTTCGACGTAGGCCATCAGCGCCTTGCTGACGGCTTTGTAATTCAGCGTGTCCTCGATGTCGTCGCTGGCAGCGGGGATGCGGTTGTCGAAGGCCATCTCGATATCGAACACCAGCGTCTGGCGGATGCGTCGCTCCCAATCGTAGATGCCGATCAACGCATCGATTTCCAGGCCTTCGATGAAGACGATATCGCTCACATGTGCTCCAGATTCAAACTGCCGGCAACGTCGCCATGTCCCAGCGCGGCGCCACGCCGATTTCCAATCCTTGCCGTTGTCCCGCTTGCAAGCGCAATGCGCCGGCGAAAGCGATCATCGCGCCATTGTCGGTGCATAGCGCGGGCGGCGGGAACGCGACGCGACCGCCGCGCTTGCCTGCCATCGCCTGCAACTTTTCGCGCAACCTGCGGTTGGCGCCGACGCCACCGGCAACGATCAAGGTGTCGCAACCGGCAGCTTCCAGCGCGCGTTCGCACTTGATCGCCAGGGTGTCGACCACCGCGTCCTCGAACCCGCGGGCGATGTCGGCGCGGGTCGTATCGGACTGGTCACTGTCGCGCCACGCCAGCAACACCTGGGTCTTCAGGCCGCTGAAACTGAAATCGAGGCCGGGACGATCGGTCATCGGTCGCGCAAACCGGAATCTTCCCGGCGTCCCCTGCTGCGCCAATGCGGCGAGTTGCGGCCCACCGGGATACGGCAACCCCATCAACTTGGCGGTCTTGTCGAACGCTTCGCCGGCGGCGTCGTCCAGCGTCTCGCCGAGCAGGCGGTAGCGGCCGATCGCCTCGACATGGACCAGCTGGGTATGCCCGCCGGACACCAGCAGGGCCACGAATGGCGGCTCGGGCGGATCCTCGTCCTGCATCAGGGGTGCCAGCAGGTGGCCCTCCATGTGGTGGACGCCGATCGCCGGGACATCCAGCGCCCAGGCCAGCGAACGCGCCACCCCGGCCCCGACCAGCAACGCCCCGACCAGTCCGGGACCGGCGGTATAGGCCACCCCGCCGATCTCGCCGGGAGCGATCCCGGCCTCGTCCAGGGTCTGGTGGACCAGCGGCAGGGTCTTGCGCACATGGTCGCGACTGGCCAGCTCCGGCACCACTCCGCCGTACTGGGCGTGCAGTTCGATCTGGCTGTAGACGGCTTGCGCCACCAGCCCGCGCGCGCCCCCCAGGGCGGTGTCGTAGACCGCCACACCGGTTTCGTCGCAGGAGGATTCGATGCCCAGCACTTTCATCCGCTCAGGATACCGGCTTGCGCGGTTCCCGGTGAATGGGCTATCATCCCCGGCTCACTCCGGCCCTCTGACCGGTTTTCACTCGAAACATCACATGCCTGCCGTCAAAGTCCGCGAAAACGAACCCTTTGAATTTGCCCTGCGCCGCTTCAAGCGCACCTGCGAGAAGGCAGGCGTGCTGGCCGAAGTGCGCAAGCGCGAGTTCTATGAAAAGCCGACCCAGGAACGCAAGCGCAAGGCGGCAGCTGCCGTGAAGCGTCAATCGCGCCGCATGTCGCGCGACGTGACCAAGCGCCAGCGCCTGTACTGAGCCGTTAGCGGTTCCGGATCGACAAAGCCGGCACGCGCGAGCGTGACCGGCTTTTTGCATTTAAGGAAAATCCGATATGTCCCTGAAGACCCAGCTCACCGACGACATGAAGGCCGCGATGAAGGCCGGCGAGAAAGCGCGCCTGGGCGTGATCCGCCTGATCAACGCGGCGATCAAGCAGAAGGAAGTCGACGAGCGCATCGAACTGGACGATGCCGCGGTGCTGGCCGTGCTCGAAAAGATGGTCAAGCAGCGCCGCGATTCGATCAGCCAGTACGACGCCGCCGGCCGCGAAGATCTCTCGGCGATCGAGCGCGACGAGATGGCGATCATCGAGCATTACTTGCCCGCCAAGATGGGCGAAGCCGAGATCGCCGCCGCCATCGATGCCGCCATCACCCAGACGGGTGCGACCGGTGCCGCCGACATGGGCAAGTTGATGGGCGTACTCAAGCCGCAGCTCGCTGGCAAGGCCGACATGTCCGAAGTGTCGAAACTGGTGAAGCAGAAGCTCGCCGGCTGATCGTAATGATCGCGCGCATCGCCATCCGACCGGCGGTCGCCGCCGACGTGCCGCTGATCCTCGACCTGATCCGCGCACTCGGCGAATACGAGCGCCTGGCGCATGAAGTGATCGCGACCGAATCCGATCTCCATGCACAGCTGTTCGGAGCCAAGCCCGCAGCGGAAGTGTTGATCGGTGAACTCGATGGCGCACCTGCCGGGTTCGCGCTGTACTTTCACAATTTCTCGACCTTCCTCGGCAAGCCCGGTATCTACCTGGAAGACGTGTTCGTGCGCCCGGAACATCGCGGCGCCGGGCTCGGCAAGGCGCTGATGGTGGAGCTCGCGCGAATCGCGGTCGAACGCGGTTGCGGCCGCTTCGAATGGTCGGTGCTGGACTGGAACCAGCCGTCCATCGATTTCTACCGTTCGCTCGGTGCCGTCGGCATGGACGAATGGACGGTGCAGCGTGTCAGCGGTGAAGCGTTGCGCAATCTCGCGGAAACAGAAGCAAAATAACAACCTGATTACGATCCGTCACGAGCGAAGTCCTGAGGTTCGTGGTGGAGCGAAGCAAGCGCAGCGTATGTACGAATACGTGAGCATTGCGAGCACCGCAGGACGAGCGCAGCAGGATCGTAGTGGCACGCATTCCCGACGCCTTCATTGATGATCTCCTCAACCGCACCGATGTGGTCGAGATCGTCAATGCGCGGGTGCCGCTGAAGAAAAAGGGCAACGAATACACCGCCTGCTGTCCCTTCCACGACGAGCGTTCGCCGTCGTTCTTCGTCTCCCCTGCCAAACAGTTCTACCACTGCTTCGGCTGCGGCGCGCATGGAAGCGCGATCAGCTTCCTGATGCAGTTCGATCGCCTCGAATTCCTCGACGCCATCGACGAGTTGGCGAAACGCGCCGGCATGGAGATTCCGCGCGATACCGCCCAGCGCAACGCCAATCCGGAAACGCAGCCGCTGTTTGGCGCGATGGACGCCGCGGCGGCCTTCTTCAAGCGCCAGCTTGCTTCGAGCAGCCGCGCCCAGGCCTACCTCGACCAGCGCGGCGTCGATGCCGCGACCCGTGAACATTTCGCCATCGGCTATGCGCCCAAGGGGTACGAGGCGCTGCGCAATGAACTCGGCACCGATACTCGCCGCATGCAACTGCTGGAACGCGCCGGGCTGTTTTCCCGCAACGATCGCGAACAGGTCTACGACAAGTTCCGCGATCGCGTGATGTTCCCGATCCACGATCGCCGCGGCCGCGTGATCGCCTTCGGCGGCCGCGTGCTCGACAAGGACGACACCCCGAAATACCTCAACTCGCCGGAAACCGCGCTGTTCCACAAGGGCCGCGAGTTGTACGGCCTGTGGCAGGCACGGCAAGCCAATCCCAAGCTGGAACGCCTGCTGGTGGTCGAGGGCTACATGGACGTGGTGTCGCTGGCGCAGCACGGCATCCGCTACGCCGTCGCCACGCTCGGTACCGCGACCACGCCCGAGCACGCCGAACTGCTGTTCCGCAACGCGCCGGAAGTGGTGTTCTGTTTCGATGGCGATGCCGCCGGCCGCCGTGCCGCGTGGAAGGCGCTGGAATCGGTGCTGCCGCGCATGAAGGACGGCCGCCAGGCCTTCTTCCTGTTCCTCCCCGATGGCGAGGATCCCGACACGCTCATCCGCCAGGAAGGACACGCGAAGTTCGAGGAACGCCTGCGCAACGCAACACCCCTGTCCGAAGTGTATTTTGCCGAACGCATGCAGGGCGTCTCGCTGACGTCGGTCACCGGCAAGGCGACCCTGGTCGATCGTTGTCGCGCCGATATCGCCAAGATCCCCGATGGCGGCTTCCGCGACGCGATGGTCGCGCGCATCCGCGAACTCACCAATGTCGATGTCACCGACGCCAACACCATTCCACGCGCGCCATCGAATTCCAACACGCATGCCAAGCGCAGCCTCGTTCGCCACGCCATCACCTTGCTGCTGCTGCATCCGCCACTGGCGGATCGCGCCGTGGTTCCCTATCCATTCGAATCGTTGCAACTGGCGGGCATCCCGCTGCTGGTCGAACTGCTCGACGTGTTGAAGTCGCGCCCCGGCCTCAACGCTGCGACCATCCTCGAGGCTTTTTCCGACCATCCCGACAGCGCCGCCCTGCAGAAGCTCGCGACCCTCAGCGAGCCTGGCGGCCCGATGGAATGGGAGGTCGATTTCGATGGCGTGCTGGCGCAACTGGCGAAGCAATCAACACAGCAGCGCATCGACCAGTTGCAGTCGCGCATCCGCGACTTGAGCGACGACGAAAAATCCGAACTGCGCGACCTTTTGCGAATGCGACTCGCATCCTGAGCACGCCCCCTCCCACCTTCACCCATCCAGACACCATGACTGCCATGACCACGAATCCCTGGCGCGCGCGCCTTCCCGGCCTGCTGCTCGCCGCTGCCCTCGCCATCGCCGCGATGCTGCTGGAACCCTGGACGAAGCGCTTTGGCATGAGCGCGCTGCCGACCGCGATCGTGCTCGGCATCCTCCTTGGCAATACGGTGTTCCCGCGCATCTCCGGACACGCCGGGGCCGGCGTCGATTACGCGCGTTCGCGCCTGTTGCGCGTCGGCATCGTGCTGTTCGGGTTCCGCCTCACCTTCCAGGACATCGTGGGTGTCGGCGCGACCGGAATCGTTGTTGACGTGATCATGGTGACCTTGACCTTCCTGCTCGCGCTGTTCCTCGGTCGTCGCGTGTTCAAGCTCGATCGCGACAGCTCGATCCTGATCGGTTCCGGCGCGGCGATTTGCGGCGCCGCCGCGGTGATGGCCGCCGAACCGGTGGTCAAGGCCCAGGCGCACAAGGTGTCAGTCGCGGTGGCGACAGTGGTGGTATTCGGCACCATCGCGATGTTCCTCTACCCGTTGTTCTGGCCGTTACTCCAGTCGCACCACGGCTTCACCCAGCACGCATTCGGCCTCTACGTCGGCTCCAGCGTCCACGAAGTCGCGCAGGTGGTGGTCGCCGGCAAGTCGGTGGGCGACGAAGCCGCCAACATCGCCGTGATCGAAAAGATGATCCGCGTCATCCTGCTCGCGCCGTTCCTGCTGCTGCTGTCGGCCTGGCTGCGCGACAAGAATGATGAGAGTGGCAAGCGCGCACCGATCGTGATCCCGTGGTTCGCGATCCTGTTCCTGTTGGTCGGCGCGTTCAACTCCTTCCACCTGCTGCCGAAGGCGCTGGTCGACGCGCTGTTGCTGATCGACACCTTCCTCCTGGCGATGGCGATGGGCGCACTCGGCGTGCGCACCCATGCCGGTGCGATCCGCCAGGCCGGCCTCAAGCCGTTGCTGCTGGCGACGACACTGTTCGCGTGGCTGATCGTCGGTGGATTGCTGGTGAATATCGGTGTGGCGCGACTGTTCGGGCACTGAGCCCGATCCGGAACGTCACATCCGATCAAGCACAAATGGCGGCACGGGTCGCAACCACGGCAACAGCCAGTGGTCGACCAGCAGGAAGGCGAACAGCGCCATCAGGTAGATGATCGAATACTTGAACACCTGCATGGCGAACAGTTCATCGGGCGGATCCTGCAGCTTCCACGCGTACCAGACGAACACCGCACCGAGGAACAGCGCGCCGCCGAGGTAGAACACGCCACTCATCCCCGCCACCCACGGCAGCACGCTCACTGCAACAAGAAGGATGGTGTAGAGCAGGATCTGCTTGCGGGTGTATTCGACGCCATGCGTCACCGGCAGCATCGGCACCAGCGCCTTGGCGTAATCGGCGCGACGGAAGATCGCCAGTGCCCAGAAATGTGGCGGGGTCCAGACGAAGACGATCAGCACCAGCAACAACGCGTACGGCCAGTCCCAGTGCCCCTGCATCCCGGTGACCGCCGACCAGCCGAGCAATGGCGGCGCAGCGCCGGCCAAGCCGCCGATCACGATGTTCTGGGGCGTCGCATGCTTCAGCCATGCGGTATAGACCACGGCATACCCGATCAGCGATGCGAACGTCAGCACGGCGCAGATCCAGTTGACGCCAATGATCAGGATCGCCATCGAGATCGCACCCAGCAGCAGCGCGAACACCAGCACTTGTGTCGGCGTGAGCGTATGCGATGGCAGGGGGCGATGTTGGGTACGGGCCATCAACACGTCGATACGGCGATCGATCAGGTGGTTGATCGCCGCCGCCGATGCCGCCGCCAGCCAGATGCCGAGCAAGCCCAGCGCACCATGGCGCAGGTTGTCTGCGGTCGGCATGCCAGGAATCGCCAGGCAAATGCCGACGAGCGCGGTGAACACGATCAGCGCGACAACGCGCGGCTTGGTCAATGGCCAGTAGTGCGCCCAGCTCGTCATGTCGGTTGCGCCACTCGCAATGGCCGCTGGATGCGCGCCAGCAGCGACACCAGCAGGAACAACAGGATCGCCGCACCGGCGTTGTGCAAGACCGCCACCAGCAACGGCAACGCCAGCTTGACGTTGCTGACGCCGAGCGCGAATTGCGTCGTCACCAGCAACGCCAGCAGCACGCCCCAAGTGCGCATGCCTGGCAGTCGGATCAGGCGGATGCCCAGCCACCAGATGTAGAGGAAGACCACGCAAGCCATGATCCGATGCGCCACCTGAATCGCGATGCGCGACTGGCCATCGAGGATGCCGCCTTCATAGTCGACGCCGATGCCACGCCACACCACGAAGCCGTTGCGCCAGTCCGCATTCGGCCACCAGTGTCCGGCGCATTTCGGGAAATTGTCGATCGACATGCTGCCGGCACCGCAGGACAGTGCCGCGTAATTGGAGCTGGTCCAGCCGCCGAGCGCGATCTGGATCGTCAGCAACACCACGCCGATGATCAGCAATCGGCGCAACAAGCGCGTGTCGGCAAGGCGGATCGGCACGTTGGTCGCGCGCCACGCCATCCACGCCAGCAGCGCGAAGGTGGTGAAACCGCCAAGCAAATGGCCCATCACCACGATCGGCTTGAGCAGCCATGTCACCGTCCACATGCCGAGCAGCGCCTGCACGATGATCACCGCGAACGTCAGCACCGCCACGCGCGCAAGATCCTCGTTGTTCCAGCGCCACGCTGCCGTCAGCAGGATCGCTTCCGCCGCGATCGCGAATCCGGCCGAGGCTTCGTGCATGCCGCGCATGTACAGCGGGATCGCCAACGCGACGAGGATCGCCGACGTGATCACTTGCAGGATGCCGAGCCGGCGCCGGCGCGCGGCGATCACCGCCAGCACGAAGACCAGGAAGCCGAGCGTCGCCGCGAGATGACGATGCATCTGCTCGCGCCAGGCCTTGGTCGGATCGAGTTCGCGGATGGCAGTCGCTGCGTGATTGGTGATGTCGGCGGATGCGTGTGGCCATGCCGCACGGCCGTAGCAGGTCGGCCAGTCGGGGCAACTCAGGCCTGCGTTCGACAGGCGCACGAACGCGCCGAACACGATCACGGTGAACGCCAGCGCCGCCGCCAGCCAGGCCAGGCGATGGAAATGACGGGACAGCACGGGAACGAGGGGTCGGCTCATTGCAGCTTCAGCAGGCGGGAGAGGTCCATGCGCAGGTCGGCCGGATCGAACCCCGGAGCGTACCGCAAGACCACGAAGCCATTGGGGTCGATCACGTACACCACCGCATCTCCGGGCGCGTCGGCACGCGGCAAACGGACCTTCAGCACATCCACCGGACCGACCGCGCGCGGCGCACTGGTCTTCGGTGCGCTGGCCGGCACCGCACCCGCCCATAGCACGTCGGCGTGGTCGCGGGTATGCCCCAGCGCCTGCCAGACGATGTCGAGGTCGTGCGCGAGCTTGTCGCAGCGTTCGCGGCAATCGGGGGCAGGGACCGCGAGGATGCGCCAGCGCCGCTCCGCCGGCGACCATGGATAGGTGGCGCCATCGGCGAGCTGCAAGGCGACGCCACGCAGGTCGGTCGGCGGCTGCAACAACTCACCCTTGTTCTTCAAACCTTGCGGACGCCAGCCGGAAAAACGCAACGCGCCTGCCAGCACGAAGCTGCCGAGGAACAACAGGGCGATCGCCAGCAGCATCCGGCGATTGCGGGCGCGGACATCAGGGATAGTCGGATCAGGCATGGGCATCACGTCGCCGTGAACGGCGATTCAACAGGAGGGCAATAACGAGCACCGTGGCCGCCATCGCGAACCACTGCACCGCATAGGCGATGTGGCGCTCGGGCGGCATGGTGTTGGGCAGGACATCGAGGTCGCGTTCACCACCGATGCGCAGTTCCGGGTCGAGGCGCAGGATGCGCGGCGCAACCATGCGTTGATCGAGCAACGCCGGCAATTCCGCCGCCGACAATCCCGTCACCAGCACGTCGCCATCGGGCAAGTGCGTGGCGACCGGCGACATCAATCCATGCGAGGGCGGCGGCATCAGCAACCCGCGCACTTCGTGCAACTCTGGCAACGGCAACGTCGGCATGTGGTGGCGATCAAGCACCGGAAGCCAGCCGAGATCGACCAGCACTGGCTGCGTTCCGCCCGCCGGCAGGAAGGCACGATACGCACGCACGCCAACCTGCCCGTTGTGAACCTGGCTGTCGAGCAGCACTGCGGGGGACGGCAGAAAACGGCCGCTGCCAGCCGCCCAATCATAGGTCGTGGCGCGTGCGGGATCCGCAGCTGCAGTCAATGCGATGGCATGCCGTTGCGCGATGGTCGCCTCGGCCTGGGCCAGCATCGCCCGCTTCTGCTGGGCACGACCGAGCTGCCACGCGCCCAGCATGCCAAACACGCCGGCCACGACGATCGCCAACAGCCACCAGCGCAGGCGTTTCACCGGACTGCACCCGCGCACGCAGGCTGCGATAATCGCGGCATCGTCCCTGCACAGGCCACTGCCATGAATCCGTCGCTGAAGCTCGTGCTGATAGTGGGTGTTCTCATCCTGATCGTCTGGAACCTCGGTCAAGGCCTGTACTACATGCTGGCGGATCGCGGCCAATCGAAGCGCACGGTGAATGCGCTCACGCGCCGCATCGCGCTGTCCGTCGCGCTGATCCTATTCATCGTCCTTGCCATCTACATGGGCTGGATCACGCCGCACGGCATCGGAAGCAACCCGGGCTGATTTCCCGGCGCATCATCGAATGATGCGAAACACATCTGGCCTCCGGGCGATCGGCTGACAACCTCCCGAAAGTACTGGCGCGTCGGGCGAAGCGACCGCTAGGCGCGCGTCCTTGCGCGAACCGGAGTTGACATGAAGTCAATGAGGATTCGCGCAAGGGCGCAGCAACAACGCGGTCGCGAGCTCCGGCGCGTCAGAGCACGTAGACGAACAGGAACAGCATCAACCACACCACGTCCACGAAGTGCCAGTACCACGCCACCGCCTCGAAACCGAAGTGATCCTGCGGGGTGAAATGGCCCTTCAGGCAACGCAGCCAGATCACGATCAGCATGAAGGTGCCGAGCGTTACGTGCATGCCGTGGAAGCCGGTGAGCATGAAGAAGGTGGACCCATAGATGCCGGAGGCCAACGTCAGGTTGAGTTCGTGGTAGGCCTCACGATATTCACTGGCCTGGCAGAACAGGAACAGGCAGCCAAGCAGGATGGTGAAGCCGAGGAAGAACAACAGCGTGCCGCGCTTGTTGGCCTTCAACGCATGGTGGGCGATGGTGATGGTGACGCCGGACGACAGCAGGATCAGCGTGTTGAGCAGCGGCAGGCCCCAGGCCGGAACGGTGCTGAAGGTTCCGCCGATCGAAGCCGGGCCATTGGTCGGCCAGCCGCCGGTGAACCCTTCCCACAGCAGCGCATTGGTGCTGCCGCCATGGCCATCGCCGGCCAGCCACGGCAATGCGAACTGGCGGGCGTAGAACAACGCGCCGAAGAACGCGGCGAAGAACATCACTTCCGAGAAGATGAACCACACCATGCCCATGCGGAACGATGTATCGACCTGCTTGTTGTAGTAGCCGCGCACCGATTCGGTAATGACATCCGCGAACCACTTGAACAGGATCACGGCAAGGAAAGCGAGACCGACGAGGAAGGTGGTCTTGCCCCAGCCATCCTGGTTCAGCAGGCCGCCAAAACCGAGCATGGTGATGAACAGCGCGACCGAGGCGATGACCGGCCACGGACTGCTGTGCGGCACGTAGTACACGTTGCGATCGGGAGCGTGGGCGTCGTGGGCCATGGCTTTGCTTCTCTCGTCAGGGCGCGGCCGGAGCCGCCGTTGTTGCGCCGGCGGCGAGTGCGCGCTCGGTCAGGGTGTCATTCTGGTAGAACGTGTACGACAACGTCAGCACGTCGATGTCGGACGGCAGCGCGGGATCGACCACGAAGCGCACCGGCATGTCGCGCGTCTCGCCCGGCTGCATCTTCTGCTCGGTAAAGCAGAAGCATTCGGTCTTGGCGAAATACTTGGAGCCCTGCGCCGGCGCGATCGACGGTACCGCGTTGCCGACCACCACGTGGTTGCTGTTGTTGTGCGCACGATAGGTGGCGGAATACGGCTTGCCGGTCTCGACGCGCATCTGCAGCTGGTTGGGCGCGAAATCCCACGACAGTTTGGAGTTGACGCGGCCGTCGAACTGCACGGTGATCCAGCGCGACGCCACCGGTGCCGCAGCGACCGTGGACACGTCGTTCGGGCCCTTCGTCAGTCGCACGCCCAGCACCTTCTCGCAGGCGATCCGGTAGAACGGCACCAGCGAGAACGTCACCAGGAAGGCGACGGCAATCACCAACACCAGCTTGCCCATGCCGCGGGTGGCGCTTGGCGGAGCGTCGGGCGTCATCTCAGCGGACATGCCCGGTCATCCCGAGTAGAAAAAACGCCAGATAGACCGCCAGCGCGACACCGGCGACCACCCACGCCGTGCGCCGGGCGCGCTGGCGCGCCACGACGACGTGCGGATCGGTGCTGGCGAGCGGATCGGCCATCAATGATCCATGTGCTCGGGATCACCATGCGCGAGGTCACCCGCGTTGATCACCGGCGGATGGGTGAAGCTGTGGTGCGGTGCCGGCGACGGCAACGTCCATTCCAGGCCCTTGGCGCCATCCCACGGACGCGCCGGCGCGAGGGCGCCGTGCTTCTTCGAGTGGTAAAGGATGGCGAACATCATGAAGGGCGTCAGGAACATGCCGAACGCGCCGATCGAACTCACCATGTTCCAGTCGGCGAACACCACGTTGTAGTCGGGGATGCGGCGCGGCATGCCGGCCAGGCCGAGGAAGTGCTGCGGGAAGAACAGCAGGTTGACGAACACTACCGTCCACCAGAAATGGAAGTTCGCGGCCTTCATGTTGTACATGCGCCCGGTCCACTTCGGCCACCAGTAGTAGATCGCGCAGATGATCGAGAACAGTGCGCCGGTCACCAGCACGTAGTGGAAGTGCGCCACCACGAAGTAGGTGTCCTGATACTGGTAGTCGGCCGGCACCAGCGCCAGCATCAAGCCGGAGAAGCCGCCGATGGTGAACAGGAAGACGAAGGCAACCGCCCACAGCATCGGGGTTTCGAAGCTCAGCGAACCCTTCCACATCGTGCTGACCCAGTTGAACACCTTCACGCCGGTCGGGATGGAGATCAGCATCGTCGCCATCATGAAGTAGATCTCGCCACCCAGCGGCATGCCGACCGTGAACATGTGGTGCGCCCACACGATGAACGAGAGGAAGGCGATCGCGGCGGTCGCGTACACCATCGCCTGGTAGCCGAACAGCGGCTTGCGGCTGAAGGTCGGGATCACTTCGCTGACCACGCCGAACGCCGGCAGGATCATGATGTAGACCTCGGGATGGCCGAAGAACCAGAAGATGTGCTGATACATCACCGGGTCGCCGCCGCCGGCCGCGTTGAAGAAGCTGGTGCCGAAGTACTTGTCGGTCAGCAACATGGTCACCGCGCCAGCGAGCACCGGCATCACTGCAATCAACAGGAAGGCGGTGATCAGCCAGGTCCAGCAGAAGATCGGCATCTTCAGCAGATCGACGCCCGGCGCACGCATGTTGAGCACGGTGGCGATGATGTTGATCGCGCCCATGATCGAGCTGATGCCCATCATGTGCACCGCGAACACGGTGAACGCCACGTTGGCGCCGCCCTGCAGCATCAACGGCGGATACATGGTCCAGCCACCGGCCGGCGCGCCGCCCTTCATGAAGAAGGTCGACAGCAGCAGGGTGAAGGCGAACGGCATGATCCAGAACGACCAGTTGTTCATGCGCGGCATCGCCATGTCCGGCGCGCCCACCTGCATCGGAATCATCCAGTTGGCGAGGCCGACGAAGGCCGGCATGATCGCGCCGAAGATCATCACCAGCGCGTGCATGGTGGTGAGCTGGTTGAACTGCTCGGGCTTGAAGTACTGAAGTCCCGGCTCCATCAGTTCGGCGCGGATGCCGACCGAGAGTGCGGCGCCGATGATCGCCATCACGAAGGCAAACAGCAGGTACAGCGTGCCGATGTCCTTGTGGTTGGTGGAGAAGAACCAACGCTCGACGAACGATTGCTTGTGCCCGTGATGGGCATCATCGCCATGCTGGTTGAGCGCGGGGTCGACGGTGGGATGGGTCGCGGACATGGGAGGAACCTCGCTGTATCTGTGTCAGGGCGGCGCGCGATGCGCGCTCAGCCCGCTGCGGCCGGCGTCGCGGCCGGCGTGGTGGCGGCCTTGCCGTCGGTGGCAGGCTCAGCGTCAGCCGTCTGCTTGGCAGCCTTCTGTTCGGTGATCCACGCCTTGTATTCCTCCATCGGCACCGCCTTGACCACGATCGGCATGAAGCCGTGGTCCTTGCCGCACAGTTCTGCGCACTGGCCGCGATAGATACCCGGCTGCTCGATGTTCACCCAGGCCTCATTGACGATGCCGGGGATGGCGTCCTGCTTGAGGCCGAAGGCCGGCACCCACCACGAGTGGATCACGTCGTCAGCGGTGACCACCAAGCGGATCTTGGTATTGACCGGCAGGACCAGCATGTGGTCGACGTCGAGCAGGTAGGTCGGATCGTTGAAGCTGCGCGCATCCTTGCCACTCTGGCGGATGTCATTGCTCTGCTTCGACAGGCGGCTGGTGATGTCGACGTTCTCGCCCAGGTAGTCGTATTTCCACATCCACTGGTAGCCGGTGACGCGGACCGTCATGTCGGCCTTGCTGGTGTCGTAGACATAAATCAGGTTGCGGATGGTCGGGATCGTCAGCACCACGAGGATGATGATCGGGATGACCGTCCAGATGATCTCGGCGCGGGTGTTGTGGCTGAACTTGGCGGCCACCGCACCCTTCGACTTCCTGAATGCGAACAACGCATAGAACATCGCGCCGAAGACGATGACGCCGATCACCACGCACATCCACAACCCCCACATGTGGGTGTTGTAGGCGTTGTGCGCCATCGGGGTCACGCCCTTGCCCATGTTGAGCTGCCAGCGATGCGGGTCGGCCGACTGCGCCCACGCCGCCACCGGCACGCACGCTGCCAATGCAGCCCCCAATCGCAACAAACGCGTTTGCATCATTCTTGAACCCCAGAGAACAGGCGTAACTCACCCATGTTAGCGGCCCAAACCCTTGACCGGCAACCGCACGGGCAATGCGGTGTCCGCTGCGAGTGACCCGTGCATGGCGTCCACCGCCTCGCGGCCAGTAGAATACCGACCTCCCAAGGCCACATGGCCGGCCCAATCCCAGCATGTCCGAGCTGCTTTCCCCGGAACTCCCGCCCGTGCCGACGGCACTGCGCGATGCCATCACCCACGCCTGGATCCTTGACGAGGCCAGCCACGTCCGCGACCTGATGACCCAGGCGCGCCAGCCTGACGCCGACCGCGCCGCCATCCAGACCACCGCCGCCGACCTGGTCCGCCGGGTCCGTGCCCGCGCCGCCGATCAGGGCGTGGTCGAGGCCTTCATGCGCCAATACGACCTCGGCAGCGAGGAAGGCGTGTTGATGATGTGCGTGGCCGAAGCCCTGCTGCGCATTCCCGACCAGGCCACCGCCGACGCCCTGATCCGCGACAAGCTGGGCGATGCCGACTGGAAGCGCCATCTCGGCCAATCCGATTCGTTGCTGGTCAACGCCTCGACCTGGGGCCTGATGCTGACCGGAAAACTGGTCAATCTCGCCGATGACACCCAGCGCGACGCCTACGGCGCCCTCAGCCGCATGATCGGCAAGTTCGGCGAACCGGTCATCCGTAGTGCGGTGCGCCAGGCCATGAAGATCATGGGCCACCAGTTCGTGCTCGGCCGCACCATCCAGGAAGGGCTGGAGCGCTCGCGCAAGGGTGACTTCGCCAACTACCGCTACTCCTTCGACATGCTGGGTGAGGCAGCGCTCACGCAGGCCGACGCCGATCGCTACCTCGAGGCCTACCGCAAGGCGATCGACGCCATCGGCGCGACCGGCCCGTTCGCGGACGAGATTTCGGCGCCATCGATTTCGGTCAAGGTCTCGGCGCTGCATCCGCGCTACGAACACGCCAAGCGCGAACGCGTGCTGGTCGAACTCGCGCCGCGCCTGCTGGCGCTGGCACAGCAGGCCAAGCGCCACAACATCGGCATGACCATCGATGCCGAGGAAACGGATCGCCTCGAGATCTCGCTGGACCTGATCTTCGCGGTGCTGGCGGATGCCTCGCTGGCCGGCTGGAACGGTTTCGGCATCGTGGTGCAGGCCTACCAGAAGCGCGCGCCGTTCGTGATCGACTACATCGCCGCCAAGGCGCGCGACCTCGGCCGTCGCATCCCGGTACGCCTGGTCAAGGGCGCCTACTGGGACGGCGAGATCAAGCGTGCGCAGATGGAAGGCCTCTCCGGCTACCCGCTGTTCACCCGCAAGCAGAACACCGACGTCAGCTACCAGGCCAACGCCCGCCGCCTGCTGGACGCCAGCGATGCCATCTATCCGATGTTCGCCACCCACAATGCGCAGACGATCGCCGCCGTGCATCGCTTGGCGAACGGCCGCA
Source organism: Pseudomonadota bacterium (assembly GCA_018242465.1). Classification (GTDB taxonomy): domain Bacteria; phylum Pseudomonadota; class Gammaproteobacteria; order Xanthomonadales; family Xanthomonadaceae; genus Solilutibacter. The sequence goes on along the minus strand of JAFEBY010000083.1, from coordinate 76,448 downwards.
CCTTCGAATTCCAGAAGCTGCACGGCATGGGTGACGATCTTTACGCCGAGGTGATTCCGGCCGATCGCTTGAACGTGCCGTGTCGCGTCTATGCGCCGATCGGGTCGCACGAGGACCTGCTGCCCTACCTCGTACGCCGCTTGCTCGAAAATGGCGCCAACTCCAGCTTCGTCAACCGCATCACCGACGAATCGATTCCGGTCGAGGACCTGATCCGCGATCCCCTCGACGTTGTTGCAGGATTCGACTCCATCCCCCATCCGCGCATCCCGTTGCCACGGCAGCTCTATCGCGCGCAACACCAGGCACGAGACAACTCCATGGGCATCAACCTTGCCAACGACGACCAACTGCGCCAACTTGCTGCGCAACTCGACAGCGCCGGATCGGGCACCTGGACCGCGGGTCCGCAGGTTCCGGGCGCGAGTGCGGGTGGTCCGGTGCAGGAGGTGACCAATCCTGCCGATCGCCGCGAAGTGGTCGGCCACTGGCGCGCCGCGGATGAAGCGATCGTCGCCCAGGCGCTGAAGAACGCAGTCGCTGCGCAGCCGGCGTGGGATGCGACGCCGGTCGAGACGCGCGCCGCGATCCTGGAAAAAGCCGCCGACCTGATGGAAGCGCGAATGCCGCAGCTGATGGCGATGTGCACCAAGGAAGCCGGCAAGTCGCTGGCCGATGGCGTCGCCGAAGTGCGCGAGGCCGTCGACTTCCTGCGCTATTACGCCTTGCAGGCACGCGAGCAGTTCACCATCGAGGCGCTGCCTGGCCCGACCGGCGAAAGCAATACGCTGCAGCTGTCCGGTCGCGGCGTGTTCGTCTGCATCAGTCCGTGGAATTTCCCGCTGGCGATCTTCACCGGCCAGGTGGCCGCTGCGCTCGCCGCCGGCAATTCGGTGATCGCCAAGCCGGCCGAACAAACCAACCTGATCGGCGATGCCGCCGTGAAGATCCTGCATGAAGCGGGCGTCCCCGCCGCGGTGCTGCAATACCTGCCGGGCGATGGCGCCACCGTCGGCGCCGCACTGACCCGCGATCCGTGCGTGGCTGGCGTCGCCTTCACCGGCTCGACCGACACCGCACGCCTGATCAACCGTGCGCTCGCCACCCGCGATGCCGGCCCGCTCGCCGTCCTGATCGCCGAAACCGGCGGCCAGAACGCGCTGATCGCCGACTCGTCGTCACTGCCGGAACAGGTGGTCAAGGATGCGTTGGCATCGGCATTCACATCCGCGGGCCAGCGCTGTTCGGCCGCGCGCATCCTGCTGGTGCAGGACGACATCGCCGACAAGGTGATCACCATGCTCGCCGGTGCGATGGCGGAACTGAAGGTCGGCGATCCCGGCCTGCTGTCCACCGACGTCGGACCGGTGATCGATGCCGATGCCAAGGCCCTGCTCGATGCGCATGCCGCGAAGATGCAGGCCGTTGCCAAGCCGATCGCCCAAGCCAAGCTCGACCCGGGCACCGAACACGGGACCTTCTTCGCGCCGACGGCGTGGGAATTGCAGTCGATCGACCAACTCACCCGTGAAAACTTCGGCCCCGCGCTGCACGTGGTGCGCTGGAAGGCGGAAGACCTCGACAAGGTGGTCGATGCGATCAACGCCACCGGTTTCGGCCTGACCCTCGGCGTGCATTCGCGCATCGACGCCACGATCGATCGCATCGTCAATCGCGCGCGTGTCGGCAACATCTACGTCAACCGCAACCAGATCGGTGCGGTGGTCGGGGTGCAGCCGTTCGGCGGACAAGGACTGTCGGGGACCGGCCCGAAGGCAGGCGGCCCACACTACCTGCCGCGCTTCGCCACCGAAAAGACGGTGACCGTCAACACCACGGCATCGGGTGGCAACGCCAGCCTGCTGACACTGGGCGACTGATCGTTTCGACCGTGTCCGAGCAAAAGAAAAGCCCCGCCGAAGCGGGGCTTTTTTGTTGCAAGGCCGTGCAGCGATCAGAACTTGTACGACGCCGCGATGCCGAACACGTTGGCATGGCCCTTGTAGCTGCCCTGCAACGAGTTGTAACGACCGGCGGGCACATTCACAGGCAGGTTGATCGTCGGGCTCTTGATTTCGACGCGGGTGAAACCGGCATCGACCGACAGCGCCTTGGTCGCGTTCCAGGTCCCGCCGATCGAGATCAGGGTGCGATCGTTGTCGGGCAGGCGCGGGGTGCGATCGGTGTTGTTGGTCGGGGTCTTGTCGAAACCGACGCCGCCACGCAGGGTGAAGCTGTCGCTCAGCTTGAAATCGGCGCCCACGGACATGAAGGTCGAATCCTTCCAGTTGAAGGCTTCGCTGCTGGCCGGCTGGTAGGGGTTGGAGAACGTGATATCGACGCTCTTCAGCGAGCTCCAGCCGGTCTGCTGGAATTCACCGTACAGGTTGACGCGATCACTCACCTTCCAGTCGACGCTCAAGGTATCGGTCGACGGCGTGTACACCGAAGCGCGGCCCTTGGAATCGACGAAACCGTTGCCGAGCACGGCCAGCTGCGCACGCTGCGCGGCCGGCAGGGCCGGATTGGCGGACAGTGCGCGCAAGCCCGGCTGCAGGCCTTGGAAGGCCCCCGGCGTGGTGAAGTCGGCATTGCCATCGATCTTGTGGCGGATCGCCGAACGGTGCGCGTAGCCGATGGTGAAACGATCGCTCGGCTTCAGCTGCAAACCGGCGATGAAACCGACCGCATTGTCCTTGCCCTTGAGGGTGATGTTGCCATCCGGCGTAGTGATCAAGGCCGGATTCACGCTCGCCAGGATGGTGCCAAACGGAATGTCCTTGCCCAGGGTCACGTCGATGCGTTCATACACCAGGCCGACACCGGCGCTGAGTATCGGCGTGACCTGCACGGCTGCCGACAGCGTCAGGTCGACCGCCTTCACGCTGGAGGTCGTGGCCTGGTAGCGGCCGATCCAGCCCTTTTCGTACTCGGTCTTGAGGCCATACGGCGCGTCGACGCCAACGCCCAAAGTGAGACCGTCCAGCGCTCCCTTCATCTTGAAGATCGCCGACATCGCCGGCACCGCGGTCAGGGAGCCCGGATCACCGCCATTGCCACCTGAAATCGGCAGGCCGGTCGCGTAGTTGCCCGAACCATTGAACTTGGCCGTCAGGTCGATTCCGGCCACGTCGGCCTGGAACAGGTTGCCGTTGGCGTTCACCATCGCGGCCGGATTGTTGTAAACCGACGACCCGTCGGTGGCGACGGTCGAACCGGCATAGGCGCGGCCAATGTTCTTGACGCTGTTCTCGCGCAGCTGGAAGCCGGATGCACCGGCCTGGCCGGCGGCAACGGCGCCGATCACGGCGATCGCGAGAATCGAAAGACGCTGGGTGTACTTGTGCATGCAAATCTCCGGAAGCATTCGGGAATCTCGCCACCGTGGCGGTCATTCCCCATAAAGGGCGGTTCGGTACGGCAGGGTATGCGGCCGGACTATAGCGTGCTTTTAACCGATTGGTAACATGGCGGCCGAGCCCCCGTTTCACTCGCGAGGCGCCTGCCCAATGTTCATTTCCGTCCCCGACCACGCCCACCCGAGCCGACCCTGGGCCACGCCAGTCCTGGCCTTGACCATGATCGCGGGCTTCATCGCGGTGTGGGCGCCTTCGGATGCGGTGACTGGCCGGTTGCTGAACGAATGGGCAACCCTGCCGGCCAATCTTTATTCCGCAGTGCGGCAAGGCCCGGCGGCGTTCTGGCACCCGGCGCTGCGGCTGGTGACCTCGCAATTCCTCCATGCCAACTGGGCGCACCTGCTTGGCAATCTGGTGTTCCTGCTGATCTTCGGCATGCCGGCGGAACGCAAGCTGGGCAGCCTGCGCCTGCTCACCCTGTTCCTGCTTGGCGGGATGGTGGCCAACCTGGCAACCGCGGCCACCATCGACAACCCGACCCGGCTGATCATCGGCGCCAGCGGATCGGTGTCGGCGATCATCGGCACCTATCTGGCCCTGTTCCCGCGTGCACGGTTGGGCGTGGTGATCCCGCTGGGGTTGTTCCTGGAATTCGTGCGGGCGCCGGCGTCGCTGCTGATCGGCATCTGGGCGCTGTTGCAGGTGGGCTTCGCCTATATCGGCCCGGCCTTCGGCGAAATCGCCTGGGTCGCGCACCTCGCGGGCTTCGTTTTCGGCCTCGCCTTCGCCTTCCTGCAACGCGGCGCAGTGGCACGCCGCCTGCGCCGCCAGAGTGGTTACTGAGCCTTGCGCTTCGCCGGGGTTGCCGCCTCGGCCTTCGCTGGCGAACCCACGACACCCGCCATGCGCTTGAGCTCGACCAACGCCGCATTCAATGGCGCCTGCCCATCCAGCACTTCGCCGCCGGTGTCGTCACCGCCATCGGTTTCGTCATCGCCACGCAGGTGGCCCGGCAAAGCCGATTCTCGATAGTCGCCAGCCGACGCCTGCTTGCCATCGGCACGCACGATCACATCAGGCCTGATGCCGACCCCCTGGATCGATTTCCCGCTGGGCGTGTAATAGCGTGCGGTGGTCAGCTTGACGGCATCGCCGTTGTCGAGCGGCAGCAAGCTCTGCACGGATCCCTTGCCGAAGGTGCGACTGCCGACGATGCGCGCGCGCTTGAGATCCTTGAGTGCACCTGCCAACACTTCTGATGCACTGGCGGAGCCGGCATCGACCAGCACCACGATCGGTGCGCCATCGAGCAGGTCGCCGGGCGTCGCGGTGTAGACGGTATCGCCTTCTTTTTGCCGCCCACGGGTGCTGACGATCGTTCCGGAATTGACGACGTCATCGGCCATCTGCACCGCGGCGTTGAGCAGACCGCCGGGGTTGCTGCGCAGGTCGATGATCAATCCGCGCAACCGCCCGCCCGCCTGCTGCTTGAGTTTCGCAATCGCCTGTTCGAACTCGACCGCGGTATTGGCCTGGAAGCCACTGACGCGCACCGTCCCGAAGCCGGGTTCGAGCAATTTCGATTCGACGCTGGGCACGACGATCTTGGCGCGCACGACCTTGACGTCGAAGGCCTTGGCGACACCCTTGCGGCGGATGGTCAGGCGCACCGGTGTACCCGCCTTGCCGCGTAGCTGGCGATTGCCGTTGTCGCGATCGACCGGCTTGCCGTCGATGGCGGTGATGATGTCACCGGACTTCAGCCCGGCCTTCAATGCCGGCGAACCATCCATCGGGGCGACGATGCGCAGCGTGGCATTGGGTTGCTGCTGGACCTGGATGCCGAGCCCTTCGTACTGGCCTTCGGCGTCTTCGTCGAAACGTTCGGCATCGTCGTGGTCGAAGTAGACGCTGTGCGGATCGAGATCGAGCAGCAGTCCACGCACCGCCGAATGCATCAACTGCGCATCGGTCTTCGGCTCGACGTAGGCGTTCTTCACCGCCTCGTAGGTGGTGACGAAACGGCGGATCTCGCCCAATGGCACCGCCTTGCTCTCACTGGTCGCGGCGCCAGGATCATCGCTGGCGCTGATCTCCTTGTCCGCCTTCCTGTCTTGTGCGGAATCCGGCGTCGCCGGCGCGGTTTGCGCGGCAAGCGGCAGCACGATGAAGGCGAGGAGGATGGCGGTGAGGGGACGACGCATGCTCAATGCCGCACCAAGGCGGGCGCGTTGCTGCGTCATCACTCGATCATTTATCGACATAAACTCACTCGTTCTTCCTTGCATCGCACCCGCCTTGACGCGGCATTGCCGTATTCAGCGCCCAGATTAGCGCTTCTGCAGCCACACCGATGGATTCACCGGACTGCCATTCCGGCGCAATTCAAAATACACCGCGGGTCGTGACAGGCCGCCCGAGGTGCCGACGCTGGCAACGGCGTCGCCACGATGCACGGTCGCGCCGACATCGCGCAGCAGTGCGTCGTTGTGGGCGTACAGGCTCATGTACCCGTTGCCATGGTCGACGATGCTGATCAGGCCGTAGCCGTTCATCCATTCCGCAAACACCACGCGGCCATCGGCAACCGCGCGTACCGGCGTACCGGCGGCGGCCGCGATCAACAACCCGGAGCTCGAACCGCCATCGGGGAGCTCGCCGCCAAATCCTGCCAGCAGCGTGCCCGACACCGGCCAGCCGAGACCTCCGACCTGGATCATTGGCCCGTGCACGACCTGCTTGGGCGGTTCGCGCTTGGGTGGCGGCGGTGGCGGCAGGCCTTTCGCACGCGCGGTGTCCTCGGCCTTTGCCTGTTCCTTCGCGATCCGCGCGGCTTCTTCGGCAGCTGCCTTGCGCGCGCGTTCGGCGGCGAGCTGGCGTTCGCGCGCGGCACGCGCTGCTTCCGCACGCAAATTGGCGAGCAAGCCTTCCAGTTGCTTGGCATTCTGGCCGAGCTGCTGTTCGCGTTCGACATGTTGCTGGTATTGCGTATCGAGTTGCGCAAGCAGCGCACTGCGTGACTTGCGATCCTGCTCCAGTTGCAGCAATTGCGCCTGCTGTTTCTGTCGCGACGCCTGCAGCGCGCCCTGGCGGTTCACGATGTCCGTGCGGGTCTGCTTCAACGCGGCGAGATCGGCATTGATCGAGTGGATGCGTGCGCTGCGATCGCGTTGCAGGTAGGCGTAATAGGTAAGGGCGCGCTGGCCTTCGGCGACGTGGTCCTGCGACAGGAAGACCTTGAGGGGCGCGTTGTCGCCGGCGAGATAGGCTTGCCGTACCAGGGCCGCCAGCGCCTTTTGTTGCAGCTGCAGATGCGTTTCCAGTTCGACGCGCTTCGCTTCCAGTGCATCAAGCGCGCCTTGCTGCGAACGGATGTCGGCATCGGTTTTCGCCACCGCGCGCGAGGTGTCCCCGACCTTCTGCTGCGCCGCCTTGAGATCGGCATCGGCATCGACACGCTCGCCGCCGATCTCCTTGCGTTCCGTGCTGACTTGGCGAATCTCCTTGCGCACTTCCCTGAGCTTGCGCTCGGCGGTCTTCTGCGATTGCTGCGCCGACGCCACCAACACTGCCGTTGCCAGCAGCGTTCCCACGATGACGAAGCGCGCTCGGCTCATGGTTCGACCGAACCTGCCTCGATCAAACTCGAACCGGTCATTTCCGCCGGCTTGGCGATGCCGAGCAAATCAAGGATGGTCGGCGCGACATCACGCAAGGCACCCCCCACGCGCAAATGGGCATCGCGGTCGCCGACGTAGACGAACGGGACCGGACCAACGGTATGCGCGGTATGCGGCTGGCCGGTCGCGGGATCGCTCATCTGTTCGAGGTTGCCGTGGTCAGCCGTGATCAACAGCGCGCCATGCACCGAACGCACGGCATCGACCACCGCGCCGATCGCGATGTCGACCGCCTCCGCTGCTTCTACCGCCGCGGCGAGCAGGCCGGTGTGGCCGACCATGTCGGGATTGGCGATGTTGCAGATCACCACGTCATGGCGTTGCGCGCGAATGTCGTCGACCAGCTTCGCCGTCACTTCCGGGCAACTCATTTCCGGCTGCAGGTCGTAGGTTGCGACCTTCGGGCTGGGTACCAGCACGCGGTCCTCGCCCGGCCACAGGTCTTCGCGGCCGCCACTGAAAAAGAACGTCACGTGCGCGTATTTCTCGGTTTCGGCGATGCGCAACTGGCTGAGATGATGGGCCGCCAGCACTTCCGCCAGCGTGTTGTGCAGGGCATCCGGCGGATAGGCCAACGTAACCGGCAGTTTGGCATCGTATTCGGTGAGGCAGACGAAATCGGCCAACTTCGGCCGACGTGCGACGAAGCCATCGAATCCGGGATCGACGAACGCTGCCGTCAGTTGGCGCGCGCGATCGGCGCGGAAGTTCATGAACACCACGGCGTCGCCATCCTGCATCGGCATGGCGCCGACGATCACCGTCGGCTGCACGAATTCGTCGTTCTCGCCGCGAGCATAGGCCTGCTCGAGTGCCTGCAGCGCAGTGTCGGCGGTGAATTCGGCACGCGCTTCGACGATCGCGTCCCACGCACGTTCGACGCGATCCCAGCGCTTGTCGCGGTCCATTGCGAAATAGCGGCCACCGACGCTGGCGATGCGGGCGTTGCCGAGGCGATCGCAGACCGCCTGCAACGCATTGATGCTGGCAGCGGCGGAGCGCGGCGGCGTATCGCGGCCATCGAGGAAGGCATGCACCGCGACCTTCGCCACGCCCTGGCGATGCGCCAGTTCCAGCATCGCGAAGATGTGCAATTCGTGGCTGTGCACGCCCCCCGGCGACAGCAACCCCATCACGTGCAGGGTGCCGCCATCGCGTTTGACCGCTGCACAAGCATCCATCAGCGCGGCATTGGTGAAGAACGAACCGTCCTCGATCGCGGCATCGACGCGGGTCAGGTCCTGGTAGACGATGCGGCCGGCACCGAGGTTCATGTGGCCGACTTCGGAATTGCCCATCTGGCCATCCGGCAGGCCGACGTGGCGGCCTTCGGTATGGATCAGCGTATGCGGGCAGGTCGCCAGCAGGCGGCGCCAGTTCGGCAAATCGGCCTGCGCCAGGGCATTGTCGGTGGGATCTTCGCGATGACCCCAGCCATCGAGGATGAGCAGGGCGACGGGCTTGGGGCGATCGGAAATGGATGGGGACACGGGCCTTTGGACCTGGTGACTTTCGGCGCATGTGATTGTAGCGGAGGCATCCTATGCTTCCTGCAAATCACGCACTTCCGGAGCCCCCGATGATCCCGCATCGCGCCCTGATCGTTCTTTCCCTGCTGGCTGCGTGTTCGACCGCGTATGCCCAAAAGGATGTCTCCAAGGTCAATGGCAACGTTGAAGTCGCCGCTGGCGAACGCGTCGGAACGGCCAAAACCGTCAATGGCAGCGTGAAGCTGGGCGATGGTTCAACCGCCAAGGATGCAACCACGGTCAACGGCAGCATCAGGGCCGGAAACTCGGTGACGATCGACGATGACGCGACCACGGTCAACGGCGGCGTCCGCTTCGGGACCAAGGCAACGGTCAACGGCGACATCACCACCGTCAATGGCGACGTCTACGTCCCGGATGGCGGCGCCGTGAAAGGCGGCATCACCACCATCAACGGCGGCATCGGCCTGGTGCGCGCGCAGGTCGGCAAGGACATCACCACGGTGACTGGCGACATCACCGTCGGCATCGGTTCGCATGTCGCCGGCAAGTTGTGGGTGAAGAAGTCCAAGGGCGGCTGGAACGGCATGCCGCTGCAGATCACCCGTATCCCGACCATCATCATCGGGCCGAACGCGGTGGTGCAGGGCGGACTGGTGTTCGAGCACCAAGTGAAGCTCTACGTGCATACCAGCGCCAAGACCGGGCCGATCGAGGGTGCCACCGCGATCGCGTTCTCGACGCCGAGCGCCCCCGTGAAATAAACCGAGTGGCGCGCTAGCATCGCGTCATCTCCTGCCGACGATGACGCGATGACCCTTCCTTACATCTGCATTCTGATCGCTGCGCTGCTGCCCTACATCTGGGTGGTGGTCGCCAAGACGTCCGGCGACAAATACGACAATCGTGATCCGCGCGCCTGGCTGGCACGGCAGGACAATGCCCGCAGCCGCCGCGCCAATGCTGCGCAACTGAACGGGTTCGAGGCATTTCCGGCCTTCGCGGCAGCGGTACTGATGGCGCAGTTCGCCGGGGTCGGGCACGACACGATCACCGGGTTGGCGATCGGGTTCGTGGTGTTCCGCGTGCTCCATGGCGTGTTCTATGTCGGCAATCGTCACCAGTTGCGCAGCCTGTCGTGGTTCCTCGGGCTGTTCTGCGTGCTGGGGTTGATGGGGATGGCGATCGCGCGGGTTGCCTAGCACGCGCTGTCTCATCGAGTGGCCAGTCCGGTGCGCGGGACGCCGTGAATACATCCATGTAGGCTCGTGCGCGTCATCCATGACGCGCAACGCCCGCTTACCGGACTGGCCACCCGCTGAGCGCGCGTGTTGTGGCTTTCTGAGAGAAGAGCGAAAAACCGCCACCGGCGGCGCCGTGCGGTTCGTCCGCAGTGGCCGACCATACGAGGCATGGGTGAGGAAGCGCCGCTCACGCGGCATGCCGCGTGGCGATTCCGAACGCCACGAGCGCAAGCGAGGGGCCGGTCCTGCGCAGCGGGCCGAGTCGAGCCTCCATGGACGGATTCACGGCGTGTCGGACACTGCGGATAACCGCTAAAGGCGCACAGCCGGGCGAGGTCTTTAGCGAACGCCCGCCAAGCCAGCGTGCGCCTTGAACGCAATAGACGCTCAGCCGGGCGATGAATCAAACGTACGCAGCACCGCCTCGACATCCTCGTAACTGGTGCGACGACACTGGCGCGTGCGCGGATCGACGCAGGTGCGTCGCAGCAACTCCGGCGGCAAGCTGCCCAGCCCGAGATGACGATGGCAGCCCGCATGCCCGCCCATGGCTCTTTTCAACGCGTCGCGATGGTCCGGCGAATACGCCTGCACCACTTCGCCGGTGACAGTACTGGCGAGCGTGAACATCGGCGGCCGAACGATCCACACCTGCTCGCATTCCAGCAACGTCGGCAGCCAGCGCGCGAAGTACAGCAACATCAGGGCGGTGATGTGGATGCCGTCGGCATCGGGATCGAACAGCAGCACCACGCGCTCGAAGCGCATCTCCTGCGGGCCGTTGGCGGGCTCGTCCATGATCGCATCGGGCAAGCCCAGCGCCTGAGCGATCTGGCGATAGAGGGTGTTGTCGCGCACTTTCGCGGCGTCGGCGCGCCAGGCATTCAGCGGCTTGCCCTGCAACGGCAGCACCGCTTGCGTCCGCGCATCACGTACCGCAAGAACGGAACGCGCGGCGGAATCGCCTTCGACCAGGATCAGCTCGCAGCCGGCGCCATGCGCCTGGCTGTCGGAGAATTTGGCCTGCGATTGCGAATAACGCCCTGCGCTCATCGCCATAGTGTGCGCCACGCCGGTTGCAGGGGCTGAGACGATTTACTGCGCGACCAGCTTCACCCGCGCGAAGTTGCGCTTGCCGACTGCGAGGACGCCTTCGAAGCCCGGCACGAACACGTGCGCGGCATCCTCGAACACTTCACCGTTGATGCGCACCGAACGCTCCTTGAGCTTGCGGTTCGCCTCGGAATTGCTCGGGGTGATGCCGGCGGCGGTCAGCAATGCGCCGATGCGCAAACCTTCCGCCGGGATCGCGATTTCGTGCAGGGGCAGATTGGCAACATCGCCCTCGCCGCGCACCGCCGCATGCCAACCAGCGATCGCTTTCTCCGCCTCGGTATCGCCCTGGAAGCGTGCAGCCAACTCCCGCGCAAGGCGCAGCTTGACGTCACGCGGGTTGAGCTGACCGCCTTCAATCGCGGTGCGCAGCTGCTTCGCCTCGTCGATCGAAATGTCGAAACTCAACAGATCGATCCACTTCCACATCAAGTCATCGCCGATTTTCATCGTCTTGGTCACGATGTCGATCGCCGGTTCGTCGATGCCGATGTAATTGCCCAACGACTTCGACATCTTGTGGACGCCGTCGAGGCCTTCCAGCAGCGGCATCGTCAACACGATCTGCGGCGGCTGGCCATGGTGTTCCTGCAGGCCGCGCCCCATCAGCAGGTTGAACTTCTGGTCGGTACCCCCGAGTTCGACGTCGGCCTTGAGCGCCACCGAGTCGTAGCCCTGGACCAGCGGATAGAGGAATTCGTGGATGGCGATCGACTGCTGCGCGGCATAGCGCTTGGCGAAATCATCGCGTTCGAGCATGCGCGCCACGGTGTGCTGCGCCGCCAACTTGATCATGTCGGCGGAATTCATCTTGTCGAACCACTCGCTGTTGAAGCGGACTTCCGTTCGATCCTTGTCGAGCACCTTGAACACCTGGGTCGCGTAGGTCTCGGCGTTGCGCGCCACGTCCTCGCGGGTCAGCGGCTTGCGGGTGATGTTCTTGCCGGTGGGGTCGCCGATCATCCCGGTGAAGTCCCCGATCAGGAAGATCACCTGGTGGCCGAGGTCCTGGAACTGCCGCATCTTGTTGAGCAGCACGGTATGGCCGAGGTGCAGGTCGGGGGCGGTGGGATCGAAGCCGGCCTTGATCCGCAACGGCCGCCCGAGCTTCAGGCGTGCCTCCAGCTCCTCGCGTTTGAGCAGCTCATCGGCCCCGCGGGCAATCAAATCGAGGTCGGAAGCGGGAGCAGACACGGCAAATTCCTGAATGGGGAGAAATGGAGAGGGCGAAACGTCAACATTACGTTAAACCGTCTTCCCCCTGAAAATCCAATGGAATCATGGATTTGACCCGAGCCGACGGCTGTCCTAAGGTGCCGACTTCCGGCGGTTTTCACGCCGTGTGGACTCTGCTGAATGAAAGACCCGACTGTCGACGCGGCGCGCCCCTCCCGCATGCGCCAACTCCGCGAGGCCGGCTTCACCCGCCACGTCGTCTCCAAATTGCCTCCGGGCATCAACGATCGCTGGACGCATCGCCACTGGGCGCATGCCAGCCTTCTGGCCAGTATCGTCGTGCTGTGCGCAGCCCTGGTTCCGGGAATGGAGCATGCCTTCGCCCATCCGACCAAAGAACCGGTGGCTTCACTGGCATTGCCGCTGCCGCAGACCAGCCAGCCAGTGCCGAAGGCCGGTGGCCAATGGGCAGTGGTGAACCTGCGCAAGGGTGAATCGGTGAACGCGCTGTTGGGTTCGCTGGGGGTGAGCAAGGCGCAAATCGCGCAAATGATGAAATCGCCGGATGCACGCGCATCCCTGACGAAGCTGCGCCCCGGCTCCGAGCTGTCGATTGATGCGCCGGGCAATGGCCTGCTGCGCGCGATCCGCTTCCAGCGCGGCGGTGACAAGGTCGAACTGAGCATGAAGAATGGCGGCGCGGTCGCCGCCAGAGTGGTGCCGCAGGAAACCGAAATCCGCACGGTGGTGCTGTCGGGCACGGTCGGCGGCAACCTGTGGGAATCGGCGCGCAAGGTCGGCCTGACCCACGCCAACGTCGAGGAAATGACCGACGAAATCTTCAAGTACGACATCGACTTTGATTCCGATCTCTCGCCCAACGATCGCTTCAGCGTGGTGGTCGACCAGGCGTGGAAGAACGGCGAGCTGGTGACGACCAGCGGCGTGCTGGCCGCGGCCTTCACCGTCGATGGCGAACTGCACACCGGTTTCCGCTACATGCGCGATGGCAAGCCGGAATATTTCTCCGCCGATGGCCGTTCGCTGAAACGCCCCTTCATCCGCATGCCGATTCCGTATGCACGCCTGTCGTCGACCTTCGGCAACCGCATGCATCCAATCCTCGGCCGGATGAAGATGCACAAGGGCGTCGACTACGCCGCCAGCGCCGGCACGCCGATCATGGCCGCCGGCGACGCGCGGGTGAAATTCGTCGGCCAGCAACACGGCTACGGCAATGTCGTCGAACTCGATCACGGGCACGGCCAGAGCACCTTCTACGCGCACATGTCGCGCTTCGCCCATATCCGCCCGGGCCAGCACGTCGACCAGGGCACGGTGATCGGCTACGTCGGCAGCACCGGCCTCGCCACCGGCCCGCACCTGCACTACGAGTTCCGCGTCAACGGTGTGTATCGCAATCCGCTGACGGTGACGATGGCACCGCCGGCGCCGCTGTCCGGCGCGATGCTGGCGGCGTTCCGCCAGCAGACCCAGCGCGCGATGGCCAAGATCCGCACGGTCGAGAAGATCATCTATCCCGACATGGACCGCGACACGGTCGTGGCCAGCGCGGCATCGGCGTCAACCAAGTCGGCGCGCAACTGAGCATGGCCGCTGCCGACGGCCTCTATATCGGCTTGATGTCGGGCACCAGCGTCGATGCCATCGATGCCGCGCTGGTCCGCTTCGACAACCGCGACGGTCGCCTCCACGCCGAATGCCTGCATGCCCTCGCGCAACCGTGGGAAGACGGCCTGCGCCAACGCCTGCTCATGCTCGGGCAAGGCGTCGATGTCACCTCGATCGACGAACTCGGCGAACTCGACCACGAAGTCGGCACCGCCTTCGCCGCGACCGCGAACCGCTTGATCGCCGAAGCGAACATCGATCGCACGCAGATCAGCGCGATCGGATCACACGGCCAGACGCTGCGTCATCGCCCGTATTCAAGATCACCATTCACGCTGCAGATCGGTGATCCCAATCTTGTCGCCGAACGCACCGGCATCACCACCATCGGCGACATCCGCCGTCGCGACATGGCTGCCGGTGGACACGGCGCACCGCTGCTTCCTGCATTGCATGCCGCCTTGTTGCACGATGCCGGAGAAGATCGCGCCGTATTGAATCTCGGTGGTATCGCCAATGTCACCTTGTTGCCAGCGGACAACGACGGCGTGCGCGGCTGGGACACCGGCCCGGCGAACGCGTTGATGGACATCTGGTGCGAGCGCCATACCGGCGAACGCTACGACCGCGATGGCGCGATGGCGGCATCGGGACAGGTCGATCCGCTGCTGCTCGATCGCCTGCTCGACGATCCATGGTTCGCCACTCCGCCGCCGAAGAGCACAGGCCGCGAACATTTCCACATGCGTTGGCTGGACGCACGCCTGCGTGGCGGCGAATCGCCCGCCGACGTGCAGGCGACGCTGGCGGAACTGAGCACGCGCACGGTCGCCGATGCGTTGAATTCGACTCTGCCGAACGTGCGCCGCGTGCTGGTCTGCGGCGGTGGTGCGCACAATCCTGTGCTGATGGCGAAACTCGCTGAACACCTGCCGCGGGCGACGGTGGAATCGGTGGCGAAACACGGTATCGATCCCGACCACGTCGAAGCGATCGGCTTCGCCTGGCTGGCGCGACAGACCATGCTCGGCCTGCCCGGCAACCTGCCGTCGGTGACCGGCGCTCGCGGACCGCGCGTGCTTGGTGCAATCTATCCGGCTTGAACGCCCAGCCCGCCGCCGCAAAACTCGCTCCGGTCGAAGCCATCCGCGGGCTCGCCTGCCTGCAGGTGGTGTGCTCGCACTTCGCGCTGGTGTTCTGGCCGTGGCTGCACGCGTTCTGGGGTGTCGCAGATCCCGACGACCATCCAGTGCAGCGCTTCGTCCACGATTCACCATTCGCCTTCCTGTACTCGGGCAGCGCGGCGGTCTTCATCTTCTTCGTACTGAGCGGCTACATCCTCACCCACGTCGCACTCGGCCGCAGCGGCCGCGACGTTTTCGGCCTGGTACTGAAGCGATATCCGCGCCTGGCGTTGCCGTGCATCGCCGCCTGCGTGTTCGCATGGGCGGTGATCGAGTGGATGGACGTCGATTACAGCGATCTCTCGGTGTGGATCCAGGGTTACGGCGATTTCTCGGCCTCCTTCTTCGGCGCGTTGCGCAACGGCGCATGGGAAGTGTTCATCACCGGACAGAGCCGCTACAACCCGATCCTGTGGACGATGCGGATCGAACTTTGGGGCTCGTGGATGATCTTTGCCCTGTGCTATGCGTTCAACCGCTGGTCGAAGTTGCGCGTCGTGCTGCTCGTTGTATGCGCCGCCGCCCTTGCGTTGCTCGGCGCAACGAAAATCCTCGACGAGGAAATGACGTACGGCCTGCTCGCGTTCGTGATCGGCGCGGTAGTGCGCCTGTACCTGCGCAACCTGCCCACACTCGTTTCGTTGCTGATGCTGGCCGCGGGACTGTATTTCGCCGGGGTCCACAACACTTCGGCGTCGTACGCGTGGATGCAGCCGCTGCTCGGTGAACATGCCTACATGGTCGGCAACTTCATCGCCGGCGCACTGATCGTCACCGCGCTGCTGTTCAATGCCGGTTTCGCAAAACTGGCCGCAACGCGCCTGCTGATGTTCCTCGGCAAGGTCTCGTTCTCGGTCTACCTGATCCACCTATGCATCGTCGCCAGCCTCGCCGCGATGATCTTCAACGCGCTGCAGGCGCGCGACTGGGACTACGACCTGTCGGCGATCATCGCCTGTGCGATCGTGCTGCCGGTGATCTATCTCGCCGCGACGGTGTTCCACCGCTTCGTCGATGCCCCAGCCATCACCTTCTCGAACAAGGTGCGCGATGGGTTGTTGCCGCGGCGGCGCTGAAATTCAGCGCGTTCCCGGTTCCGCGGCATCGACACCCGTGGTTTCACCGCGACGTTCACGCCACAGCATCCACAGCAACAGGCACATCGCCGGGATTGCGATCGCCGCCGTGTAGGTGAAGAACACCGGATAGCCCCACGCATTGACGATCTTGCCCCACTGGCTGGCCAGTGATTTCGCCGGCAGGCTCCACAGCGTGCCGAACAACGCATATTGCGTCGCAGTGTAGCGCGCGCTGGTCAGCGACGACATGTAGGCGATGAACGACGTGCCGGCGATGCCGTTGGCGAGATTGTCGGCACTGACGACGGTCGCCAGCCATGCAAGGGACGGCTTGATCGCCGCCATGTGTGCATACAGCAAATTGGCGACACTCAGCATCACCAGCCCGAACAGCATCGTGCGCAACAGGCCGATGCGCCGCACCAGTACGCCGGCCAGCACCGCGCCGACCATCGTCATGATCACGCCGTAGACCTTCGACACCAGCGCGATTTCCTTCAGCGTGAACCCCATGTCGATGTAGAACGGATTTGCCGCCACCCCCATCGTGGTGTAGTTGAAGCGGAAAGTGATGATCAGCAGCAGGATCGGCAGGCCGATCTTCAGGCCCTTGCGCTGGAAGAAATCGGCGAACGGACAGACGACCGCGCCGACCAGCCACGCCACCAGCTTGCGCGGCACGTCCGGCCACCGCGCCGCGTATTGCTCGAAACGTTCGACCAGCGGCTCCTGCGGCAAGGAAGCCCGATCGACACGCGCACTCGGTTCGGCGATCACGAAGGTCGTGGTGATGCCGACGAAAGCACATGCCGCCATGATCAGGTACGCCGTCGACCAGCCGTATCCCGCAGCAGCAGTCAGCGCACCGGCCCCGGCGCAGATCAGCGCGACCTGGTAGCCGATCTGGTAGGCCGCGGCCATTCCGCCCTGGTCTTTTTCTTCCGCCGCTTCAATACGATAGGCGTCGACCGCAATGTCCTGCGTCGACGAGGCGAATGCGGTGAACACGGCGAGTATCGCCATGCGTGCGACATCGGTGACGGGATTTGTCGTCGCCATCATCACCAGGCCGATCACGATGCACGATTGCGCCAGCAGCATCCAGCTGCGACGACGGCCCAGACGCCCAAGGATCGGGATGGGCAGGCGATCGACGATCGGCGCCCAGAAGTACTTCAGCGAATAGGCGAGGCCCACCAGGCTGAAGGTGCCGATGGTGGCGCGGTTGATCCCGGACTGGCGCAACCACGCCGACAGCGTCGTCAGCACCAGTGCGAATGGCAGGCCCGAGGAAAAGCCGAGGAACAGCATTGCGCGTACGCGCGGGTTGGCGTACACGCCCAGTGACTGGGCCCAGCGCCCGTTCGTCGATGTCTTCAACGCGTGAACTCCTGCGTGGCGTAATCGACCAGACCGTACTCGACTAAATAGGGCGCATGGTCGGAGAATTTCGGTTCGGCGAAGATCTCGGCGTGGCGGATCGACTCCGCCAATTTCGGCGTTGCCAGCTGGTAGTCGATGCGCCAGCCGACGTTGTTGGCGCGCGCCGCGCCACGCTGGCTCCACCAGCTGTATTCGACGGTATCTGGCTTGGCGACGCGGAAGCTGTCCTTCCAGCCGCGCTTCGGCGATTCCACCAGTCCATCGCCGCAGGCATCGGCGATCATCGAGTTCATCCACGCGCGCTCGTGCGGCAGGCAGCCGGAATTCTTCTGGTTTCCCGTCCAGTTCTTGATGTCGTTCTTCGCACGCACGATGTTCCAGTCGCCGCACAATACGTATTCGCGACCGCTCGCCAGCCATTCGTCGAGGATGGGGCGCAGCCACTGCATCACGTCTTCCTTCACCGCCTGGCGCACTTCGCCGGAACTGCCGGAAGGAATGTAGAAACTCACCACCGAGAGATTGCCGAAGCGTGCCTCGATGTAGCGTCCTTCCTCGTCGAAGTCGCTGCGGCCGAGGCCGGTGCGCACCTCGTCGGGCTGGTGGCGGCTGTAGATCGCCACACCGCTGTAGCCCTTCTTGGTGGTGGCGTCGCGGAACCACGACTTGTAACCTGCGGGCTGCAGTTCCGGCACCCGCAACTGGTGTTCCTGCGCCTTGGTTTCCTGTACGCACATGACGTCAATGTCCTGCTTGCCGAACCAGTCGAAGAAGCCTTTGCTGGCGGCGGATCGCAAGCCGTTGGCGTTGAAGCTGAGGATGCGCATGGAGTGCCGGCATGGAGGGGACAGCGAAGAGTAGCCGATCGGCCGCGACGTTCCCCATTCACCCTGCGGGCTTATCATTCCGGACTGTCGCCAGCTCCCGAACGCCCCCATGCGCGAACGCTTCCTCGAACTCGCCATCAACGCCGACGCCCTGCGTTTCGGCGAATTCACCCTGAAGTCGGGACGCATCAGCCCCTACTTCTTCAACGCCGGTCGCTTCGATACCGGCGCGCGCCTGGCCGGCCTTGCGTCGTGCTATGCCGACGCCATCGAACACGCCGGACTCGCCGCCGATGTCCTGTTCGGGCCGGCATACAAGGGCATTCCACTGGCCACCGCAGTCGCCTGCGAACTGTCGCGACGCGGCCGCGATGTCGGTCTCGCCTTCAACCGCAAGGAAGCCAAGGACCACGGCGAGGGCGGCACCCTGGTCGGGGCGTCGATGCAGGGCAAGCGCGTCCTGGTCATCGACGACGTCATCACCGCCGGCACCGCCATCCGCGAGGCGCTCGACCTGGTCGCGGGTGGTGGCGGCATCGTCTCCGGCATTGTCGTGGCACTCGATCGCCAAGAGATGCTGGACGACGGCGACCGCCGTTCGGCGGTTCAGCGCGTCCGCGACGGCACCGGCGTCCCCGTGATCGCTGTCTCAACCTTGGACGATCTCCTCGAATGGAGTGCCCGCAATGGCGCTCCGGGTGCTGACCAGCCCGCCCTGCTGGCGTATCGTTCGCGCTATGGAAGCACGTCGACCGAATCCTGAGCTGCGACGCATCGCCACCACTGTCGGTCTGGCAGTGGGCGTGTGCGTAGCACTGTCCACGCAAGCGCAAACCAAGCCCGCGGGCAAGACCGTCAGTTGCTGGACTGAACGCGGGCAAACGGTGTGCGGCGATGCCATCCCCACCAGTGCCGCCAATAGCGCACGGCGCGAGATCAATGCCAGCGGGGTGACGGTCCAGACCTTCCCACGTCCGCTGACACCCCAGGAGCAAGCGGCCAAGGACGCTGCCGACAAGGTCGAAGCCGAACGTGCCGCGGCGCAGGCCAGCCAGGCCCGCCAGCAGATGGCCCTGGCCACCACATATCCCAGCGAAGACGCATTACGCAAGGCGTATGCGGAACGCTCGCAAAACATCCATGCCTCGCTGTTGGCCGCGCAATCAGGCCTGGCCAGCCGTCGCCTGGAACTGTCGCGCACGTTGCTGCGCGCGGCCAATGTCGAGCTGCAGGGCAAACCGGTCGCCAAAAGCCTGAACGACACCATTGCCCAGCAAGCCGCCACGGTGAACAACGCCTACGTCGACCTCCAGCGCAAGCGCGGGGAATACGCGGCGATGGACGACGAGTTGCAGCAGGCACTACAGCAATATCGCGACTACAAGCAGAACGGCGGCACCGCCCCGGCGGCGACACCACAGCCCTGATCGACGGCTAGAACGTCAGCTCCAGCGCCGGGTCGACCGCGCGCAGGCGACTGCGGAACAGCGCCTGCACTTCCTCCAGGCGTTCCTGGGTATTCGCCTCGAAGCGCAGCACCAGCACTGGCGTGGTGTTGGATGCACGCACCAGCCCCCAGCCGTCGTTCCAGTCCGCACGCACGCCATCGAGCGTAGTCACGCGTGCGCCATCGAAGCCGCCGTTCGCCACCAGTTTCTCGACGAAGGCATGCGGGTCGGCGACCGGCACCTTGATCTCGGGGGTGGAGATCGACTCCGGAATCTCGGCAAACACCGCATCGGCATCCTCGCTGCGACGCGCGAGGATTTCCAGCAGGCGCGCTGCCGAATAGATGCCGTCATCGAAGCCGTACCAGCGCTCCATGAAGAAGAAATGGCCGCTCATCTCGCCGGCAAGTTCGGCTTCTTCCTCGCGCATCTTCGACTTGATCAGCGAATGGCCGGTCTTCCACATCAACGGACTGCCACCGCGCCCCATGATGTAGGGCGCCAGCGCGCCGGTGCACTTCACGTCGTAGACGATGATCGCGCCGGGATTGCGCTCCAGCACGTCGGCCGCGAACAGCATCAGCATGCGATCGGGGAAAATGTTGTGGCCTCCGGGCGTGATCACGCCAAGCCGGTCGCCATCGCCGTCGAAGGCGACGCCAAGATCGGCCTTGCGGGTCTGCACGATGTGGCGCAGATCCTCGAGGTTGTGTGGCTCGCTGGGATCGGGATGGTGGTTGGGGAAGTTGCCGTCGATCTCGCAGAACAGCGGGAACACGTTGGCGCCGATCGCCTCCAGCACGCGCGGACCGAGATCACCCGCAACGCCGTTGCCGGCATCGACCACCACATCAAGCGGGCGCTCGAGGCGGATGTCGGACGCGATGCGGTTGACGTAGTCGTCCGAGATGTCGCGCTCCTCGATGCGCCCGAGTTGTTCGGCCTCATGCAGCGTGCCGTTGGCGATCCGCGTATAGAGCGCGGTGATGGTGTCGCCCGACAGCGTCTCGCCGCCGACCACGATCTTGAAGCCGTTGTAGTCGGGCGGATTGTGGCTGCCGGTGACCGCCACGCAGCAACCGGTGCGCAAGTGGTACGCACCGAAATACACCAGCGGTGTCGGCGCCAGGCCGATCGAAATCACGTTGCGGCCGGCGCGACGCAAGCCCTCGGTCAACCCGCCGACAAGATCGGGGCCGGAGAGGCGCCCATCGCGACCGATCACGATGTCGTAGAGGCCGTTCTCGTGCATCAGCGTGCCGATCGACTGGCCGATCTGGCGGGCGACATCGACGCTCAAGGTCTGGCCAACGATGCCGCGGATGTCGTACGCGCGGAAGATGCCGGGATCGGGCAATGCGGGACCATCGACCTTCGCCGCCTCCGCTCGGGTTGCCGCAGCTTCGGCAGCCGCCGCCTGGTTCTGGGCGGTGAGATCACCAACGGTCGGTTCGTCGCTGTCCGTCGCCGTGGCGACAACTTCGTCTTCCACCACCGTTTCCGGGTTGGCGAAACGCTGGCGCAACCACAGCAAGGCGATGCCGGCGCCGACCAGCAGCACTGCAAGTAGTGCCGTCATCACCCGGCCGAAACCGAGCGGGCCGGGTTCGACTGGCGCAACAAACGCGTTGAGTGTCCAGTCGCTGCCCTTGATCGGCGTCGTGGATTTGTCGCCCAGGATTTCAAGTTCCTTGTCGCCGGTTTGCGCCAGCGTCGCCTCGGCCTGCTTGAGCGCGAGATAGCCGCCGCCGGCATTCGCCTTTGCCACGGCATCGATCAGCGCCTTCGCCGGTTGCGCCCCAACAGCAACCGCAGCGCCATCCGCAACAGGAAGCGCGATCAGCAGCTTCGGCTGGCCGCCATCGCGTGCAATCACCACCGCCGGCTTGCCGCTGGCGAGCGCTGCCTGCGCCACCCCGGCACGGCCGTAACCGCTGGCGGGCAATGTGGACATCATGTTCTGCAGATCGGCTGCCACGACTTCGGCGTGCTCGCTGCCCGGCCACGCCGCCGCCAACCCTTCCGAGGCATTGACGAAATTGTTGGCTTGCAGCCCACCGACCACCGCTGGCGTCTGCGTCGCCTTCTGTGCGATCGCCAGTTGCTTCGCCAGTGCGGACGACACGCTGTTGGCGACGCCATCGCGCGCCGCGGCGAGTTGCGCCGTTTCCCCAGATACGCGCCATTGGCGCACTGCCGACCACGCGGCCCATGCCCCCAGCAGCAGCAACAGCACGGCCAGCAACGGCAACATGCGCTTCATCGATCCGGCATCGCCCAGGCTCAGCGTTTTCATCGTCATTCGTTCCTTATCGCAGGCCCGTATGGCCAAATCCGCCCGCACCGCGGGCGCTGTCTTCGAAAGCGTCGACCACATCCAGTGCCACCCGCACGATCGGCATGACCACCAGCTGCGCGATGCGATCCCCCGGTGCCATCGTAAAAGCCTCGCGTCCACGATTCCACACGCTGATCATCAGCGGGCCCTGGTAATCGGCGTCGATCAGGCCGGTGCCGTTTCCCAGCACCAGCCCGTGCTTGTGACCGAGTCCCGATCGCGGCAGTACCAGCGCGCACAGTTTCGGGTCGGCAAGATGGATGGCGATGCCCGAGGGCACCAGTTCCGCCTGCCCCGGTTCAATCGTCAGCGGCGCATCGATGGCGGCGCGCAGGTCGAGCGCGGCGCTGGACGCGGTCGCGTAGTCCGGCAATGGCCACTCGCCGCCGAAACGCGGGTCAAGCAGCTTGATCTTCAACACATGGTTCATGCGTTCGAAATTCTCTCTTCGATGAGGTCGAGCAACCCTTCGGCAACCACGCGCTTGCTCTCAGGCCCGAGGCGACGTTGGCCATCAGCCCAGATCACGTCGAGCGTGTTGTCGTCGGATTCGAAACCGCAGCCAGCGATGCCGACGCGATTGGCGGCGATCATGTCGATGCGCTTGGCCGCGAGCTTCCCGCGCGCATAGGTTTCGACGTCGTTGGTTTCGGCGGCGAACCCCACCACTAACTGCGGACGATTCGCGGCGCCAGCGACATCGGCGAGGATGTCGGCGGTCTTCACCAGTTCCAGCACCAGGGTGTCCTGCCCCGGCACTTTCTTCAACTTGTGGCCGGCGACGACACGCGGAGTGAAGTCTGCGACTGCGGCCGTGCCGATATAAACGTCCGCCGGCAATGCCGCAAGCACGGCATCGTGCATCTGCGCCGCCGAACGCACGTCGATGCGTTGCGCACCAGCCGGGGTCTGCAGATGCACCGGACCGGCGACCAGCGCCACCCGTGCACCGCGCGCGATCGCCGCCTCGGCGATCGCAAAGCCCATGCGGCCACTACTGCGATTGCCGATGAAGCGCACCGGATCGATGTCCTCGAAGGTCGGGCCCGCGCTCACCAGCACGCGCTTGCCGTTCAACGTGCTCATGGCGACGCAATCCCGACCACGGCCGCGACGATTTCCGCCGGCTCGCTCATCCGCCCCGGTCCGCTTTCACCTTCGGCCAGCGGTCCGTCGTTCGGCCCGACGACCCGCACGCCTCGGGTGCGCAACATCGCGATGTTGGCCTGCGTCGCCGGGTGCTTCCACATCACATGGTTCATCGCCGGACACACCGTCAGCGCCGCAGTCGAGGCGAGGCAGAGCGTGCTCACCAGATCGTCGGCGAAGCCATGCGCCAGTTTGGCCAGCGTATTGGCGGTCGCCGGCGCAACGATGATGTGGTCAGCCCAGCGTGCCAGTTCAAGATGGCCCATCGCGGCTTCGGCGTGTTCATCCCACAACGATGTGCGCACCGGGCGGTGGCTGAGCGCCTGGAAGGTTTGCGCGGTCACGAAGCGCTGCGCGTTTTCGGTCATCGCCACCTGCACCTCGGCGCCGGTGTCGCGCAGGCGGCGCACCAGTTCGGCGGACTTGTAGGCGGCGATCCCTCCGCACACGCACAGCAGGATGTTGGCAGGGGCAGCCATGACGGCATTTTCCGACGCGCTCACAGGCCGCCAGCTTACCCGATGCCCCCGGAATTCCGATGCCGCGCCGCGCTCGTACACATCAGAGTGGGCGGCAGATCAAGCTTCGAACGCCCATGCACATTCGCGACTGGCCCGAACACGAACGTCCCCGTGAAAAGCTGCTGCGCCTCGGCGCCGCCACGCTTTCCGATGCCGAATTGCTGGCCTTGTTCCTCGGATCCGGGGTGCGCGGACAGGACGCGGTGGCGACCGCCCGCAGCCTGCTCGCCGATGGCGGCGGCCTGCGCGGGTTGCTCGATCGCGATGCCGCGGGACTGACCGGGCTTCGCGGCCTCGGTCCGGCCCGCGCCTGCCGGTTGGCCGCCGCCCTCGAACTCGGCAGCCGCCACCTGGCCGGGCAGCTGGCGCGCGGGGAGGCCATGGCCAATCCCGATGTCGCTGCCCGGTATTTCAGCAAGCGCCTGCGTGGCCGCCATCGCGAGGTGTTCGCCGTCCTCTTCCTCGACACCCGCCATCGCAGCCTCGCCTTCGAGGAACTGTTCCAGGGCAGCATCGACGGCTCGGAAGTGCATCCGCGCGAAGTCGTCCAGCGCGCACTGGCCCACAACGCGGCGGCGGTGATCGTCGGCCACAACCATCCCAGCGGCAATCCCGAGCCCAGCGCCGCCGATCGCGCGGTCACCCAGCGTCTCAAGCAGTCGCTGGCGCTGATGGACATCCGCTTGCTTGACCATTTCGTCGTTGGCGATGGCCCGGCGGTGTCGATGGCGGCGCGCGGAATGATGTGAATGCCGGGGTCGCGGCCCCGAAGCCGTACAATGCACGGCTATCAAGCCGTTCCCCGAAATCCCGTGAAATCCCAGCTCCGCGCCCTCGTCTCGCAGGGTATCGACGCCCTGGTCGCCGCCGGCACCCTGCCTGCCGACACCACAGCCCCCGACTTCGTAATCGAACGTCCCAAGGAGCGCGCCCACGGCGATTTCTCCAGCAATGCCGCGATGCTGCTGGCCAAGGCCGCACGCAGCAATCCGCGCGCGCTGGCGCAGCAACTGGTCGATGCACTGCCGAAGAACGACACCGTCGCCAGGGTCGAGATCGCCGGGCCCGGGTTCATCAATTTCCATCTCGCGCCTCAGGCCTGGCAGCAGGTCGTGCGCGATGTCCACGCCCACGGCACCCGCTACGGCCACAACACCGGTCATGCCGGGCACGTCGTGGGCGTGGAATACGTCTCCGCCAATCCGACCGGCCCGCTCCATGTCGGCCACGGCCGCGCCGCCGCCATCGGCGATTCCATCGCCCGCGTGCTCGCCGCCAACGGCTGGAAGGTGATCCGCGAGTTCTACTACAACGATGCCGGCGTGCAGATCGAGAATCTCGCGCGTTCGGTGCAGGCGCGCGCGCAGGGCCACAAGCCCGGCGATGCCGACTGGCCGGCCGATGCCTACAACGGCGACTACATCGCCGACGTCGCGCAAAGCTACCTGCGTGGCGATTCCGTCGAAATCGAAGGGCAGATCGTCACCGGCAAGAATGATGCCGGCGACCTCGATGCCATCCGCAAGTTCGCCGTCGCCGCACTGCGTCGCGAACAGAATGCCGATCTCGCCGCCTATGGCGTCGGCTTCGACAACTATTTCCTCGAATCCTCGCTCTACGCCGATGGCAAGGTGGAGGAAACCGTGCAGCGCCTGACCGCCGCCGGCCACACCTATGAGGAAGGCGGCGCGCTGTGGTTGCGCACCACCGATTTCGGTGACGACAAGGACCGCGTGATGCGCAAGTCCGACGGCACCTATACCTACTTCCTGCCCGACGTCGCCTACCACCTCGGCAAGTGGCAGCGCGGCTGGCAGCGCGCGGTCACCGAACTCGGCGCCGACCATCACGGCTCGCTGATGCGGGTGAAGGCCGGCCTGCAGGCGCTCGACCTCGGCATTCCCAAGGGCTATCCCGACTACGTGCTGCACCAGATGGTGACGGTGATGCGTGGCGGCGAGGAAGTGAAACTGTCGAAGCGCGCCGGCAGCTACCTCACCCTGCGCGACCTGATCGAGGAAGTTGGTCGCGATGCCACGCGCTGGTTCCTGGTCGCGCGCAAGCCCGATTCGCAACTCACCTTCGACATCGACCTCGCGCGTTCACAATCGAACGACAACCCGGTCTACTACGTGCAGTACGCCCACGCCCGCGTCTGCAGCCTGCTGCACCAGGCAAAAGAAAAAGGCTTCGTGGTGGATGAAGCTTCGGGACTGTCGCATCTCGATACCGTCAGTGACGACGCCAGCCGCGAACTGATGCGCGAACTCTCGCGTTTCCCCGAAGTGGTGGAACAGGCCGGCCACGAGCTGGAGCCGCACGCCATCGCCCAGTACCTGCGCGAACTGGCGACCGCCTTTCACACCGCGTATCACGCGCAGCCGGTACTTGTGGAAGCTGAAGCCGAACGCAATGCGCGACTGGCGTTGTGCACCGCGACCGCGCAGGTGTTGAAGAATGGTCTGGATTTGTTGGGCATGACGGCCCCGGAGACGATGTAAATGGCGCAACAACGCGGACGCTCGCAGGCCCGACGCAGTGGTGGTGGCGGCAATGGATCGGGCATGCCGGGCTGGGCCTGGCTGGTGATGGGCGTGCTGTTGACGCTGGTGGTGGTGATCGGCGCGCCGCGCCTGATGAAGGCCAAGGGCGATGGCGGCTTCTTCAAGCCAACGCCGAACCCGGACGCCAAGGCCGAAACGGCCGCAGCGACGGAAGAAGTCGCACCGGCACCGATCGACGCCAAGCCGACTGCGGATGCCGCGGCCAAGCCGGCCGATGCAAAACCCGCCGCCGGAGACGACTATTCCTTCTACGACGTCCTGCCCAAGAACGAAGTGCGCCTGTCCGATGCGCAACTCGCGGCAATGGCGCAGGCCGAAGCCAAGCGCAAGGCCGATGTCGCCAAGGCCAAACCAAACGCCGACGCCGCGCAAGGCAGCAACAGTGGATTGCCGTCACCCATTGATTCCGCGCAACAGGTTGCCAAGGCCGATGCTCCGAAATCGCAGGCGACGCCACATCCGGTCGCGACACCCCCGGCCAGCAAGTCGAAGAATGACAACGACGATGTCCCGGCCCCAGTGACCGTCGCCCATGCCAAGGCCGCCGACGGCGCCAGCGTGCCGATCTCCAAATCGGTCGAAGCCACCACCGCGACGCCCTACCTCCTGCAGGCGGGTGCCTTTGGCGATGCCGGCCAGGCCGAGGCGGTGAAGGCGAAGATCGCCCTGCTCGGGCTGAACGCGCGCGTGGAATCGGCCGATGTCGACGGCAAGACCGTCTATCGCGTGCGCATGGGACCGTATGCCAGCGCCGGTGAGCTGGCTGGCGCCAAGTCGAAGCTGAGCGGCGGCGGCGTCGCCGCGGTCGCGGTCAAGGTCCACTGATCCATCTCGCATCCCCTCCCCGGCGTTCTCGACCCATGAGATGCCGCTGCGGCACACTGGCGACTCCTCGGGGCGTCGCCAGGACCATCGATTCATGCCCATTGAAGCCGCACTGATCAAACCCGTCGTCGACGCGCTGATGTCGTTGCTGCGGCGTGGCGAGAACGTGCACTTGCAGAGCAATGCCGAAAAAGCGCTGCATGAAGCCATCCGCGAGCTGCTGCTGGCCAACCCCGACGAGAACAAGGCGGCGGCGCGGATTGCCATCGCCAAGGCCGCCGGCATCCTCAGCGAGGACGTGGTGCTGGCCGAGGACATGCTGCGCAAGCATCGCGCCACCAAATCGAGGACCGCCGGCAAATCGGCGTCGGCGCATCGCAAGCGCAAACCGGCCGCAGCGCCCCCCGAACCGGCAGCGAAACCGGCTGCGACCAAACCCCGCGCGAAAAAGAAGACGTCATGACCCTGACGATGCCGCCACTGTGGTTGATGCGTGACGCGATGATCCTGTGGGGCATCGGCGAACTGGTGCTGGCGCTGACGCGCCGCGCTTCCGCCGGCCAGTCACGCGACCAGGGATCGTTGCGGTTGTTGAGCATCGTGCTGTGGACGTCGATGGCCATGGCCGTCTATGCCGGATTCACGCACTGGGCGTCATTTCCCTCGACGATCGTTGCACCTCTTGCCTGGCTCGGCTTGATCGTGCTGCTCGCCGGCCTGGTGTTGCGCGCATGGTCGATCCGCGTGCTGTCGCGCCAGTTCACCGTCGATGTCGCCATCCGCGACGATCACCAGCTGATCCGCAGCGGGCCTTATGCGTTGCTGCGTCATCCCTCCTATACCGGCGCCTTGATGTGCTTCTACGGGGTCGGGTTGATGCTCGGCAGCTGGGCCTCATTGGTCCTGCTGGTGATTCCGCCGACACTCGCCTTCCTCCATCGCATCCGCATCGAGGAAGCGGTGCTGTCGCTGGCATTCCCGAAGGACTATCCCGAATACGCCCGCACCACCAAACGGCTGATTCCCTTCGTGTGGTGATCCGGTGCCACGCTGCGGCACAATCGCGGTTTCCCAACTGCATCACACGTCATGTCGAACAGGATCGCTTTCGTCACCGGCGCCACTTCGGGCTTCGGTCGCGCCATCGCCACGCGCTTCGCCAGGCAAGGCTGGCAGGTTATCGCTACAGGCCGGCGCATGGATCGTCTCGAAGCCCTGCGCGCCGAGTTGGGTGATGCGGTCCATCCGCTGTGCTTCGACATCCGCGACAGCGATGCAATCCACGCTGCCATCGCCACGCTGCCGGAACCCTTGCGCGCCATCGACCTGCTGGTAAACAACGCCGGTCTTGCGCTCGGCACCGCGCCGGCGCAGAACGCCGATCCCGCGCAGTGGCGACAGATGATCGAAACCAACGTCCTCGGACTGGTCAACCTCACCCACGCGCTGTTGCCGCGGTTGATCGCAGCGCGCGGTGCCATCGTCAACATCAGCTCGATCGCCGCGACCTATCCGTATCCCGGCGGCAATGTCTATGGCGGCACCAAGGCGTTCGTCACCCAGTTCTCGCTGGGCCTGCGCAGCGATCTCCACGGCAGCGGCGTGCGCGTGACCAGCATCGAACCGGGAATGGCCGAAACCGAATTCACTTTGGTGCGTACCGGCGGCAACCGGCAAGCGTCGGAGGATCTCTATCGCGGCGCGCATCCGATCACCGGCGACGACATCGCCGAAGCGACATGGTGGATCGCCAACCTGCCGCCGCATCTCAACATCAATCGGCTGGAAGTGATGCCGACGAGCCAGAGCTTCGCCGGCTTCCAGATCCATCGCGGGGACAAGACATGAGCGGCAATGCGTGGTGGATGATGGGCCTCGCCGTCCTGATCGGCGCGATGCTGCCGTTGCAGGCGCTGATCAATGCCCGCCTCGGCACGCAGATCGGCGGGCCGATCGTCGCGGCGTTCGTGTCGTTCGTGGTCGGCGGAATCGGACTCGGCATCTATCTCGTCGCGGCACGCCATCGCATCGCGCTGGAAGGTGCCGGATCGTTGCCGGCATGGGGGTGGCTGGGTGGATTGCTCGGCGCGTTTTATGTCGCCGTCGTCACTCTGCTGATCCCGCGTCTCGGCCCGGCCACGATGATGTGCCTCGTCATCTTCGGGCAAGTGACTGCGGCACTCATGCTCGACAAGTTCGGTGTGCTGCAGAACGCGCCTCGCACCGTGGATGTCGTGCGGATTGCCGGCGCGGTATTGGTGATGGCGGGCGTCATTCTTGTTGCAGCGCCGTGGCGTTCGGCATCCGCCTGACCGCCAGCCATCGACTGCGCAAGCGCAATCCCGGTTGTTCCACCGCGTAATGCAACAACGCACCTGCCGCCAGGATCGCCACCGCGTATGACGCGAATGCGGCGATGCCGTGCACGCGACCATCGTTCGCGACATCCACGCCATGCATCACCAGCTTGTGGCTGAGATAGAGACTGTAGGAAATCGCGGCGATCCAGCTCGCACCGGGCACGCGCCAGCGTCCGATCCAGCTGTCGCACTCGGCGGCCGCGAACACCAGCAGGCCGAAGGCCAACGACAACACCGGCCAGCCGATGCTGTTGGCGAGCAAGCCACCACGCTGCGCGTGCAGGAAGAACGAAACGATCACGCCAATCACGCCGAGCAGGGCCGCGACGTTCGCGTATCCACGCAATCGCAGCCACCACTGTGGCCGGAACACTTTCATCGCCGCAAGCGCAACGCCCACGAGCAAGCCGTCGAGGCGACACCAGGTCGGGTAGTAGAGATCTTCGATGAACCAGTTGCGATCCGGTTGCAATGCGTTGTCGTGCAGCCAGATCGCGCTCCGCAGCGCAATTCCGCCAAGCAGGACAAATGCAAGCAGCGCGATGGACAACAACAGCGAGTTGCGCCGGAAGATCCAGGCCGCCAGCAATGGGAACACCAGATAGAAGTGCTCCTCCACGCACAACGACCACGCGTGCGAGAACGCCGCGTGCGCGTTGTAATCGACATCGAGGTTGTAGATGAAGGCTGCGAACTTCCACCACGGCTCCATGCCGTCGACTTCGCGCCACGCCGGGAACAGCACGTAGATCGCCAGCACCACCCAAAATGCCGGAAGAATGCGCAGCGCGCGCCGCAGGTAGAAGTCGCCGAAGTCGATCCGGGAACGATCGCGCAACTGCTGCAGGACCTGTCCGCCGATCAGGTAACCACTGAGCACGAAGAAGATGTCGACGCCCATCCAGCCGAATTTCGACAGCCAGCCCCAGTCATCGCCGAGTCCGCCGACGATGAAGCTGTGGAACAACATCACCCACAGGATGGCGATCGCACGCAGGAGGTCGAGGCCGGGCATCCGTGCCAACTGTCGTGGCGGGGTCATTCCAGTGGCGCGTCGTCGAGATAGGTGTAGGCGGTGAGCCCGGCTTCCAGCGCATGCTGCAAGCGTTCGGATTCTCCGGCCGGCAGGCCGGCGGCCTCGACGCGGGCGCGATAGATGCGGCGCAGGTCGTCGAGCTTGTAGCCGACATAGTCGAGCATCACGTCGGTGGTGTCGCCACGGCGCTGCTGGCTGATCACGCAATCATTGCCGTTGACACGCACTTCCACCGCGTCGGTATCACCGAACAGATTGTGGATGTCGCCGAGGATTTCCTGATAGGCGCCGATCAGGAAGAATCCGATCCGGTACGACTGCCCAGGCACCAGTTCGTGCAGCGGCAGCGAGGTATCGAGATCCTCGTTTTCGACATAGGTGTCGATCTTGCCGTCGGAATCGCAGGTGAGGTCGCAGATCACGCCCCGGCGCATTGGTGCTTCGTTGAGCCGTTCGATCGGCACGATCGGGAACACCTGGTCGATCGCCCACACGTCCGGCATCGATTCGAACACGCTGAAATTGACGAAATACTTGTCGACCAGGCGCTCGTTGAGCTCGTCGAGGAGATCGCGATGGCTCTTCTCGTCGTAGGTCAGGCGCGATTTCACTTCATGGGCGATGGCGTAGAACAGGTCGTCGATGCGCGCACGCTGGACCAGGTCGATCTGGCCGAGTGCATACAGGCTCAGTCCGTCCGCATGCGATTGCGCGGCCTCGTGGAAGACCTCCACCGCCGGACGCGTCGCCAACTCACCATGCAAGTCGCGCAAGTCGCGCACCGGCTGTGATTCGTCATCGTTCCGCGGCGGCACGCGGCCTTCCGGCGCCTGTTCCACCTCCGAAACATTGGCCACCAGGACCGCGTGGTGCGCGGTCATCGCGCGCCCGCATTCGGTGATGATGCGCGGTTGCGGCAGGTCGTTCTGCTCGCAGGCCTGCGCCAGCGGCTGGACGATGCTCGACGCATAGTGGTGCAGGCCGTAGTTCACCGAGTTGTAGCTGCGCGAACGCGTGCCTTCGTAGTCGATGCCGAGGCCGCCACCAACATCGACGTAATCGATCTTCGCACCGAGCTTCGACAGTTCGATGAAGTAGCGGGTCGCCTCGCGCATGCCGTTGGCGATGTCGCGGACATTGGAAATCTGCGACCCCATGTGGAAATGCAGCAGCTTCAGGCAATCCCCGATGCCGGCATCGCGCAGGTGCTTCCACAGGTCGAGCACCTGGCGCGGGTTGAGGCCGAACTTGGCCTTGTCGCCACCGGAGTTCTGCCACTTGCCCGCGCCCAGCGAGGCCAGCCGCATGCGCACGCCCAGGCCCGGCGTCACCCCCAGCGCCTGCGATTCCTCCAGCACCAGCTTCAGCTCGGACGGCTTCTCGATGACGATGAAGGTCTGCAGGCCGAGCTTGCGGCCAATCAGCGCGAGGCGGATGTATTCGCGGTCCTTGTACCCGTTGCAGACGATCACGCCACCGGGGCGCGACAGTGCCAGCACCGCCATCAGCTCGGGTTTGCTGCCGGCTTCCAGGCCGAAGCCTTCGCCCGCATGTGCGGCCAGCGTGCCGGCGACGCCGGCGTGCTGGTTGACCTTGATCGGATAGACCGCGGTATAGCCACCGCTGTACTCCCAATCCTTCTGCGCCTGCGCAAACGCCGCCTGCAGCTTGCCGAGACGATCGCCGAGAACATCCGGGAACCGCACCAGCAGCGGCAGGTGCGCGCCATTGTGGAGCGCACGATCGACCACGTCGGACAGCGCCACCTCCGGACCACCGGCGCCCTTGGGCCGCACCACGACCCGACCCTGCCCATCGACATCGAAATAGCCGTCCGACCAGTGTGGGATCGAGTAGGTCTTGCGGGCGAGGTCGAGGGACCAGGTCATTTCAGCGGGCCGGGCGGAGAAAACGGGCGGATAGTGTAAGGGCGCGCCGTCAATTCCCGGGCACAACGCCGCCACAACAGGATTCCGGTCGCCGTTGCATCGATGCCGACATGGCCCATATTGAGCCCATGGATCAGCCAACCCGCGGTTTTCCCCCGTCTCCCGCCAATCCCGGCGATGCCCGCCTGGCCTCGCCGCAGTGGGTGGAGGGCCGGTTCCGCAACAAGGTGCCGGCGCCGCCAACCGTCAGCCGCGAGAATCGCACCACCCTGTGGGATTTCTTCTTCAACAAGCCCAAGGACACCGTGCCGCACGGCACGATCCCGGTGCAGGCGATCACCCGCGCCGATCTCGACGCCGCGCCCAACCACAGCCTGTGGCGACTCGGCCATTCGACCGTGCTGATGAAGCTGGGCGGCGCGTTCTTCCTCACCGACCCGGTGTTCAGCAAGCGCGCCTCGCCGGTGCAATGGTTCGGGCCGCGCCGCTTCCACGCACCGCCGATCTCGATCGAGGACCTGCCGCCGATCCGTGCGGTGATCCTCTCGCACGACCATTACGACCACCTCGACAAGGCGGCGATCCGCAAGCTCGCGCCGAAGGTGCAGGATTTCATCACCCCTCTCGGCGTTGGCCAACGATTGATTCGTTGGGGCGTTCCTGCGGCGAAAGTGCATGAGTTCGATTGGTGGCAGGAAACATCGGTGGATGGCGTGCGCCTCGCGTGCACGCCGGCGCAGCACTTCTCCGGACGCAGCCTGCGTGACGGCAATTCGACGCTGTGGTGTTCGTGGGTCATTGCGCACGGCGACACCAGGATCTTCTTCAGCGGCGACGGCGGCTATTTCGACGGCTTCCGCGACATCGGCCTGCGCCATGGTCCTTTCGACCTGAGCTTGATGGAGGACGGCGCCTACAACGCGGCCTGGCCCTATGTGCATATGGCGCCGGAACAGAGCGTGCAGGCGCATGTCGATCTCGATGCGAAAGTGATGCTGCCGATCCACAACGGCACCTTCGACCTGTCGATGCATGCGTGGTTCGACCCGTTCGAACGCGTCACGATGCTGGCAGGCGAGCGCGGCGTGCGTCTTGCCACACCCAGGATCGGCCAGCGCATCGATATCGGCGATCCGCCGCCCGCCGAGTCGTGGTGGCGCGGAGTCGATCCGGCCTGATTCTTCCCATTGTCATCACGCCAACCGCGCCAGCCCGGTAAAATCGCCGGCCTGACACTGGATTTGGCGGAGCCCGCACGATGACCGACACCAACTGGCATTACGAACCCTTCGAACCCACCGGTTCGGCCATCGGCTTTCGCATCACCCGCAAGCTCGACGAGGTGCAGTCGCCGTTCCAGAAGATCGAGATCTTCGAGTCGACCGATTGGGGCAACCTGATGCTGATCGACGGCGCGATGATGCTCACCACCGACGACAACTTCTTCTACCACGAGATGATCGCGCACCCGGTGCTGTTCACCCACAGCAACCCGAAGCGCGTGGTGATCATCGGCGGCGGCGATTGCGGCACGTTGCGCGAAGTGCTGAAGCACAAGGGCGTCGAGAAGGCGACCCAGTGCGACATCGACGAGCAGGTCACGCGCATGGCCGAGAAATATTTCCCGGAACTGTGCGAATCCAACAATGATCCGCGCGCCGAACTGCTGTTCGACGACGGCCTCGCCTACGTCAAGAATCTTCCGGCCGGAAGCGTCGACGTCATCATCGTCGATTCCACCGATCCGATCGGCCCCGCCGAAGGCCTGTTCAACGCCGCCTTTTTCGCCGACTGCAATCGCGCGCTGAAGGACGACGGCCTGCTGGTGCAGCAGTCGGAATCGCCGCTCAAGCTGCTTGGCCTGATCAACCAGATGCGTGACGAAATGCGCAAGGCTGGCTTCACTACGTTCCAGACGCTGCCGTTCCCGCAGCCGTGCTATCCCACCGGTTGGTGGAGCGTGACGATGGCCCGCAAGCATTCCGACAAGAGCGGGGGCGACTTCGATTTCCGCGAAGCCGACTCGGCGGCGAAGCCGTTCACGACGAAGTACTACACCGCCGACATCCATCGCGGCGCGGCATCGCTGCCACCGTTCGTGAAGGCTGCGCTGAAGGATTGATTCTTCTTCCGTCAGGATTCCCTGCGAAAATGATCAAAAAAAGAGTGGTCGATTTCGTAAATCTGTTTCGGCTTGACACCGAGGCCAGCTTTTTCGAACAAATCCACCAATCTCTCGCCGTCAACCAACTCGATTGGAATCACTCCCTCACGACTCGCTTCCATTTCGGCGTCCGTGGTGAATCGTCCCGTTGTAATGAATACCCCCTTTTCCGCACGACCTAAAAGCGCATTCCTGAACTCGCCCACTGCAGCTCTACCGACAACGTCCTTATATCGTTTTGCCTGAAACGCAACCTTGACGCTGACAAATGGGCTCAATCGCAACACCCCATAGCCATCTATCCCGCCATCGCGAGATTTCTGCGTAACGGAAACATCTTCAAACCCATGCTCGCGTAGCAGCCGCTCACAGATCAGTTCGAATCCATATGACGGAAGTATTCTCAACA
The DNA here is from genome assembly GCA_018242465.1 of Pseudomonadota bacterium. Classification (GTDB taxonomy): domain Bacteria; phylum Pseudomonadota; class Gammaproteobacteria; order Xanthomonadales; family Xanthomonadaceae; genus Solilutibacter. Next base: position 41,578 of record JAFEBY010000083.1, on the reverse strand, counting down.
ATTCAAGAAGCGTTTCTTCTTGCTTGAGATCGATAGGCGTTTCATCTGCCTCTTCAACTTTTATCTCCGTCGGCCCCATATCAGCCTGGCGCGTGGCCTGATTGATCCGCACTCTATTCAGAAATAAATCGCGGGCGGAGTCATTGTCAAGGTGCGTACTCCATCCCAACGGGGTAAGGGTCCACACCCCCCATTTGCTGTCGTCGATGTAGCCTTGCCAAACCAAATATTGCCGGGCCCACATCACTTGGTTGTGGAATCTGTTTGATCCGGATTTGTTTGTTCGCTCGGCAATTTCCAGCGGCAGATCAAGTTCGCGGCGGATCCAAGCAGAAACTTCTTTCGGTTTGGCAGATCCACCGACCGCCCGTAAACAATCCAAGACGGGCGCCATCCACCGGACAAACTCAGCACCACTGGGCTTATTTACCGAAACGCTCATAGGGCATCCGCATCGAGTTCGCCGGTACGGATGCGCACCACGCGATCGAGGTCCCAGACGAAGATCTTGCCGTCGCCGATCTTGCCGGTGCCGGCAGCCTTCATGATCGCCTCGATCGCGGCGTCGGCCTGGTCGCCGGGCACAGCGATCTCGAGCTTGAGTTTGGGCAGGAAATCGACCACGTATTCGGCACCGCGATAGAGCTCGGTATGGCCCTTCTGGCGACCGAAGCCCTTGACCTCGGTCACGGTGATGCCGGCCACGCCGATGTCGGCCAGCGCCTCGCGCACGTCATCGAGTTTGAACGGCTTGATGATCGCCATCACCATTTTCATGCACGGCCTCCGGTTATCCTTGTCGACAGCTTAGCGCGTGGGCCCGGATTTTTCCGAGGCCAGTGCGCGGCGGTCGCCGATGGGCACGGGCTTGATCCCGCGCGACGCTGGCGACACGACACCACGGAGCACGCCATGATCGACCTCAGCCAACTCGACGACCTCGCCCGCCGCCTCAGCAACCTCGTGCCGCAGAGCCTGCGCGACAGCCGCGAGGAATTGCAGCAGAACTTCAAGTCGGTGCTGCAGGCCGGCCTCGGCCGCCTCGATCTGGTCACCCGCGAGGAATTCGACGTCCAGCGCGCAGTGCTGTTGCGGACCCGTGAAAAGCTTGACGCGCTGGAACGCCAGGTCGCCGAGCTGGAAGTCGCGCATCGCGGTACCGGCAGCACCCAGCACTAAGCCTCCGGAGCAATCACCATGCAACTCGCGCTTGCGCACAGCCGTGCGCGGGTCGGCGTGTCCGCGCCCGCCGTCACCGTGGAAGTGCATCTCGCCGGAGGTCTTCCGCGCATGTCGGTGGTCGGCTTGCCGGAAGCCGCCGTCCGCGAAGCCAAGGATCGCGTGCGTGCGGCGATCTCCTGCGCGCAACTGGAATTCCCGTCGCGTTCGATCACGGTGAACCTCGCGCCGGCCGATCTTCCGAAACACGGTGGCCGTTTCGACTTGCCGATCGCGCTCGGCATTCTTGCCGCGGCCGGCGAGATCCCGCAGGACGCGTTGAACGATGTCGAATGTATTGCCGAACTCGGCCTCACCGGTGAACTGCGCCCGGTCGATGGCGTGCTGCCGGCGGCGCTGGCCGCGCAAGCGCAGGGGCGACGACTCATCGTCGCACCGGGCAATGCCGCAGAAGCCGCGCTCGCCCGCAATGCCGATATCCGGGTCGCGCGCACGCTGTCGGAAGTCTGCGCGATGCTGCAAGGCCATGCGTCGCTGCCTCGTGCATCCGCCGATGCCGACACGGCGATCCTCCATCCCGATCTTGCCGATGTCCGTGGCCAGCAGCATGCGCGCCGGGCACTGGAGATCGCCGCCGCCGGAGGCCATCATCTGCTGCTGACCGGATCGCCCGGTTGCGGCAAGAGCCTGCTCGCCGCGCGCCTGCCCGGCATCCTGCCTGAAGCCAGCGAACAGGAAGCACTGGAATCGGCGGCGATCGCATCCATCAGTGGCCGCGGGTTCTTCGATGCGTCGCGTTGGCGCCAGCGACCATTCCGTTCACCACACCATTCCTCGAGCGCGGCAGCGCTGATCGGCGGCGGTTCCGACGTGCGACCCGGCGAAGTCTCGCTTGCGCACAACGGCGTGCTTTTCCTCGACGAATTCACCGAATGGGATCGCCGGACGCTGGAGATGCTGCGCGAACCGCTTGAAACCGGCGTCATCCACATCGCGCGCGCGGCGCGGCGCACGGAGTTCCCCGCCCGTTTTCAATTGATCGCCGCCATGAACCCCTGCCCCTGTGGCTGGGCGGGGGATATCAGCGGTCGCTGCAATTGCAGCGCGGAGTCGATCCAGCGCTATCGCGCGCGCATCTCCGGGCCGATCCTCGATCGCATCGACCTGCACGTCCATGTCCAGCGCCTGCCGCCCGTGGAACTGCGCCCCGATGCGCCGTCCGGCGAATCCAGCGCGGACGTGCGCGAACGCGTGCTGGCTGCGCGCGAGCGCCAGCTGCACCGCGCCGGCGCGATCAACAGCCGCCTGCAACCCCGCGAGGTGATGCGCGATTGCCGGCTCGCGGCAGATGACCAGATCCTGCTGGAAACCGCGGTCGAACGCCTGCACCTGTCGGCGCGCGCGATGCACCGCATCCTCCGCGTCGCCCGCACGATTGCCGATCTTGATCCCGTCGGCGGCGGCGGCGACATTTGCACGCCGCACCTTGCCGAGGCACTGAGCTACCGACCGGCGACGCCCTGCACCTGATTGTTCGCTTCATGCAATGCGGTCAGCTAGCATGGTTGCATTCCCGCCGATGGATGCGCGCTTGGAGCAGCTGCACCACATCGACAACCGCCTGCTCGGTTACGCCGTCCTGGTGCTGGCCGGTATTGCTTCGTCATTGCTGGCGCGCCGCTTCGGCGCTCCATTGCTGTTGGTCTTTCTCGTCCTCGGCCTGCTGCTCGGCGTCGACGGCCCCGGCGGCATCCGCTATGACGATGCCGGCTTCACCTACCAGATCGGCGCGCTCGCGCTGTGCCTGATCCTGTTCGACGGCGGCCTGCAAACGCGCGCATCGCAGGTGCGCGGAGCGATCCGCCCGGCTTTGGTCCTCGCGACCGTCGGCGTGCTGGTCACGGCATCGCTGACCGCGGCCGCCGCCCACGTCCTGCTCGAACTGCCGCCGCTGCAATCGATGTTGCTTGGCACCGTACTCGCCTCGACCGATGCCGCCGCGGTGTTCTTCCTGATCCGCGCACGCGGCCTGCATCTGGAACGCCGCGCCGGCAGTACGCTGGAAATCGAATCCGGCGCCAACGATCCGATGGCGGTGTTCCTCACCGTCGCACTCAGTGGCTGGATCGCCGGCAGCGGACACAACAGCATCGCGGCGATCATCCTGCAGGTCATATGGGCGATGGGCTGCGGCGCGGTGATGGGCTACGCCGGCGGCCGCCTGATCGTCGCGGCGCTCAATCGCTACGACTTCCCATCCGGGCTCCATCCGTGGCTGGCGATGGCCGGCGTGGTGACCCTGTTCGCGCTCACCAACCTGGTCGGCGGCAGCGGCTATCTCGCGGTGTATGCCGCCGGCGTGATCGTCGCCAACCGCCCGGTGCGCGCACGCAATGAAGTCGCTTCGGTGCAGGATGCCGCGACCTGGTTCGCGCAACTGGTGATGTTCCTGCTGCTTGGCCTGCTCGCCACGCCGCATGCGTTGTTGAACGTGATGTGGCCGGCACTGGGCGTCGCCGCCTTCCTGATGTTCATTGCGCGGCCTGCCGCTGCCCTGCTGTGCCTGCTGCCGTTCCGTTATCGCTGGGGGGAAATCGGCTTCATTTCCTGGGTCGGATTGCGCGGCGCGGTCAGCATCTTCCTGGCGTCAATCCCGTTGCTCGCGCAATTGCCGAACGCGTGGCTGTACTTCAACGTCGCCTTCGTCGTCGTGCTGGCGTCACTGGTGATCCAGGGCTGGACGCTGGAACGCGCCGCGCATGCCTTCGGCGTCGCGGTGCCGCGCAACGATCCCGACACCCGCCGCGTCCATCTCGACCTGCCCGGCCAGCTCGATTACGAACTGCTCGGCTATCGCGTTGCGCCCGGCGCGCGCGCGCTGGATACCACGAGCTGGCCGCTCGACGTGCGGGTGGCGATGGTCGTACGCGAAGGTCGCATTCTCCAAGGTGACGAGATCGATGGCCTGCGCCCAGGCGATTACGCCTACATGTTGGCGCCGACCACCTCCGCGCGCCGACTCGACTGGTATTTCGCAGGGCGCGGCAACGAATCCGGGACCGCGACGCAACCCGGTTTCGGCGAATTCCAGTTCGGTGGTGATGCCCCGCTGGGCGAGATCGCCGAGTTCTACGGCCTGCATCTGCCCAAGCGTTTCGCCCGGCACACCGCGGCACGGTTGTTCGACGAACGCTTCGATGAACAACCTCAACCCGGCGACCAACTCTCGATCGGCAACGCCATCCTCACCGTGCACCGCCTGCACGACGATCGCGTCGCCCAAGTGGGGTTGCGCTTGATTCCATTGAGCGAACGCCTGTTGCGGGGTGCGCCATGACCGTGGGCGATCCCGCCTGATTCAGGCCTGCAGCTGTCCCGTCGGCAATGCCGGCGGCTGATCGGCAGCCTCACCCAGCATCGACCGCCAGGCGCTGCTGATGGCGCCGGACATCACCGGCATCAACACCGTCATCATCACGAGTTGCGACACCACCATCTGTCCGATTTCACCCGCCACCAGCCTGACGATCGCGCCAATGATCCCGCTCAGGATGGTCAGGCCGACCATGGTGATGAACAGCACGACGGCAAACACCAGCACCGCCGGCAGGTTGCGCAGGCCGGCGCGCCAGCTGCGTTGCAGCGCCTCGATGCCGCTGTTTCCACCCAGCATCACGCCGGGGATGGCGACGAAAACCATCAACAGCAACATGAATGCCAGCACCACGACGCACAGCAGCCACAACAGCATGCGTCCCACGGGCAATGCAGCGAATAGTGCCGGGTCCGGTTGCGCACCAGGTCCGGCGTTCTGCACCTTCTCCATCACACTGGCGATGACCTGCATGTTGTCGGCGCCGACCAGCACGACCAGCAACATCGCCATCCCCAGGCCCAACACGATTTGCGGCAACAGCGTGATCAGCAAGGCGCCTACCTTGCCCTGCCTCAGCGGTTCGCCGAACGCGGCCGGCCCGACATCGCGACCCTGCGCGACTTCACGCGCGGCCCACACCATTCCGCCGGTGAGGATCGGTGCGGCGATGATCTGCACTGCCTGCACCGCGAATCCGACCTGCGGCACCAGGATGGCCATGCCGATGACCACTGCCGCGAACACACCGTAAAGCACGCCCATCACGCCAAACCCGCCCGGCGATGCTTTCAGCAACGCGAAGCCGTCGAGCAGCCATTGCGCGCCAGCGGAGGCCGGCACCTTGCGGATGTTGTCGAGCGTCGTTTGGTCCATCGTCATGTGTGTCCGTGATTGCGTGCGTGCTGGATGAAGCGACGGAGCACCTTGCGGGCCACCGGCGCGGCGCCGATGTTACGCGACATCGCGTCGGGATCCTGTCCTTCTTCGCGCAGCGCATCGACACGGGCACGCACGTAGCCATGCATGCGCGCGGTGCTGAATTCGGGATGGAACTGCAGGCCCCAGGTCGCGCGACCCCAGCGGAAGGCTTGGCAGGCGTCGAGGTCCGAGGTCGCGAGGAGCACCCCGCCCTCCGGCATCCGCAAGGCACTCTGGCGATGGGTGACCTGGGCGCGGAACGTCTGTGGCAGCCCTGCGAACAGCGGGTCTTCGGTCGCCGCGGTTTCCAGCCGCACGTCGACCGTGCCCATCTCGCGGCCGCGCGGGTTGTCGCCGGCCTCTCCGCCAAGCGCATGCGCCAGCAACTGGTGGCCGTAACAGATGCCGAGGATCGGCCTGCCGGCATGGGCAGCATCGCGCAGCCATTCGGCGCTGCGTTCACTCCAGTCGTGGCGCTCGGTCACCATCGCCGGCGATCCCGAAACCAGCACGCCGGCGTAGTCGCGATGCGCCGGCAAGGCCTCGCCCCCCTCGACATCCACCACTTCGGTTTCGTGGTCGCGCAAGCCGGCGGCAACGCGGATCCAGTGGGCGAACCCGCCGTGGCGGCGCTGACTGGGCACCGGTTGTCCGGTTTGGAGGATGAGGAAGCGAGGCGGCATCGGTGCGTTGGGGTCGGCGGGTACGCCATCTATACTAATGAAAGACTTTCCAATGGCCGTTCCGATGCCCGCCGCACGCGTTCCCATCACCTTCCAGGAACTCATCCAGCGCCTCAATGCCTACTGGGGCGAACAGGGGTGCGTGCTGATCCAGCCCCTTGACCTGGAAGTCGGCGCCGGCACCTTCCATCCCGCCACGTTCCTGCGCGCGCTGGGCCCGGAGCCGTGGAACGCCGCCTACGTGCAGCCCTGCCGCCGCCCCACCGACGGCCGCTATGGCGAGAACCCCAACCGCCTGCAGCGGTATTACCAGTACCAGGTGGTGATGAAGCCGTCGCCCGACAACATCGTCGAGCTGTATTTCGAATCGCTGAAGGCGCTCGGCGTCGATCCGCTGGTGCACGACCTCCGCCTGGTCGAGGACAACTGGGAGTCGCCGACACTCGGCGCCTGGGGCCTGGGCTGGGAAGTGTGGTTGAACGGCATGGAGGTCACCCAGTTCACCTGGTTCCAGCAGGCCGGCGGCATCGAATGCAAACCGGTGCTCGGCGAGATCACCTACGGCCTCGAACGCCTGTGCATGTACCTGCAGAATGTCGACAACGTGTTCGATCTCGTCTGGACCTATGGCCCGGATGGCGACGCGGTGACCTATCGCGACGTCTACCACCAGAACGAAGTCGAGCAGAGCACCTACAACTTCGAACATGCCGACGTCGCCGAATTGTTCCATCGCTTCGACGCCTGCGAAACCGAGGCGATGACGCTGGTTGAAGTCGGCCTGCCATTGCCCGCCTACGAACAGGTGATGAAGGCCAGCCACAGCTTCAACCTGCTCGACGCCCGCCGCGCCATCAGCGTGACCGAGCGCCAACGCTACATCCTGCGCGTGCGCAAGCTGGCGCAAGCGGTCGCCGAAGCCTACTTCGCCCAGCGCGAGAAGCTCGGCTTCCCCGGACTCAAGCACGACAAGGAAGCCGCATGATCCTGATCGGAATGTACGATTCGCCGTTCGTGCGGCGCGTCGCCATCAGCTTGTCACTGCTCGGCATGACCTTCGAGCATCGCAACTGGTCGGTGGGCAAGGATGCAGAGAAGATCCGGGAATTCCATCCGCAGGGCCGCGTGCCCGTACTGGTGCTGGATGATGGCGAAGCGCTGACCGAATCGGCGCTGATCGTCGACTGGCTCGATCGCCTGCCCGGCCACGAGCACAAGTTGCTGCCAGCCGCCGATCCGCAACGCCGCGACGCATTGCGGATCACCGCATTGGCGGTCGGCGCGCTCGACAAGGGCATCCTGCTGGTCTACGAGCGCCTGTTCCGGCCGGTCGAGATGCACCACGAACCGTGGCTTGCGCGTTGTCGCATGCAGAGTGAAGCCGCGCTGGCGGAACTCGACCGCATCTGCCGCGAGCGCGCCGATCGTGAGTGGCTGGTCGGCGATTCCATTTCGCAGGCCGACATCATGCTCGCCTGTGCCGTGACGTATCTGCGCGATGCCGTGCCGTTCGATCTGGCGAAGTTCCCGGCAATGCAGGCGCGCGTCGACGGCTACGAAGCGCTCGCGCCTTTCAAGCAGTTCTACGCCCCATTCGACGCGCCGAAGACACACTGACGCGCAGAACAACGCAAGGTCCGCACCATGAGTCAACAACTTCCGCTCCTGATCGAACTTGGCACCGACGAGCTGCCGGTCAAGGCGCTTCCAGGTCTCGCCCAGGCGTTCTTCAACGGCGTCGTTTCCAGTCTGGAGGCGCGCGGGATCGCCTTCGATCGTGGCGATGCCAAAGCGCTGTACACCCCACGTCGCCTCGCGGTGCTGTTGCCGGCGGTCGCCGATGAACAACCCGAACAGGCCAGCGAAGTGCTGGGGCCGTATCTCAACATCGCGCTCGATGCCAACGGAAAGCCGACCAAGGCCCTGGAAGGATTCGCGGCCAAGGCCGGCGTCGAGTGGACACAGCTCGAACGCACGACAGACAACAAGGGCGAACGCTTCGTCCATCGTTCGCGCCGCGTCGGTGCGCGCACTGCCGACCTGCTGCCCGACATCGTGCGCGAAGCGATCGCGGCGATGCCGATCCCCAAGCCGATGCGCTGGGGCGACCACGACTACGCCTTCGCCCGCCCGGTGCACTGGCTGGTGCTGCTGTTCGGCAGCGACGTGGTCGATTGCGCACTGATGGGCGCGAAGTCGGGCCGCATGTCGCGCGGCCATCGCTTCATGCACGACAAGCCGGTGTGGATCCATGCATCCATGGATTACGTCGCCGTGCTGCGCGATGCCCATGTGCTGGTGGATGCCGATGAGCGCCGCGCGCGCGTCCGCAGCGAAGCGCAACAGGCGGCGAAGACCGTCAATGGCCATGCGCGCATCTCCGACGATCTGCTGGAAGAAGTGAACGGCTTGGTGGAATGGCCGGTCGCGGTCGCCTGCAAGTTCGAACGCGACTTCCTCGCCGTACCGCACGAGGCATTGATCTCCACCATGGAGACCAACCAGAAATTCTTCGCGGTGCTTGATGATGCGCAACAACTGAGCGAACACTTCATCGGCATCGCCAACATTGATTCAAAGAATGTTGCGGAAGTGCGCAAGGGCTACGAGCGCGTGATCCGCCCGCGTTTCGCCGACGCCAAGTTCTTCTTCGACGAAGACCTGAAGCAGGGCCTCCCGGCGATGGGCGATGGCCTCAAGAACGTGACTTACCAGGCCAAGCTCGGCAGTGTCGCCGACAAGGTGCAGCGCGTCGCCGCGCTCGCGGAAACGATCGCCAAGGAAGTTGGCGCCGATCCGGTGCAAGCGCGCCGCGTCGCCGAGCTGTCGAAGAACGACCTGCAATCGCGCATGGTCAACGAATTCCCGGAACTCCAAGGCATCGCCGGTCGCCATTACGCGGTCGCCGCAGGTGAACCCGGTGAAATCGCGCTGGCGATCGACGAAGCCTGGCAGCCGCGTTTTGCCGGCGACGACATTGCGCTATCGCCGCTGGGCAAGGTGCTGGCGATCGCCGAACGCCTCGACACCCTCGCCGGCGGCTTTGCCGCGGGATTGAAGCCGACAGGCAACAAGGACCCGTTCGCGCTGCGTCGCAATGCATTGGGGCTGGCGCGCACGATCATTGAGAGCGGGTTTGATCTCGATCTCGTTCAGCTGCTCGCCTCGGCGAACGCGGGCCTCGCCGCCAAGAGCGTGCAGGCCGATGCGCACGACCTCTACGACTTCATCCTCGACCGATTGAAGGGCTACTACGGCGACAAGGGTGTCCCCGCGACCCACTTCAACGCCGTCGCCGGCATGCGCCCGCATTCGCTCTACGACTTCGATCGCCGCATCGACGCCATCGGCGAATTCGCCCAGCTGCCGGAAGCGGAGGCGCTGGCCGCCGCCAACAAGCGCATCCGCAACATCCTGCGCAAGGCCGAAGGCGAAATCCCCGTGGAAATCGACCACACCTTGCTGGTGGAACCGGCCGAACTCGAGCTGGGCGAGGCCCTGGCCGCCACCGAAGCCGACGTCCATGCCAGCCGCCACGACTACGTTGCCGCCCTGACCCGGCTGGCCAGCCTGCGTCCGCATGTCGACCGCTTCTTCGACCAGGTGATGGTCAACGCCGATGACCCGGCCATCCGCCGCAACCGCCTGGCCCTGCTCGGCCGGCTTGATCGCCTGCTGGGCGGGATCGTCCAGCTGGAGGCACTCGCCTGATCATTTCTTGACTGCAATCACATTATGCTAGGATCCAACTGAAGATCAGGGGGAGGGTGTAATGAATCGCTGGAGGATGTTTGCTGCGGGCATGGCCATCCTGATGGCCTCCGGCGCCGCCATGGCCCAACACAAGTACGTGGATCTCACGGCAGGGGTCGATTCCGACCACAGCCGCATGAACGACCCCTTCGTCTTCTGCACGGAAGGCGTCAAAAACGCGAAAGTCTGGCGTGTCTTGAACCCCAACACGCCAATGCTCGCAGTGCTGGGAGTGGGCTGGATCAACATCTATCCCTATTGCCCATGGCCGTCGACGGTGGGATCGCAATATTGCAGCGGTTGGCCCCAGCAAGACGTCACGGCATGGGGCAACTACGTTGCGATCTGCAACAACGGTGGCACCCGAAGCGATTGGAAATCTAGCAACGGGCAGGGCGCAGCGCGAGACACCGACTCGAAAGGCCGCAACAGCCACTGATCCATCGTTTCGGCACCAAGAAAAAAGCCCGGCATTGCCGGGCTTTTTCTGGCGTGGCAATCAGCCCTGGACTGTCTTCGGGGGATGCGGCGGCCGGCGATGGAACTTGCGCGCCACCCAGCCGCCGAAATCGTCGAGCACGGTATAGGTCGCCGGAATCACGATCAGGCTGAGCAGGGTCGAGGTGATCAGGCCACCGATCACCGCCACCGCCATCGGTGCACGGAAGCTGGAGTCACCCGAGAACCCGAGTGCCAGCGGCAGCATGCCGGCGCCCATCGCGATCGTCGTCATCAACACCGGGCGCGCACGCTTGTGGCAGGCATCGATCACCGCCTCGTGCTGGCTCATCCCGTGCTCGTCCTCGGCCATCACCGCGTAATCGACCAGCAGGATCGAATTCTTGGTGGCGATGCCGATCAGCATCAACAGGCCGATCAATGCCGGCAGCGACAACATGTTCTGGGTGATCAGCAGCGCGCCGAAGGCGCCGCCGGCGCACAACGGGATCGCCGCGAGGATGGTCAGCGGCTGCGTCGCATGGTTGAACAGCAACAACAGCACCATGTAGATGCAGACGATCCCGGCGACCATCGCCGCGAGGAAGCCGGTGAACAGCTCGATAAAGATTTCGGTGTCGCCCGTGTTCAGGAGCTGCACGCCGGCCGGCAACTTCTTCACCGATGGCAGCGACTGCACTTCCTTCATCACGTCGCCCAGCGGACGGCCATTGAGCTCGGCGGTGAGGGTGACGTTGCGCTGGCGCTTGTAGCGCGAGATCACCGACGGCCCGCTGCCCGGACGGATGTCGGCGACCGCGTCCAGCGGCACCGGCCCCGATTTGCCGCGCACCTTCATCCGGCTGATGTTGGCCGGATCCTGCAACTGGTCGAGAGTGAAGCCGACGCGGATCGGGATCTGGCGATCGGCGAGGTTGAGCTTGGGCAGGCGTTGCACGTAATCGCCGGCAGTCGCAATGCGTGCGGCCTCCGCGATCGCCGCGGTCGACACGCCGAGGTCAGCGGCGCGAGCGGAATTCGGCACGATCTGCAATTCCGGCCGCAGCAACGACGCCGACGAGGAAATGCTGCCGATGCCCTGGATGGTATGCAGGCCACGCTCCACCGCAGCAGCGGCGGTTTCCAGTTTCTCGGGATCATCGCCCGCCAGCACCAGCATCATCTGCTGGCCCGGCTCGCTGCTGATGTAGCTGATCTTCACGCCCGGCAGGTCGGCCAGCGCCACGCGCGCGGCTTGCTCCAGCTGTTCCTGCGAACGCTTGCGATCGTCCTTGGTGCCCCAATCGAGCACCAGCGTCGCGCGCCGCACGTCGGCGACGCCGGACTTCGAAGGATCGCCGACGTTGGGCACGCTGCCGACCATCGTGAACACCTGCTTGAGTTCCGGAATCGCCGCCTTCAGTTTGTTGCGCGCGAGCTCGGCGATGCGCGAGGTGTCCTCGATGCGGGTGCCCGGCGCGAGTTCGACGCTGAGGTTGCTGAGGCCCTTGTCGCCCGGCGGAATGAAGGTCTTTGGAATGAAGACCGGTATGACCATCGACACCAGAAAAACTCCAGTCGCCATCGCCAGCGTCTTCCAGCGATTGTCCAACACCCAGTCGACCAGCTTGAGATAGCGCGTCATCAACTTGCTATCGGACTGTTCGTGGTTGTGCGCGCCTTTCAACGTGTAGGCCGCCATCATCGGCGTCAGCAACCGCGCGACCAGCAGCGAGAACAGCACGGCGGTCGCCGCGGTCCAGCCGAATTCGCGGAAGAACTTGCCGGCGATGCCGGGCATGAACGCGACCGGCACGAAGACCGCGGCCAGCGTCATCGAGGTCGCGATCACCGCGGTGCCGATTTCATCGGCGGCTTCGCGCGCGGCCTCGAGCGGCGACTTGCCGTTGGCGAGATGGCGCACGATGTTCTCGATCTCGACGATAGCGTCATCCACCAGGATGCCGACCACCACCGACATCGCCAGCAGGGTGATCATGTTGAGGGTGAAGCCGAGCCAATGGATCACCGCGAAGGTCGGGATGATCGACAGCGGCAGCGCCACCGCCGACACCCAGGTCGCGCGCCAGTCGCGCAGGAACAGCCACACCACCAGCAACGCGAGGAATGCCCCTTCGAACAGCATCTCCATCGACGAGGTATAGCTGCGCTTGGTCTCGACGGTGTTGTCGGTGACGAGATTGAAGTTGATCGCGGGGTGCGTCTTCTTCAATTCGGCCAGCGCCGCCTCGACGCCTGCCTTGACCTTCAGTTCGTCGGAACCGCGGGTTCGCGACATCGAAAAACCGACCACCGGCTTGCCATCGAGGAACGCGGCCTGGGTCGGATCGGCGGCGGCATCGGTGATCGTCGCGATCGACGACAGACGCACCGCGCGACCGTCGGGCAATGCGATGCTGTAATCGCGCAATTGCTGCGCATCCTTCACGGTGCCGATGGTGCGGATCGTCTGCTCCGCGCCACCGAGTTCGGCCTTGCCGCCCGGACGCTCGACCTGCATCGCCAGCAGTTGCTGGCTGACATCACCTGCGGTGACGCCATAGGCCTCCAGCGCCTGCGGATCGAGGTCGACGCGCACTTGGCGATCGATGCCCCCGATGCGGTTGACCGCAGCCACGCCTTCGACGCCATAGACGGCGCGGGCAACATCGCGATCGACGAACCACGACAACTCGTCGGCCGTCATGTTCGGCGCCGAGACCGAGAACGTCAGCAGCGAGCCGCCGATCTCGACCTTGGAGACGATCGGTTCCTGGATGTCCTGCGGCAGGTTGGTGCGGACGCGGGTCACGGCATCCTTGGTGTCGTTCAACGCCAACAGCAGGTCGGTGTCGAGATTGAACTCGATCGCCGTGGTCGAGGTGCCTTCGACCACGGTCGAAGTCACGCGCTTGATGTTGGGGATGGTGGCGACCGAGTCCTCGATCTTGCGGGTGACTTCGGTTTCAAGCTGGGTCGGTGACGCGCCCGGCTGGATCACCGTCACCACCGTCATCGGGAAGGCGATATCGGGGAAACGCGCCACCGGCAGCTTGTGGTAGCCCCACAGGCCGGCGACGCACAACACGAAGAAGACCATCAGCGCCGGCAACGGCCGCTTGATCGCCCACGACGAAACGCTGCCGCCGCCACTCACGGAGTGGTGCCCGCATTCGCGTTGGCCGCACTGGCGGTGCTCGCGGCAACGACCTTCACCACGTCGCCATCGGCGAGGAAGCCGGTGCCTTCGACCACCACGCGATCGCCGGCCTTGAGGCCACGCACCACCTGGACTTGGCCACCCTCCTTGTTGCCGGTCTCGATACGCGTTGCATGCACCTTGTGCTGCGCATCGACCACGAAGACGGTCTGGAAGCCATCGCGCAGCACGATCGCCGCCGCCGGCACCACCGGCGAATCGGCGAGGCCGGTGTCGATGCGGCCTTCGAGATAGCTGCCCGGATGCAGGCCTTCGGGATTGGGCAGATCGGCATAGACGGTGCCGGTGCGGGTACTGGCATCAACGCCCGGGCTCACTGCGCGCACGCGACCTTCCACCGTTTCACCGTCACGTCCATGCAAGGCGATGCGATCGCCGGGCTTGACCTGCGATAGCTGCGACGACGGCAGTTCCGCCCGCCATTCCAGCTTGCCATCGCGAATCAGGCGCATCAGTTCGGTGCCACCCGCAACGATCTGGCCCGGCTGCACCAGTCGCTTGGAAACCTGTCCGTTCGCCGGCGCGCGCAATTCGGCGAAACTGCGTTGCAGCGCCGACGTATCGCGCGCGGCCTGCGCGGTGGCGAGCTGGGCATCCGCCTGCTGCTTCGATGCGCGCAACTGGTCGAGCTGCGAAGCGCTGATGTAGTGATCCTTGGCCATGCCTTCGCCACGCACCAGGTTGGACTTCGCGAGAGCGGCGCCTGCCTGCGCCTGCCTGAGGTTGGCGTTCGCCTGTGCGAGCGCGGCATCCAGCGTGCGATGGTCGAGCGTGAGCAGCACCTGTCCCGCCTTCACCCACTGGCCGACATCGACCTTGAGCGCGGTGACGCGTTGTCCGCTGACTTCGACACCCAACTGCATTTCCTCCACCGGAGACACCGGCCCGGACACGGTGAGTCCATTGGCGACTTGCTTCTGCAGCACCGGCACCACGCTGACGGTCAACGCGGGCTCGGCGGCTTTCGTGGCGGCATCGTCCTTCTTGCACGCGGGCAACACGAGGACGAGCAGGCAGGCGGCACATGCGAGCCTGCGGATCGAAGACGACATGGAACGCTTCCGAAAGTGGATTTCCCGCGAAGTTTAACCTGTTAACATTAACCCTGCATGGCGTCGGGCAGGCGGAAAAACGCGCGTGCGGCGTCCGTGCTCGCGCGTGCGGCGTCTTCCACCGTGACACCACGATCGCGCGCCAGCTCCTCGACGATATGGGCGAGGAAAGCCGGTTCGTTACGGCGATCCTTCGGCATCGGCTGCAGCGTGCGCGGCAACAGATAGGGCGCGTCGGTTTCGATCATCAAGCGATTGACCGGGATGTGCTTCACCAGTTCGCGCAGATGGGCACCACGGCGCTCATCGCACAACCATCCGGTGATGCCGATATGCCAGTCGCGATCGAGATAGTCGAACAGTTCCTCACGGGTGCCGGTAAAGCAATGCACCACTGCAGGGCCGATGCGTCCCTCGAAATTCTTCATCATCGCCATGAAGTCGCCGTGGGCATCGCGTTGGTGCAGGAACAAGGGCTTGCCGGTGTCGACCGCAATCTGCAGCTGGCGTTCGAAGGCGGTGCGCTGCGACGGCCGTGGCGAGAAATCGCGGAAGTAGTCGAGCCCGCATTCGCCGACCGCGACGACTTCGCGATGCGCGTGCAGCGCGCGCATCTCGGCATCGCATTCGTCGGTGTATTCGGTTGCGTGGTGCGGATGCACGCCTGCGGTGGCGAACAGCACACCCGGATGCGCATGCGCCAGCCGCAGCGCCTGCGGCGAATGTTCGCGGCTGGCGCCGGTGACGACCAGTTGCGCCACGCCTGCGGCGTGCGCGCGTGCGAGCACCGCGTCGCGGTCGCGATCGAAGCTGTCGTGGGTGAGGTTGGCGCCGATGTCGATGAGCTGCATCCGGGCATTTTAGCGGGCCGGTCGTCGCACGCTTCTACAATGTGCCGATGCAATTCCCGATCGCCGCCATCCTGCCCGAGCTGCGCACCACCCTGGCGGCGCACACGCGCCTGGTGCTGGAAGCGCCACCGGGCGCCGGCAAGACCACCCAGCTGCCGCTGGCCTTGCTCGATGACGCCTGGCTCGCGGGCCGCAAGATCCTGATGCTGGAGCCGCGCCGCGTCGCTGCGCGCACCGCAGCCGGCTTCATGGCTGCACAACTGGGCGAACGCGTCGGCGAGACGGTCGGCTATCGCATCCGTTTCGAGAACAAGGTTTCCGCACGCACGCGGATCGAAGTGGTGACCGAAGGCATCCTCACCCGCATGCTCCAGGACGACCCCCTGCTCGACGGTATCGGCGCGATCCTGTTCGACGAGTTCCACGAACGCCACCTCGCCAGCGATCTCGGGCTCGCGCTGGCGCTCGACGTCCAGGCATCGGTGCGCGACGACCTGCGCATCGTGGTGATGTCGGCGACACTTGACGGTGAATCGCTGGCACGCTGGCTCGACGCCCCACACATCAGCAGCGCCGGTCGCAGTTTTCCGGTGCATGTCGCGCATTTTCCGGCGCGTCGTGACGAAGCGCTCGAACACCAGGTCAAGCGCGCGGTAGAAGATGCCATCGCCACGCATCCCGGCGACGTCCTGGTGTTCCTGCCCGGGCTGCGCGAAATCAACAAGACGCAACACCTGCTCGACGATGCATTGCGCGATATCGACGTGCTCGCCCTGCACGGCGAATTGCCGGTCGAGCAGCAATCGAAGCTGTTGCAACCTGGAGAAAGCGGCGGACGCCGCGTGGTGCTGGCGACCAATGTCGCCGAATCCAGCCTGACCCTGCCCGGCGTGCGCGTGGTGATCGACAGCGGACTTGCGCGCGAACCACGCTTCGATCCCAACAGCGGATTTTCGCGGCTGGAGACCGTGGCCATCGCGCAATCCTCCGCCGACCAGCGCACCGGCCGCGCCGGTCGCGTCGCCGAAGGACATGCCTATCGCCTATGGCCGGAATCGAAACGACTCGATCCGCAACGCCGTCCCGAGCTCGCGCAGGTCGATCTCGCCGCACTCGTGCTGGAACTCGCGGCCTGGGGCGGCAGCGAACTGCGTTTCGTCGATGCGCCGCCCTCGGGACACCTCGCTTCCGCGCGCGACTTGCTGCAACGCCTCGATGCGATCGCACGCGATGGGCACATCACCGAACGCGGCCGCCGCATGCTCGCGCTCGGCACCCATCCACGACTGGCAGCGATGCTGCTGTCGGCACGCGATGCGACGACCCGCGCACTCGCCTGCGATCTCGCCGCCCTGCTGGAAGCACGCGATCCCCTGCGCAGCCGCAGCGATGCATTGGCCGAGCGCTGGCAGGCGCTTGCGGCATTCCGCGCTGGCCGCACACCACCGAATGCCAACCGCTCCGCGCTCGCCGCCATTGATGCCGCGTCATCGCAATGGCGTCGTCGCTTGCGCGTCGATGCGACCTCACCCCCACAAGTTCCCGCGCACGAACTCGGCATCCTGCTGGCGCATGCCTATCCCGATCGCATTGCCCGCCAGCACCCGTCCGATCCGCGCCGTTACCAATTGGCAAACGGCCGCAGCGCGCGCCTGTTCGACGACAGCGCGCTCTATGGCGAACCCTGGCTCGTAATCGGTGAGTTGCGCCACGAAGCGCGCGATGCACTGATCCTGCGGGCACTCCCGGTCGACGAAAAACGCCTGCGCGAAGACTTCGCCGCGCATTGGCGCGAAGCCGACGAAGTGCGCTGGGACGATGTGAAACAGGCGCTGTTGAGCGAACGGATCGAACGTTTCGACGGCATCGTGCTGTCGGCGCGGCCGGCAGGCCGGATCGATCCGGAACTCGCCGCGACTGCGCTCACGGCAGCGGTGCGCGACAACGGCCTCGGCGTGTTGCCGTGGAGCGATGCGCTCTCGCAATGGCGCATCCGCGTGCAATGCCTGCGCGCATGGATGCCGGATCTCGCGCTGCCAGATCTTTCCGATGCGGCACTGCTGGCGACACTGGACGACTGGCTGCGCCCCGCCTTCCTCGGGCTGCGGCGGATCGATGCGCTGGAATCCTCCGCGCTCTCCGACGCGCTGCGCGGAACGGTTGAATGGTCGCTGCGGCAACGCGTCGATGCATTGGCCCCCGTCCGCACGCGCGTTCCGTCGGGAATGGAACGCACGGTCGAATACGCCCTGCACGACGACGGCACGCCGGCGTCGCCTGTCCTCGCAGTCAAACTGCAGGAGCTGTTCGGCCTGGCGGAAACACCACGGATCGCCGATGGCCGCATCGCGCTGACACTGCACCTGTTGTCGCCGGGCGGACGTCCGCTGCAGGTCACGCAGGACCTACGCGGCTTCTGGGATCGCACCTACCCGGAAGTAAAGAAGGAGATGAAGGGTCGCTACCCCAAGCACCCGTGGCCGGATGATCCATGGAACGCCACCGCGACGCACCGGGCGAAACCGCGCGGGACCTGACTCACGCCATCACAACATCCCGCGACCGACACTGTTATCCAATCCGAACGGACATCCGCCATGAACAAGCTCGATGACTACACCGATCGCGTGGTCGATCTCGCCGGCAAGGTCGGTGACGCGGTGAAGGAACACCTCCCCGACCATGCCATGCGCTGGATCGAAACCGGCGCCGCCATCGGCGCGGTCAAGACCGGTTCGCGCGTCGCCCGCACCTTCGTCAAACGCAACCCGGCGATCGCCGCCGTGGCGATCGCAGGCGCAGGCTTGCTGTGGTATGCCGCGCGCCGTCGCGCCAAGCGCACCGATGTTCAGGCCGCGGGCAACTCGATCACGAAACGCGCGCCGCCGCCTTCGCGGCTTTCGTAGAACAGTTGGCCGCCAGCGCGCATCAGGATGTGCCGCGCCAGCGACAGTCCGAGTCCGCTCGACAGGCCAGCCAGTGGATCGCCATCGGTCAGGCGCACGAATGGCTTGAACAATTTGCGTTGCTGCCCGGCGCTGATGCCCGGGCCACGGTCTTCGACGATCAAGCGCCAGAATCCCGGCGCTCCGGCCTGCGCTGCCAGATGCAATTCACCGCCCGTATCGGCATATTTCAGCGCATTGGTGACCAGATTTTCCGCGACCTGGCGCAACACCAGCGGTTCTATGCGCACCTGCGGATCGCCAGCGGCACGACTGATGCGCAACTCCAGCCCCTTGCCTTCGCACTGCAATTCATAACGATCGCGCAGCCAATCGAGCGTGGCGTTGAGGCCAGCGTTCGCATCGGCAGTCGCCCCCTCTTCACCCGGCGCCTGCGATTCCAGGTAGCGGCGGATATAGTCGAGCGCATCTCCCGTGCTCTCGCGGATCATCTGCAGGTAACGCGGCACCCGCTCCGGCTTGACGCCGTTGCTCACCAGGATGTCGCTGGCGAACACGATGCTGGTCAGGGGATTCTTGAGGTCGTGCGCGACCAGGTTGACCAGGTCCTGGCGCTCATTGGCGACACGCTCGAGTCGATCGCGCGTGAGCTTCAAGCCGATGTGCACGCCGACACGCGCCAGCAGTTCTTCGGCGATGAAAGGCTTGATGACGTAGTCGACGGCACCGGCTTCGAAGGCCTGCACCAGCAGGTCGCGGTCCTGCACCGACGTCAGGCAGATCACTGGCACCTGCTTCAGGGCCGTGTCGCCACGAATCGCCTTGAGCAAGGTGAATCCGTCCATGCCCGGCATCATCATGTCGAGCAGGATCAGGTCGGGGACGAGTTCACGACACGCATCCAGCGCCGCTTCGCCACCAGCGGCACCGGTTACCCGGTATCCATGGCGCTCCAGCAGCGACGATACGACGCGCAGATTGATCGCCTGATCGTCCACCACCAAGATGCGACCGGCATGCGTCACGACTGACAATCCCTTCCCCTCCTGCTTGTTTTGCCCGTCACTTCCCTCTCCCCTTTCCATTTATACCCGCACCGGAACCTCGCGCCACTCCCCCGGCTGCAATCCGTTCAGCCGCCAGCCCCCAATGGCATGGCGCACCAACCGCAACGTCGGCAGGCCGACGGCCGCCGTCATCCGTCGCACCTGGCGATTGCGTCCTTCATGGATGCCGAGGTCGAGCCAGGCATCCGGCACCGACTTGCGCACCCGGATCGGCGGATCACGCGGCCACAAGGAGGGTGGATCGATGCACAGGACATCGGCCGGCAGCGTCATCCCGTCATTGAGCCGCACCCCCGCGCGCAGGCGCTGCAACTGCGCTGGCTCGGGATCGCCCTCCACCTGTACCCAATAGCGCTTGCCCAGCGTGTGTCGGGGATGGGTGATGGTATGCGCGAGCGCGCCATCGTCGGTCAGCAGCAACAGGCCTTCACTGTCGTGGTCGAGCCGCCCGGCGGCATAGACCCGCGGCGGCAGCCCGAACAACGCCAACGTCGGTCGTGGCGGTGTACTGCGATCGGTGAACTGGCACAGCACGCCATACGGCTTGTTGAATGCGATGAGCATCGCGGTTTCGCTGCGACGGCGCTCGGTATCGGCCTACACGACGCGTTACAGCGCAGCCAGCGCCGCGTTGAAGGTCGTGCTCGGCCGCATCGCCACCGACACCTTGGCCATGTCGGCGTGGTAGTACCCACCGATATCGACCGGCTTGCCCTGCACCGCGATCAGCTCGCCCACGATCTTGTCCTCGTTGTCGGTCAGCGCCTTGGCCAATGGCGCGAACAATGCTGCAAGCTCCGCATCCTGCGTCTGCGCAGCCAACGCCTGCGCCCAGTACATCGCCAGGTAGAAATGGCTGCCGCGATTGTCGATGCCACCCAGCGCACGCGACGGTGATTTGTCGTTGTCGAGGAACTTGCCGTTGGCGACATCAAGCGCATCGGCCAACACCTGTGCACGCGTGTTGCCGGCATGCTGCGCCAGCTGTTCGAACGACGCCTGCAACGCCAGGAATTCGCCCAGCGAATCCCAGCGCAGGTAATCTTCGGCGACGAACTGCTGCACGTGCTTGGGCGCGGAACCACCAGCGCCGGTTTCGAACAGGCCGCCGCCGGCCATCAGCGGCACGATCGACAGCATCTTGGCGCTGGTACCGAGTTCCATGATCGGGAACAGGTCGGTGAGATAATCGCGCAACACGTTGCCGGTGACCGAGATGGTGTCCTCGCCCTTGCGGATGCGCTCCAGCGTCAACTTCATCGCATCGACCGGCGACAGGATGCGGATGTCGAGGCCGCTGGTGTCGTGATCCTTCAGATAGCGTTCGACCTTGGCCGTGATCTCGCGATCATGCGCGCGCTGCGGATCGAGCCAGAACACGGCCGGCGTCCCGCTCAAACGCGCACGGCTCACCGCCAGCTTCACCCAGTCGGCGACCGGCGCGTCCTTGGTCTGGCACATGCGCCAGATGTCGCCGGCCTGCACGCGATGCTCCATCAACACCTTGCCGGCGTCGTCGATCGCGCGCACCACGCCGTTGCCGGGCATCTGGAAGGTCTTGTCGTGGCTGCCGTATTCCTCGGCCTTCTGCGCCATCAGGCCGACGTTGGGCACGTCGCCCATTGTTGACGGATCGAAAGCACCCTGCGCGCGGCAATCTTCGACCACTGTCTGGTAGATGCCGGCGTAACAACGATCGGGAATCAGCGCCTTGGTGTCCTGCAACTTGCCTTCGGCATTCCACATGCCGCCGCTGTCGCGGATCATCGCCGGCATCGATGCATCGACGATCACATCGCTCGGCACGTGCAGGTTGGTGATGCCCTTGTCGGAATTCACCATCGCCACCGCCGGACGCCGGGCATATTCGGCGGCGATGTCGGCCTCGATCTGCGTGCGCACGTCTTCCGGCAGTTCACCCATGCGTGCGTAGAGGTCGCCGATGCCGTTATTGGCGTCAAACCCGATCTTCGCCAGCACGTCGGCGTGCTTTTCCAGCACATCGCGATAGAAACGGCGCACCACGATGCCGAACATGATCGGATCGCTGACCTTCATCATCGTCGCCTTGAGATGCAGCGAGAACAGCACGCCCTGCGCCTTGGCGTCGGCGATCTGGGCATCGACGAACGCAGAGAGTGCCGAAGCGCTCATGGTCGCGGCATCGATGGTTTCGCCGGCCTGCACCTTCACCGGCGCGCGCAGCGGGAAGCTGCCTCCGACATCGCCAGTGAACTCGATGCGCACGCTGCCCGGCTGCGCCATCGTCACCGATTGCTCGCTGCCGTAGAAATCTCCCGATTCCATGTGCGCGACATGCGTCCTTGAATCGCTGCTCCACTTGCCCATGCGATGCGGATGTGCCTTGGCGTAGTTCTTCACCGCCCTGGGCGCGCGACGATCGGAATTGCCTTCGCGCAGCACCGGGTTCACCGCGCTGCCCTTGACGCGGTCGTAGCGCGACTTCCACTCGCGGTCCTGGTCGTTCTTCGGATCTTCCGGATAATCCGGCAAGGCGTAGCCCTGCTTCTGCAACTCGGCGATCGCGGCCTTGAGCTGCGGCTCCGATGCACTGATGTTCGGCAGCTTGATGATGTTGGCGTCGGGCGTGGTTGCCATCTGGCCGAGTTCAGCGAGATCGTCGTTGACGCGCTGTTCCGGCGTCAGTACGTCGGGAAATTGCGAGAGGATGCGCGCAGCCAGCGAAATGTCGCGGGTGTCGACGGCGATGCCGGCGGTTTTCGCATACGCCTGGACGATCGGCAGGAACGAGGCAGTGGCGAGGAACGGCGCTTCGTCCGTCAGCGTGTAAAGGATCCTGGAATCGGCCATGGCGAAGGCTCCGTGCATCAACGCGTGCGTAAAGAACCGCCATTGTCGCCCGTCGTGGCGCATTGCCACAACTTTTCCCCATGAAAAAGGACGCAACCCGTGGGCTGCGTCCCTTCATGTCCATCCACACCGTGGCGGATGGAAGCCGCGATCAGGCGATCACGCCGTCACTTGACCTCGAATTCCTTGGTCTGGACCACGGCGCCATCGAGCGAGATTTCGACCTTGTACTTGCCGGTCGGCAACCCATTCGCCACCTTCAGGAAGAAGTCGGTGGTGCCCGGACCGCTGAAATTCAATTCCTTGGTTTCCTCGCCCGCCTTCACTTGGGTCCCGGCCTTGTCGTAATGCCAGGTGGCGGTCAGCTTGCCCGGCACGGTGGCGGCGGGGTCGCTGGTCGCGGTGGTGACAGACGCATAGACGGTGTCCTTCGGCTTGAAGGTGGTCGCCGGTGCAGTGACCTTGAAATCGGCGCCGACGGCGCTGCCGAGATCGACCGAAGCCACCGTAGCGGTCGCGGCGGCCGGAGCAGGTGTCGGGGCCGGTGTGGTCGCGGCGGGCGGCGCCGGCTGCGCTTCTTCCTTCTTCTTGCAACCGACGACGGCGACGCTGGCGATCAGCGCGGCGGACAGGACCAACGGAAGACGGGTCTGTTTCATGGATTCGTTCTCTCGAATGTGGGGATGGGACGCACGCGCCGGAATTATTCGGCAGCCGGAATCTTGAGGATCTGGCCCGGCTTGATCTTGTCGGGATCGTCGAGAATGTCGCGATTGGCCTCGAAGATCACGTTGTATTTGTTGGCGTGGCCGTAGAACTGCTTGGCGATCGCCGACAGCGTGTCGCCCGACTGGACGGTATACGTCTGATCACCTGCGCCACCACCACCACCGGTGGATTGTTCGGTGGAGAAGGAACCAGTCTGCGCATCTTTGAACAACGGATCGACGTTTTCTTCGTTACCGCTCATGTTGGACTCCCAGGACCTTGGATATGGATAAGGCCCGGTGACGATGCCACGGTGGACGTTAAGGCGTCATCACGTTCGCATTCATTTTTGCGTCACTGGCGTGGCGTTCTCCACACTTCCGGCAAATCACTCCCCGGAAGAGCCCTGACAGGATTGATGTCCAACCCGCCACGGCGGGTATAGCGCGCCTCCACCGACAACGCGTGCGGGTCACACCGTTCCAGCACGTCGACGAAAATCCGCTCCACGCACTGCTCATGGAATTCGCGCTGGTCGCGGAAGCCGACGACGTAGCGCAGCAGGCCTTCGCGATCGATGCGCGGACCACGGTAACGAACCAGCACTGTGGCCCAGTCGGGTTGTCCGGTCACCGGGCAATTCGATTTCAGCAGATGGGAGACCAGGGTTTCCTCGACGTCATCGCCACTGCCAGCCAGCAATGAAGGGTCGGGCGGACCGTAGTTGTCGATGGCGATATCGAGTCCGTCGATGCAAACGCCACCGTCGTCTCCGTGCATTGGAGGCAGGCCGAAATGCATGCGCACCGGCGCACCGGCGGCCTTCGACAGGTCGCGCTCGATGGTGGCGCGCAATTCATCGGGCGTAGCGACGCGATGGGCATTGAAGGAGTTGAGATAGAGCTTGAACGATTTCGATTCGACCAGGTTCGGCGACGTCGCCGGCACTTCGAATACGGCGGTGGACACCTGCGGCTTGCCGCGACCGTCCAGCCAGCCCAGTTCATACCCCTGCCAGCGATCGTGACCGATGAAGGGCAAGGCGTCGGCGCGGATGCCGAGTTCGTCGCGACCCTGCGCGCGCGGAATCGGGAACAGCAGCGACGGATCGTATTGCTGCGGATAGGCGACCTCGCGGCCGAGCAAGCTGTCTTCTGGGGTGTGCATGGAGGAATTATCACCCGGCTGTGTGCCTGCTGTGGTTGTCCACATGGCCGACTCGCCGTGAATACCTCCATGTAGGCTCATGTGCAGCATCCATGCTGCGTATGGTCGGCCAGGCGGACGAACCGCACAGACATCGCCGGTGACGACTTTCATAGAGAGCGAAAAAGCAACAACGCCCGCACTTCAACCCCATAATGACTGCCGGAGGTCTCATGCCTGATAGCGGTCTGCAACTCGCTCTTGTCTTCCTGTTGGCCGCGGTCATCGCGGTGCCGGTATTCAAACGCTTCGGCCTGGGCGCGGTGCTTGGCTACCTTGCCGCCGGCGTGTTGCTGGGACCACACGCGCTGAAAGTGGTGTCGGATCCTGATCGCGTGCTCACCGCCAGCGAAATCGGCGTGGTGATGATGCTGTTCGTGATCGGCCTGGAACTGTCGCTGCCGCGATTGAAGGTGATGCGCGGTGCAGTGTTCGGTGTCGGTGCGCTCCAGGTCGCGCTGACCGGCTTGGCGCTCGGCGCGATCTGCTGGTTTCGCGGATCCGGCTTCAACGCCGCATTGGTCATCGGCGTGGCGCTGGCGCTGTCATCGACGGCCGTCGGTCTGCAGCTGCTATCAGAACGCGGCGAGATCGGCAGCGACCACGGGCGTCTCGCCTTCGCGATCCTGCTGTTCCAGGACATCGCGGCGATCCCGTTGCTGGCCGCCATCCCCTTGCTAGGCAAGGTCCAGCATGCGGATGTCTCGCCATGGCTGGCAACGGGCAAGGCGATCGGCGCGATCGCGATCCTGCTGCTGGGCGGTCGCCTGCTGTTGCGCCAGCTGTTCAAGATCGTCGCGCGCACCGGCATGCCGGAAGTGTTCACCGCCGCGGCCTTGCTGGTCGTGCTCGGCAGCGCGTGGTTCCTCGAACTCGCGGGCCTGAGCGCCGGCCTCGGCGCCTTCATCGCCGGCGTGATCCTCGCCGATTCCGAATTCCGCCACGAACTGGAATCGCAGATCCAGCCGTTCGAAGGCCTGCTGCTCGGCCTGTTCTTCATGGCCGTCGGCATGAGCATCGACCTGCGCGAAGTCGCCTCGCATCCGGCGCTGATTGCAGCGAGCGTCGCCATCCTGATGATGGTGAAGTTCATCCTCCTGTTCGCGATCGGGCGCGTTCCCGGGAAACTCGACACACGTGGCGCATTGCTGCTGGCGTCGGTGCTTTCGCTGGGCGGTGAATTCGCCTTCGTGGTGTTCAATGAAGCCGAACGCGTGCACCTGTTGCCGGCGGAATTGCGCGACCAACTGACCGCGATCGTCGGCCTGTCGATGGCGGTGACGCCATTGCTGGTGATTGCCGTGAGCAGGCTGGTTGGGCGCAAACGCAAGAAGAAGGACGACCGTCCGTTCGATGAACTCCCCGACGACCAGCCGCAGGTGATGATCGCCGGCTTCGGTCGTTTCGGCCAGATCGTCGCGCGCCTCTTGTTCACCCAGAAAGTGCGGTTCGTCGCCATCGATTCCGATGTCGAACAGGTGGAATTCTTCCGGCGTTTCGGCAATCCGATCTACTACGGCGATCCCACCAAGCCGGAGTTGTTGCGTTCAGCCGGCGCCGAACATATCCGCTTGTTCGTGGTCGCGATGGGCAGCGTGGAAGACAGCCTGCGCACGGTGCGGTTGATCCGCCGTTTCAGCCCGGATGCCAAGATCCTGGCCCGCGCCCGCGATCGCCGCCATGCGTGGCAATTGATGGATTTCGGCGTCACTCCGATTCGCGAGACATTCTTCTCGGCGTTGAAGACCGGGCGAGAGGCCTTGATCACGCTCGGCTTCCCGCCGGAGATCGCCGACGACCGCATGCGCCGCTTCAAGGAAGCCGACGAACGCATGCTCTCCGCGCAGCATCTCGTCTACGACGACGAGGAAGCGTTGAAGCAGACCTCGGCCGAAGCACGCAAGGAACTGGAGCAGTTGTTCGCCGCCGACCAGGGCGAGGGGTTGCTCGGATCGGTGGTGCGCGAAGACGTGGAGTTGCCTGCGGTGACGTCGGAAGGGCAGCTGGACTAGCGGACAAGGTCGAACACGACCTGGACATGCTCGATGAAATCGATCTGTGGTTGCAGGTAGCGCGCAGGGTCCTTGCTCGACCCCGTTACGGTGATCGTTCCGAGCTCATTGCCGCGCTGATAATGATCAGTGGTTCCGGATCCTGCACTGCCAATGCTGTAGATCTTGCCGGCATGCGCCGAAAATCCACGCGCCAGATCTTCTGCTTTGCGTTGCGCGTCCTGTGCCGCGAGAGATCGCGCCTGCGCGATCAATTCCAGCTTGCGCGACGACTCGAAATCGAAGTTTCCGAAGCGATCGATGCCTGCGGCCAGAGCATCGTCAAGCACGGCATTGAAACGATTCAGCGCGCGCAATTTCACGTCGACAGATCGTTCTGCGGTATACCCGTTTGAAACCCGCTTCCCATTATCGTCGCGATCAGTGTCTTCCGACAGTCGTAGGCTGGAAGCGGTGATGTCGGCATTCGCCACGCCTTGCTTTGCGAGCGCATCCAGAAACCGACTCACTGCTTCATCGGCTTCCCTTTTTGCATTGGCGGCGACCGGGTTTCTCTTCGAGACACTGACATGGAGCGTCACCATGTCCGGCGCCACCGACACCTTGCCCTCGCCGCTCGTCACCACGTGCGGACCATCCGGCAACGGCGTGCCGGCATTCGCCGCGCCGGCCACTGCCAGCAGTCCGGCCATCGTGATCATGCGCATCGGTTTCTCCCCCGGAATGTTTGCCCGATCCTACCTCAGCCGAGGTGGTGCTGGCCCAGGTATTCCGTGCTCTGCATTTCAATCAGGCGCGAGGTGGTGCGCTCGAACATCGCGGCCAGGCGCGTGCCGCGATACAGATCGACCGGGACGGCATCCGCAGTGCACACCAGCTTGACGCGGCGGTCGTAGAACTCGTCGATGGCGTTGATGAAGCGGCGCGCCGGATCGTCGTTGTTTCCATCGAATACCGGAATGCCGCCGACCAGCACCGCGTGGAACTCCTGCGCGATCTCGATGTAGTCGCTGGTGCCGCGCGGGCCATCGCACAACGCGGCGAAATCGAACCAGACCAGGCCCTTGCTGCGCGCGCGCACCGGTATGCGTCGGCCTTCGATGGCGAGTCCGGCATCGCGATGGGCATCGTCGCCACCGAGTTCGTGCCAGCGCTGTTGCAGCCATGCATCCGACTGCGCGTCCAGCGGCGTGCGATATACCGGCGAACGCGTCAGCGCACGCAGGCGGTAATCGGTTTCACTGGGAATCTCCAGCACCCGGCAATGCTGTTCCAGCAAATCGATCGCCGGCAAGAAGCTCGCACGCTGCAGGCCGTCGCGATAGAGATCGACCGGCGCAGTATTCGATGTCGTCACCAGCGTCACGCCACCGTCGAACAGGCCGCGCAGCAGGCGCGACAGCAGCATCGCATCGCCAATGTCGGTGACGACGAATTCGTCGAGCACGAGCACCTGCAACGTCTCGCGCCATTCGCGCGCGATGATGGCGAGCGGATCGGCCTCGCCGGCATGGGCGCGCAGGCGCGTGTGCAATTCGCGCATGAAACGATGGAAGTGCGTGCGCTGCTTGCGCGCGATCGGCAGGCCGTCGTAGAACAGGTCGACCAGGAAGGTCTTGCCGCGACCCACCCCACCCCATAGGTACAAGCCGGGCACTTTGCACGCCGCGCCATCGCCGCCGAACAACCGCGAGAACAAGCCGGAGGCCCGCGCCGGCTCCATCACCAGTTCACGATGGATGCGATCCAGCTCGACCAGGACGTCGCGCTGGGCGGGATCCTCCTGCCAATCGCCGCGGGCCACGCCTTCGGCATAGCGCTGGCTCGGCAACGGCGAGGTTTCCGCACTCATGCTTCGGGCGGCAGCAACGGTTGCGCCCAATGCTGGATCACCTGGCGCAAGTCGATCAGCTTGCGATGGAAGAAGTGCGAGGTTTCGGGCATGCGCACCAGCGTCGGCGGTTGCGGCAATGCATCGATCCAGTCGAACACCGCCTTGGGTTCGACGATCTCGTCGGCTTCGCCCATCACCACCAGCCACGGCACCCGCGGCAATTCGATCTGGCTGAAATCCCAGCCGCGGCCAGTTACCGGTGGCGCGATCGAGATCACCGCATCGGCGCACAATTCGACCGCGTTCTTCAGCGTCACGAAGGAGCCGAAGCTGAAACCCGCCAGCCACAGTGCATCGTCGGGGCGCTCGGCGCGCAACCACGCCACCACTGCGCGCAGGTCATCGCTTTCGCCGGCACCACGATCGAATTCGCCAGCACTGTTGCCGGTGCCGCGGAAATTGAACCGTAGCGTGGTGAGGCCGAGCTCGCGCAACGCACGCGCGGTCGTCGTCACCACCTTGTTGTCCATGGTGCCGCCATCGGTCGGCAGCGGATGGCAAACGATCACGCAACCGGCGCGGCGAGCAACGCCGGCGTCGGGGAATTCGAGCCTGGCTTCCAGTCCGCCAGCCGGGCCCTGCAGCTGCAGGGCGGCATCGGCCACTTACTTGCCGGTGGCCTGCGCCACCATCCAGTCCACCGTCGCCTTGACCTGATCTTCGGTCAGCGCCGGGTTGCCGCCCTTGGCCGGCATGGTGCCGGAGCTGCCGGTGAACCCTTCGGTCGCGTGCTTGTACAGCGTGTCCTTGCCCTGGGCCACGCGCGCCGTCCAGTGCGCTGCATCAAGCGTCGGTGCGCCGCCGCTGCCACTGGTGTGGCAGCCGGTGCAGAGGTTGCCGAAGATGGTCTTGCCGTCGGTGGTGCCGCCGTAGGCAACTTCCGAGGAGGCGCGCTTCTTGGCGGCTTCCTCGGCGGCGACCTGCTCGACCTTGCCTTCTTCGCCGGCATAGACCGCACCGACCGGCGCGATGCGTGCTTCGGTCTGGGCCGCGGCCTGCGGCGTCACTTCGTACTTGTGGTATTTGGCCGCCAAATGGCTGCCCAGGAAGATCAGGATGACTGTGGTCGCCAACAAAAAGGCAATCACCATCGAAAATTTCTTCAGGAAGTCGAGATCGGATCGATTCACGCGAGTACCCGTTGCTTGTGCAGCCCCGGCCGCACTCAGCTGTTCAGTATACGGGAAACGCCCGAATCGCTGACAAGCTGCGGCGACGACTTGCCCATGCGATAGTCCTGCGGCGTCATTCCGGCGCGGACGGAGTCCTGGTGATGAAGAAACTTGCGGCGGAGTTCCTCGGTACTTTCTGGCTGGTCCTGGGCGGTTGCGGCAGCGCAGTACTGGCAGCCAAGTTCGGGGGTGACAGTAACCCCCTCGGCATCGGCTTCGTTGGCGTGGCCCTGGCCTTCGGCCTGACCGTGCTGACCGGCGCCTACGCCTTCGGCCACATCTCGGGTGCCCACTTCAATCCCGCGGTCAGCATTGGCCTGGTCGCCGGCGGGCGCTTCCCCGCGAAAGACCTGCCCGGCTACATCCTTGCCCAGGTGCTGGGTGGTGCCCTGGCGGCCTTCATCCTCTATCAGATCGCCAGCGGCAGGGACGGCTTCGCGATCGATCCGACCTCGGCCGGCGCCTTCGCCAGCAATGGCTATGGCGCGCTGTCACCGGGAGGCTATGCGCTGGGCGCGGCCTTCCTGTGCGAAGTGGTGATGACCGCCGTGTTCCTGATCGTGATCATGGGCTCTACCCACGGCAAGGCTCCGGCCGGCTTTGCGCCGATCGCGATCGGCCTCGCATTGACCCTGATCCACCTCATCAGCATTCCGGTCACCAATACCTCGGTGAATCCGGCACGCTCGACCGCTGTGGCCTTGTTCGCGGGCAGCGGCGCGATGAGCCAGTTGTGGCTGTTCTGGGTGGCGCCGGCAATCGGCGGCATTCTGGGCGGCGTGATTTACCGCTGGCTGGGCGAAGACTGATCAAGCCACGCGCTGGCTTGGTGGGTACGCGCGTGCTGTTGCTTTCCGAGAGAGGAGCCAAAAGCTCGCCACCGGCAGCGCCATGCGGTTCGTCCGCAGTGGTCGACCATACGAGGCATGGATGCCGAGTCGAGCCCCCATGGATGGGTTCACGGCGTGTCGGCCACTGCGGATAACCGCTAAAGGCGCTCAGCCGGGCGATGCTTTTTCAAGCAGTGCGTGCTAACGACGCCGAATCACCGCCAGCGTCAAACGCGAGATGCAGACGAGATCGCCTGCCTCGTTCTCGATTTTCATTTCCCACACTTGGGTGGATCGGCCGACATGCAGCGGCCGTGCGGTGCCGGTGACCACGCCCTCGCGCACACCGCGCAAGTGATTGGCGTTGATCTCGATACCGACCACGCCTTCGTCCTCCCCCACGCACAGGCCGGCGGCCGTGCTGCCGAGGGTTTCCGCCAATGCCGCCGACGCACCGCCATGCAGCAACCCGTAGGGCTGGTGGGTGCGGGCATCCACCGGCATCGTCGCGCGCAGGTAATCGGCGCCCAGTTCGGTGAAGACGATGCCAAGTGGCTCCATCAGGGTATTGCGGGACAACGTATTCAACTGGTCGAGCGTGGCCTGGCGGCGAAACAGCATGGGGCGTTCTTGGTTGGAAAATGATGACGCCAGACTAACCGACTCGATGGCCCAGGCCGGAATGGATCAACGCAAGGTGAAGCGGGCCGGGGCCCAATCGCGGGTGTAACGGGGGCGCTGGACATAACCGCTGCTGCGGCCATACCCGGTACCAAACGGAGCGGCTTCCTGGCGCTCATAGGTGGATGAGGTGGCGTGCACGGCCTGCGGGTTCATCGGGCGGCGGACGGTCTTCGGGGTGGCGTAGGCATACATGGCAGACTCCTGTTTGGTGTGGTGTTGTTTCGGTGTGTTGGTAAAGTACAACACCATATCCACTTTGGCCCCTGCCAGAAGTCACACAACTGGAGTCATGGGTCGGGAGGGCGGCCTTGGGCCTACAAAAACGGGGTCATTCCGGCCCCGAAGGCCGTGATTGCCCGGGTCAGCCACCATTTCACCCCGAGCAGCGGGACATCCGGGAAGTCGCCGACCGCCCGATAGCAGCGGTGGAAATCGGGATCGCGGATGGGCAGCGGCTTCGGACAACCGGGTTCGCTACGGAATTCGAAATCCGTGGCATAGCGGCTCGGCCACAGGTCGAAGAGGGGCAGGCGCTCGCTGGCACTGACGATGGTGTCGTCGACATCGGCGATGACCGGGTCACGCGGCGCAATCACCCAGGCATTGGCCGGCTGGGTATCGCGCAGGATGCTGTCGGCTACCCGTGCGGCGAAGGCCGGGTCACGGATGATCAGCGCGCTCTCGGTGTTGTAGTTGACGCCACGCGGATCGAAGTTGTGGCTGCCGACCACGGCGACGCTGCGATCGACCACCAATGATTTCGCGTGCAGGCCGACGCGTGGCTCATCGGATTGCGGCAGCGGTCGATTGAGGCGATACAGCAGCACGCCACGTCGCGATGTGTCTTCGCCACTGGCAGGCAACGGACGACGACGGCCACGCACGCTCACGCGTGGTGCGTCCTTCACTTCCCCTTCATCGACCACGTCTTCTTCGTCGGTGACGAGATCGCCCACGCGCATCGGCACATCTTGCGGGAACGGCTTGAGCTCGTACATCTCGAAACCGAAACGCTTGATGTAGCGGCGACGATACTTGTAGGCCATCGCGTAAGTGAGCGCGTTGTCGATGCCGGCCAGGCTGCTCGTCGACACGATTACCCGCGGTGGATCGGAACGGCGATGCAATCCCTGGAACAGCCGTTGCGCACCATGGGTCAACACCAGGTATGGCGTCTGCATCAAGACTTCGTGCTGCGCCGACTCCACCACGTCACGCACTACAAGTGACGCCGGGGCGCTATCTGCACGCTTGGCGGAATCATCATGCTTGCCGGGGGGATCAGCGACGAACTGGACATCAGCGACCGGGGCCAGCAGATCTCCCAGTCGCTTGCGCAACAGCGTTGCATCGCCGGAAGCATCCTGCATCGCGCGGACGCGCTCCGGAAATTCGTAACGCTTGTCGGCCAGTGCCGGTACGCCGCGGGCGAGCAGGATCTTCGCAACATCGTTGAGCTGCTCGACCGGCACGCTTTGCGGCGCCACCCAGAACGCATCGAAGTTGGTCTGCATCGCCCTGGCCGCGGGCCCTGACACCAGTACGTCACGATCGAGGAAGTTGTAGCGCGACGACCAGTCATAGTAGTCGTCGCTGTAATTGCGGCCGCCGGTGACGCCGACTTCGCCATCCACCACCAGCACCTTGGTGTGCATGCGTTGGTTGAGCTGGCGGAACCGGAGGAAGCTGGCGAGCACGTAATCGGCGTAGTTCGGCCGCCCGAGGTTGAACAGCGGGCTGTAGATGCGCAGCTGGAAATTGCGATGGATGCCGGAGAGCGCAGCCAGCGTCTCCGCCGATTCCATCGCCGACAGCTGGTCGATCAGCACCCGCACCTGCACGCCGCGCCGCGCCGCGGCCAGCAATTCTTGCAGGACGATGCGCCCGGCATCGTCTTCCTTGTAGATGTAGGTCTGCAGGTCGATGCGTTCGCGCGCGCTGCGGATCATGTGCAGGCGCGCCAGCAAAGCATCCTGGCCGTCATCGAGCAGCAGCATGCGGTTGCCCGCCTGCGGGGCAGCACTTTCGAGTACCGAAGGATCGGCGCAGTGGTCCGCGCGCTGGCAATCGACGGCATCGCTGCGGGCGGCGATCGCGATCGCCTCGGCATGCGCGTGCTCGGATTTCGACAGCGTGGTGCAACCGCCTGCGGCAAGCGCCAGCAGGCAGACAATCACACGTCTCAGGGCCACCAGAACGCCAGGACTTCCGCGACGCCGGGTTCGATCGTGGCATCGTCGGGCAGGCGCAACACCACGGTACTGCCCGGGGGCATGCCGCGCGCTTCGCCGCTGCGGCCTTCCGACAAAAACGCCGCCAGCTGTTCCAGTGCCGGGTTATGGCCGACCAGCCACAGAGCATGCGCATCGCGGGCGGTTTCGATCAATCCGATCAGGGTGCCGACGCCGGCTTCGTAAATTGCCGCTTCCTCGCGGACCGGAAAGTTTCCGGTCGCCGTCATGATTTCCTGCAGTGTTTCGCGGGTACGTTGCGCCGGCGAGCACAGCACCTGGTTTGGCGGTTGTGCGTGCGCCTTCAACCAGACACCGGCCTCCGTCGCTTCCTTGCGGCCAATCGCCGATAGCACGCGGTCCATGTCGGACTGTCCGGGGCCGTGCGGCTCGGCGTGCGCGTGGCGGATCAGCACCAGTTCTTTGGGCATGGGAGGTGTCCGAGGGTTTAAAGAAGACAGGTTATCGTTCAGGATGCAAGCCGGCGTCAAGGCCGAAACGATATGGTCAATGCGGGACCAGCGTCACGCGATCGAGTACCCACATCGCCGGGCGGGTATCGCCAGTGAAGCGGATGCACAGGTCGGTATTGGCCGGCATACCCCGCAGCGGCGCATGCAGGGTGATGAACCCATCCGCATCCGGCTGTGCCGGCAGTGGCACCGTCGCCAGTGCCTGGCCATCGCAACCCGCGCGCAATTCCAATTCGCCATGCGCGGTCCGTGCCGGCTTGAACACGCGGCTGGATTCATCGTGCGCCAGCTGGAAGAAGTAGGGAATGCGGCCAGCGCGCACCTGCACTTCGGCGATGCCGGTCAATGGCGCGCGTTTCCAAGTCCAGCACGGGTCGAAGATGTCGACATTGAAGATGGCGCGATCGCCGATGCGAGGACCATCGTCTTCCAGGCGCAATACCAGTTTGCGGGTGCAAGTCGCCAGTTCCTCGTCACTGCGGGTCAGCAACGAGGTGATGGTGAACGCGCGCGCCACCACGGCACCCAGCGGTTTGCCATCGAAGAAGGCCTGCGCGTTCACCGCCGCTGGCAACGGCAACCCCAGCGTCGCGTAATACTCGGGTGATGCTGCCGTCGGCGCACTGCCATCGGTGGTGTAGCGCAAGGTGTAGCCCAACGGTTCGCTCAAGGTCACCTGCACGCCGCCGTCCTGCGCATCGGACGTCACGATCGGCTGGAACGGCGTCGCCGCATAAGCGATGCCCTGCGCACGCCAGCGCGGCAGCATCGCCGGCAAGCGCCGCAGGAATCCTGCGTAATCGCGTTCCGATTTCGGCGACCACGCCACTTCGGCAAGCGCTTCAATCCGCGGGAACAGCGCGTGTTGCACACGGGCAATCGTGCGCATGTGCTCGGTCCAGACATTGGCCTGCACGCCGAGGATGTGCGTTGCCTGCTGCGCATCCAGCACTTTCGGCACCGGCTCGAATTCGTAGACCTGCTTCAGCGTCACCAGCGTAGGCCGTCCCGGAATTTCCTCCGGCGAATCGGTCTGGAGGTAGTCGAGGTAGAGATCGCTGGCCGGTGCCATCACCACGTCATGGCCCTGTCTGGCGGCATCGATGGCGCCGTCGGTGCCGCGCCAGCTCATCACCGTCGCCGACTGCGGCAGCTTCCCGGCGAGGAT
Organism: Pseudomonadota bacterium; assembly: GCA_018242465.1. GTDB lineage: Bacteria > Pseudomonadota > Gammaproteobacteria > Xanthomonadales > Xanthomonadaceae > Solilutibacter. The sequence continues at coordinate 6,925 of JAFEBY010000083.1, read as the reverse complement.
TTCATCCCAGCCGATCACGCGCTTGCCATGGGCGGACAGAGCACGCTCGAGCCGCGCGATCATCCATGCCTGCAAGCCTTCCTCGCCATTGACCCCGAGTTCATGGATGCGCGCCTGCATCTTCGCGGATGCCTTCCACTGGTCCTTGACGGCCTCGTCGCCCCCAATGTGGACATAGCGACCCGGGAAGAGTTTCGCCACCTGTGCCATCACGTCCTCGAGGAAGCGCATGGTCGCTTCGTCGGCGTTGAACAAGTTGACGTTGACGCCCCATTCGCTGGACACCGCGATCGGCTGGCCAGACACGCCCAGTTGCGGATAGGCGGCGATCGCCGCGGTGGCGTGGCCTGGGATATCGACTTCCGGCACCACGTCGATGTGGCGCGCGGCGGCGTAGGCCACCACCTCGCGAATCTGCGCCTCACTGTAGAAGCCGCAATACGGCACCGGCTTCCCGGTCGCAGCATCGATGCCGCCATCACCGGATGGGATGCGGCATGCGCCGACCGTGGTGAGCTTCGGCCAACCCGGCACCGGGAAGCGCCAGCCCTGGTCGTCGGTCAGGTGCCAATGAAAAACGTCGAGCTTGAGTTGCGCCATCGCATCGAGCAGGCGCTTGATGTCATCGACCGACTGGAAATGTCGCGCCGAATCCAGCATCAAGCCGCGCCAGCCGAAACGCGGCGCATCATCGATATGGAGTGCAGGCAGTCGCACGCTCGCGGTGCTCTCGCCCGAAGTCAACAACTGCGCCAGCGTGACCGCGCCGTAATACAGACCCTTTCCGTCGCCTGCGCGCACGCGCACACCGCTCGCATCGATGTCGATGGCGTAGGCATCGGGTGACGGCCACGATTGCGCCACATCGATGGCGAAGGCGATGCCCTCTGGCGTCTTGCTTGCCACCCGTTTCGGCTGCGGCCCGGATGCCGGCAGCATCGCCGCGAATTGCGTCGCCGCAGTGCGCGCAACCACGCCATCGGCATGGATGCCAGTGTTGCCGTCGATGGCGAAACTTCCCTGCATCCGCACCATGTGCGCCGGCTGCGGCAACAACTTCGGGATGACGATGCCGGCATCACCCGCGCGTGCTGCGGACATGGGCAATAGTCCCATGCAGAAAGCGACGACGAGTGGGACGAGGGTGCGTGGCTTCATCTCGGATTCCTTGGTCGGCGCGGCAATTCTCGCACTTCAAAAAAACGGGGCCCGGAAAGGGCCCCGTGGTGGGGGACATCAATGCAACGCGATGGCACGACTGCCGTGATCAAAAATTGAAGCGCACGTTGAAATAATATTGCCGTCCGTTCATGTAAATCGAACGGGGTTGGTCGCGATTCAACGCGTAATACTTCAGCTTCGGTTGGTTGAGGTTGAGGCCATCCAGCGCGAACGACAGGTGTTCGTTGAGCTTGTAGCCCAACGACGCATTCAGTACCGCGGTCTTGTCCTGGTAGAACGCAGTCTGGCGATCCAGCCCGCTATAGAAGGACGAGCGGAACATGTAGGTGACATGTGCGTTGAAATGCTCGTTCTCGAAGTAGCCGCCCAAGTTGTAGGTGTTCTTCGACGTGCCCACCAGCGGATGGCTGTTCGGTCCCTTGCCATCTGCGTAGGTGTAGTTGGCGCTGATGCCGAAATACGCGCCAATCGGCTGTTCATAGGTCAATTCGTAACCCTGGACCTTGCCGTTGGAATTGATCGGCGTCGTGATGATGTAGTTCGCCATGAACCCTTGCGGGTTCGTGTTGTTGAACGTCATGTATTGGCGCGTTACCTGGCCATAATCGACGTAATCCTTCAGGTCCATGTAGAACACACTGCCCGCCAACAGCGCGCGCGGCGCGAAGTACCACTCCAGCGACGCATCGAAGTTGGTCGACTGAATTGGCTTCAGATCCGGATTGGGGCCGCTCCCTTGGCCGACGTCACCCGGGTTCTGCGCGCCACCGAAGTTCACCGCGCCCGACAATGCCGAATAGTCCGGGCGCGTCATTGTGCGCGACGCAGCGACGCGTAGCGCAAGATCCTTGCTGATGTCGTACTTGAAATTCGCACTCGGCAGCACGTTGTTGTAGTTATGCTTGGTCGTGACCGGCAGGTACGGGCCAAAAGCCGACGCGGTGACCGCGCCCGGCGTCGTCGCATCGGCACTGACGTTGTTGAGGATGTTTTCCTCTGTCTTGACGAAGCGCACGCCAACGTTGGCATTCCAGCGATCGCTCTCGAAGTTCAATTGCACATACGCGGCACTGCTCTTCTCGTTCAGTGCGAATTCGCTCGGCCAGTCCTCGCGCGACCCATTGCTTGAGCGGTTGGTCAAGCGGTTGTAGGCGCGCAACTGACCTGCATCGAGATACCAGATGTTGCGCGGGAAATTGCCGCCGAATGCCGCGTAATTCCCCGGATACATTCCGCTGGCCACCGGGATGTTCGCCGGATCGTTTGGCGATTGCGTCCCGACCGGGCACCAGTTGGCCTGCGACCAGTCGAACGCCACGACATTCCCGCTGGAATCGATGCAACCCGGTCCCTGGCCAATCACGCCGAACGATGAGCGGCTGTGCTTGGCTTGGCGGATTCCGAACTGCAACGACGACATCGGGCCGCGATCGATGAAGTACTGGCCATCGATCTGACCCCAATCCTCCTTGTCGCGCACGTCGACGTGCTGGTCACCGAAGATCCAGCCCAGCGCGGTGGTCTGTTTCGACGGGCTTTCGTTCAGATGCCAGTCGGCGGCGCCGACTCCGTTCAGCTGGTATCCGCCGCCCGTGCCAATCCCGGTATTCCATTCGGCCACATCCTGCGTCGGCGTCTGTCCACTGCCCTTCGACGTGCCTACCTGGCCCTTGAACGTGAGCTTCTGGCTCACGTCCCACTTTGCATCGAGAGATACATATCTGGAACTCGATCGCGCATCAGGGCGCGAAATCTGGTCATACACGCCATAGGTCGTCCCAGGCTGGCCAGTGAAATTGGCGTTGACCAGCGTGCCGTTGCGCACCACATATCCCGGATCGGGCGATTGTCCGGCGCCGAAGTTGACAACGTGCGTCCCCCACAGCATGTAATTGCGGTTGTAGTTGCTGGCCTTCTGGTTCGAGCTGAAGGCATTCAGATCCAGCGTGAGGTTGTCGGTCGGCTTGAACTGGACATCAATCAGGCCGCCTGTGCGCTTGCGCCGTTGCTCGAACAGAGCGGAACCGATCAGGTGCGGGTACCACACCCCGGCAAGGTCAGGATGCGCGGTGGCCACCGCCGAACCCGGTGCAATCTGGTCGTATCCGAGTATTTCCTGCCCATCGCGACGCAAACTGCGCGTTTCCGCGAACGCCTGCACCAGGATGCCGAAATTGTTCGCTTTGTTTTTCCAGTTGAACAATCCGCTGAACTGAGGCTCGGTTTTGTTGGGCAGGTCGGAATACACCGCACCCAACGAAACGCTGCCGGTGAAGGGCTTGGCGAACTCAAGCGGCTTGCGGGTGATCACATCCACCGAACCGGCCACGCCGCCCTCGACCAGGCTGGCCTCTGACGTCTTGTGCACCACGACCTGGTTGACCAGTTCGGAAGGCAGCAGGGTGTAACTGACGCTGCGGCCAACAGTGCCTGCCTGGTTGAGAACGAACCAGTCACCTGAGGCGATGTTGTGGCCGTTGAACAGTGTCTGGGTCAGGCTGGGATTGGTGCCCCGCATGGAGACGCGGTCGTTCTCGTCGAAGCCACCTTCATTCGCGCCAGCAGAGCTCACCGAGACACCCGGAATATGCGACAGTGAATCCGCGATGTTCTTGTCGGGCAACTTGCCGATGTCTTCGGCCGTCACTACCTCGACATGCGTCTTGGCCTCGCGCTTGACGTCCAGCGACTTCTCCTTCGCACCACGGATGCCGGTGACGGTAATCGCGTCGAGATCGCCGGCTTTGGCTTTCGCCGGGGCTTGCTGGGCGGTCTGCGCATCCTGGGCCATCGCGTTTCCGGCGGCGCCGAGCGCGGTGACGATTCCGATCGTCAACAGTGTTTTCTTGAGTTGCATTGCTTGGTTCTCCGGTCAGTTGATAGTTGTTTCTTCCGGGTGCTCCCCGAGGTGCTGCTGGTACCACCTCGCCGCGCCGAGCACGCCGAGTCGTTCGTTTTCGATCAGCCATACCGGCACACGTTCGAGCAGGGGCCGCATTGCACCCTTGTCGACGAGGCGCGCACGGAAATCGCTGTGCGGCAGGAAGTCCACCAGTTGCGGCACGACGCCACCAGCGACGTGCACGCTGCCCGCGCAGGTGATGGCGGCGAGATCGCCGATGGCGCTACCGAGCAATGCGCAGAATGACAGCACGGTGTCGCCTGCCTGGGCATCGCCTGCGCGTGCGCCATTGGTGATTTCGGCCGGCGTCGCGAAACGCGTGGCCACGCCATCGATCGCACAAATGGCGTGATAGAGATTTGCCATCCCGGGCCCGGACACCAAGTGCTCGACTGCAACGTGGCGATTGCCACGTTGCATCCAGCGCAGGATTTCGATTTCGCGCGGCGTCACCGGCGCAAATGCCGGCCAGCCTGCTTCGGTGGGCAGCACCACGTCGCCATGTGCGGTGGCGATGCAGACCGCCGCGCCCAGGCCAGTCCCGGGACCCACCACCAGCATCGGGCCCGAAACCACCTTGTCCACACCCGGCGTGAGCAGGCGGCGGTCGCCCGCCCCCAGTCGTCCGGCACCATGGGCAGCAGCGGCGAAATCATTGATGACGTGGAGGTCGCGCAGTCCGAGTTCCCGACGCATCTCCGCCAGCGACACCTGCCACGGCAGATTGGAATTGACCAGCCTGCCATCCAGCATCAGGCCGGCGCTGGCGATCGCCATGCGATCGGTGCCGTCGTGCTGCTGGGTGGCGACGAAGTCGGCGAGGATCGCGGTCAGGCTGGGGAATTCGGCGCAGCTGTACTTGCGATAGGCCTGCACATCGATGGCACGGTCACCATCGGTCTGCACCAGAGCGACGCGCGCGTGGGTCCCGCCGACATCGGCGGCGACAAAACGTTCTGCGCTGGACCCCGTACTGCCTTGCATCAAAGGCCCCCGGCCTCATGTGACGGGGCGACATTGACTACTGGCTGACAACGTTGTCAACAAACTGACGCATTCATTTTTCGGCGGTGAATTTGGATCGATCTAAGCCCTATTTAACTTGATTTTTATGTTGCGAAGCAGCATGCGATTTCCGCTTTGTCTTTCCCGGAAAGCTTGCTTTTCAGGGGTTTGCACGCGGATCACCACGCTGCCCCCGATTCCCGGATGACAACGTTGCGCCGGTTTCTGTCTTGTGCCTCAATCGGACGCATCCGCACCATCGCCCTCAGACCGACGCACCGGGAGTCCACGCCGCATGTCCACCTCCGCCATCCCCGCTGGCAACGCCCGCAGCAATACCGGTTCGATCGCGATCGTCGGGGCGCTCTTCTTCATTTTCGGCTTCGTCACTTGGCTCAATGGCCCACTGATCTCGTTCGCCAAAGTCGCATTCGATGTCAGTGAAACGCTGGCCTTCCTCATTCCAAGCGCCTTCTACATCTCCTATTTCTGCCTGGCGCTGCCGTCGTCGTTGATCCTGCGCCGCACCGGCATGAAAAAAGGCATGGCGCTCGGCCTGTTCCTGATGGCAATCGGCGCACTGGTATTCGGGCAATTCACTACGCAGCGCGTGTATGCGGGCGCGGTCGCCGGCGTCTTCATCATCGGCGCGGGCCTGGCGATCCTGCAAACCGCATCGAATCCCTACATCAGCATCCTCGGTCCGATCGAGGGTGCGGCACAGCGCATCGCGATCATGGGCATCTGCAACAAGCTGGCTGGCATGCTCGCACCGCTGGCGATCGGTGCATTGGTGATGCATGGCATGGGCGATCTCTCGGCTCAGGTCGCGAGCGCCGACGCCGCCACCAAGGCGCAATTGCTCGACGCCTTCGCCGCGCGCATCCACGGTCCGTACATGATCATGGCCTGCCTGCTGGCACTGCTCGCCGTCGGCATCCTGTTCTCGCCGCTGCCGGAAATCCGCGCGGAAGAAGTAAACAACAGCGGCAGCGATGGCCGCACCAATTTGTTCCAGTATCCGCACGTGTGGCTGGGCGCGCTGTGCATCTTCGTCTACGTCGGCGTGGAAGTGATGGCCGGCGACGCCATCGGCACGTATGGCGCCGGTTTCAACCTGCCGCTGGACGAAACCAAATTCTTCACGTCCTTCACGTTGTTCGGAATGCTGCTGGGCTATGTGGTCGGCCTGATCGCGATCCCACGCTTCGTTTCGCAGCAACGCTACCTCGCGTTTTCCGCCATCCTCGGCGTGCTGCTGACCATCGGCGCCTCCCTGACCAAGGGCTACGTCTCGGTGGGTTTCGTCGCCGCGCTCGGTTTCGCCAACGCGATGATGTGGCCGGCGATCTTCCCGCTAGGCATCCAGGGCCTCGGCCGTTTCACCGAATACGGATCGGCGCTGCTGATCATGGGGATTGCCGGTGGCGCGGTGATCCCGCAGCTGTTCGTGCACCTGAAGCAGACGCACGATTTCCAACTGGTGTTCATGGCGTTGATGGTGCCCTGCTATCTCTACATCCTGTACTTCGGTGTACGCGGCCATGACGCCGGGCGTGCGAAGATGCCTGCTTCGCGTCAGTAAGGGGTCGAACCGTCCGTGGCATTGCGCAGGTCCACCATCAGAGATGTCGCGGAACGCGCGCAGGTGTCGTTGAAGACGGTGTCGCGCGTGATCAACAACGAAGCCGGCGTCCAGGCGCGCACGCGCGATCGCGTGCAGGTCGCGATCGCCGAGCTCGACTACCAGCCCGATCCTTCCGCGCGCAGCCTGCGCAGCGCGCAGTCGTACGCGATCGGCCTGATGTACGACAACCCCAACCCGTATTACGTCAT
>JAFEBY010000082.1 GCA_018242465.1 Pseudomonadota bacterium | reverse complement strand
TGCAATGGCTGGCGATGCTCGCGATGGGCATCGGCCCGGTCGGCGCCGCGTTCTGGCTATGGGACGGCGGCACCAAGCGCGGCGACATCGCCCTGCTCGGCGGTCTGTCCTATCTCGCGCCGCTGCTGTCGACGTTGCTGTTGGTGCTCAGCGGGCGGGCGCAAGCGCACTGGATCCAGGCGGTCGCGATCGCGTTGCTATTGGTTGGTGCGTGGTTGAGCGTTAGGAGACCGCGCTGATATCCTGCAAGCTCCGGGGCTTGGGATCTCTGCCGATGCTGAAATTGCGCCTCGTCTTCGCGCTCCTGCTCACGGGCAGCTTGGCTTGTGGCGTACTGCAGTCAGCGACTGCAATGCAGCTTGCGGGTTCCGCAGCACCAAAATCGCAGCCCATCCGTTCCCGCGCCGAACTGGATGAGTATTTAAAACTGCATGCGGGCAGAGATTCGCCACTTGATGTGCTGCCGCCGCTTGCGCGCCAGCGTTTTCTCGACCATCTCATCTTCGGGAGCAATGGACTGGGTGGTTTCGATCCCGGCGAGTTGTCCACCGAGTTGACCCGCGAGGAAGCGAAACAGGTACTGACACTGCTTGGCGCCGAATCCTATATCCCGGGCATTCTTTTCCGCAATCCCGATGCCCTACCTTCCTGGCGAACAGCAAACATGACTCCCGGCAGGATCGAAACGGGATTCGATGCACTGTCACGACTGCAACACCGCGATGGCGATAATCGGAACGAGCTCCACGCGCGTTTTGATCGAGAATTTTCCGGATTGCTCGGGAAACCCGCCGTACTTTCGCGATTAAGCGAACATGATCTGGTCTATCTGCTGCGCGCGGTCCAGCTTGTTTCCGACGAGATGCCTTCGCCGGTGGACGCCGATCGGTTGCGTGAAATCGTCGCCGCCATGGAGCGCCGGGGTTTGGCGCGACCGATGGATTTCCGCGAAGTTTTCCTGGGTCTCGTTCGTGCCCGCCAGTTTGGGCAAGCCCGTCGCTATGCCGCTGCGCACCCAAGGGCCGGGCTTCCCGAACTTCCGCACATGAAGGATACCGGCGCAAGCCCAATGCCTTTCAGCGTGTGGACAACGGACCACGATGGAACCACCCTGACCCGCAACACGCTCGATCTCGTGCCGCTGCAGATTCTGGTTCTCTCCGGCTGCCATTTTTCCGAAGATGCCGCCGAGGACATCTCCGCCGATCCGGTGCTTGGCCCGGTCTTTGCCCGCAATGCGCACTGGCTGATGCTGCCTCCGGGTTGGGAGGAGCAAGGCGCCGTCCGCGACTGGAACCGGCGCTTTCCGAGTGCCCAGGCGATTCAAATCTATGATCGTGCGGAATGGACTTTGCTGCCTCCGGGTTGGAGCATGCCGACCTTCCTGATCGTGCGTGATGGCAAGGTGCTTGAGATCACCACGGGTTCCACCCGTGACTCGGAAAACAAATCGGCATTGGTCGATGCACTGAAACGTTCGGGGCTGCTCGCGCACTGAGCGCGAATGCCGTCGTTCAAGGCTTCGCGTCTTCCAGCCGATAGCGCGTCGTCGCGCTGACTTCACCGCGCCAGCGATCCTGCGCGCGCACTTCGATCCGATGTTCACCAACGGCGAGATCGGTCGGCAGTGCACCACGCCACAGATGCGGCGACGGCGTCGCTTCGGGCGAGCGATCGTAGCCACGCAAGCGCGATGCTTCATCGTCGCGCATGTTTTCGGCGAGCAATGCCGGATCGGGCTGCATCACGCGGGTCATCGTCTTCCACGGACCGTCATCAACGCGATATTCGATCTTCGTGTCGGCCATGCCCATCCACATGTTGGCGTAGACGCCCCAGGCCGGATAGGCGCCCTTGCGCAGCACCTTCGGCGCGTGCAGGCCGATCTGGGTATCGGCAGGATCGCGCGCCGGGTGATACGCCAATGCATAACGACCATCGGCTTCGACGTGCAGCGTGGCGTAACCGTTCGGCGTGCCATCGGACATCGTCGATGCCGGAATGCCGGCAGCATCCTTCACTCCCGACCAGAACGCGCCGCAGGCCGCGCCCACGTTGTATTCGTGCAACGGCTGCGCACCATGCCAGCCGGTCGATGCATCGTGGAACCAGTGCTGTTGTGCGTGCGAATGTGCGCTCAGCACCAGTACGTGCGAAAAATCCTTGATCAATGCGAACAGGCGCTCGCGATCGGTATCGCGGAAGGTGTCCTTGCCGGTCGGCTCGAACAACGGAATGTGCATCGACAACACCAGCAGGCGACTGCGATCGAGCGTCGGCAGCACCGATTGCAGGAAGGCGAACTGGTCGTCGCGGAAGCCGCCGATGTAACCGGGGGCCTTGCCCGGCGTCATCACCACGTCGTCGAGGACGATGAAGCTGGCCTGCGGTTCCTGCCAGGCATAGGTGTCCGGACCAAAAACGTTGCGGAAGGAATCGAGCGCATGGGCATCGCCACCGGCATCGGCATCCATGTCGTGATTGCCGGGCACGTGCAGCCACGGCTGGTGCAGGCGCGTGGTGACGGCGTTGACCGCCGGATACAGGGAAAGATCGTCGCTGGCGATGTCACCCAGCGAAATGCCGAGGCGCGCCTTGGTGCGGCCCACCAGCGGCGCAACGATGTCGCGATCGTAATAGCCGACATCCTTCAACGATTTCGGTTGCGGGTCACCGAACACCAGCATGTCGAGCGCACCCGGCACCTTGCCCAGCGGACGCAGCGCGACATCGAATTGCAAGGACGATGATGGCGCGATCCCGCGGTACTTCAGTTTGGGCGAACCATTCGGCGCGTAGTTCTGCCAGAAGCGCGGCAGGCCGTTTGCGCGATTCGCGAAGGACATGTCCGCGGGCTTGATCGCAAACACGGTATCGCCGTCCCCGACTTCGATGCTGTAGCGACCATCCGCATCGCTGCGGACGATCTGTCGTCCATTGGAAATGGCGACATCGGCGACGCCTTTCGCATCGGCCGGACAGGAAGTGGCGGTCCCGGCATCAAGGCAGACACGACCGTGCATCGTCGCGGCCTGCGATGGCGAGTGGGCGAACAGGCTGGCGAAGGCCAGCAGGCAGAGTTTCGAGATTGGCGTGCGCTTCTGGTTGTTCATCGGGCGATTATCCGTCACCGCGATGACCATTCAACTGCCGCGCTGCTCCAGCACCGCGAGGGCATCGGCCAGCCCGAGTCCGCGCGAACGCAGCAGCACCAGCAGGTGGTACAGCAGGTCGGCGCTCTCGCCGAGCAGTTCGGAATCGCCCTGCGCCACCGCCGCCAGCGCGGTTTCGACGCCCTCCTCGCCCACTTTCTGTGCGATCCGGCGGACGCCGCCTTCGAAGAGCTTGGTGGTGTAGCTGCCCTCTGGGCGTTTGCTGGCACGAGTCGCGATCAGGCGATCAAGCTCGGCCAGTACGTCGCCGCGTGCATCCGGGAAGCAACTGGCGCGACCGAGATGGCAGGTCGGACCGTGCGGCCGCGCCATCACCAGCAGCGTGTCGTTGTCGCAATCCGCTTCCAGCGACACCAGATCCAGGAAATGACCGGAACTTTCGCCCTTGGTCCACAACGCGTTGCGACTGCGGCTGAAGAAGGTCACATGGCCGGATTCAAGCGTGCGCGCCAGCGATTCGCGATTGACGTAGCCAAGCATCAGCACGCGCAAGGTGCCGGCATCCTGCACGATCGCCGGCAGCAGTCCATCGGGCGATTTCGACCAGTCCAGGGATTCGATGTCAAAAACGGGAATCGTCATGCCAGCCTCATCGAAATGCCGCGCGCAAAGAGCTCGCGCTTGAGTTGGGGAATGCGGATGGCGCCGGAATGGAACACGCTGGCGGCGAGCGCACCATCAACATCGGCGTCGAGAAACGCCATTTCGAAATGGTCGATGGTGCCGGCGCCACCGGAAGCGATCAGCGGTACCGTCGCCAATTTGCGGACTTCCGCCAATTGCGCGATGTCGTAGCCATTGCGCACGCCGTCGCTGTCCATGCAGTTGAGCACGATCTCGCCGGCACCGCGTTGCTGCGTTTCCATCACCCAATCCAGCGTTCGTCGTGGCAAGGCGCGCATCCGCTCGGGATCGCCAGTGTGGCTGCGCACCCGCCATTCGCCATCGCCATCACGTTGCGAATCGATCCCGACCACCACGCACTGCACGCCGAAGGCATGGGCAATCTCGCCGATTAGTTCGGGGCGCTCCAGCGCCGGGGTGTTGATCGACACCTTGTCGGCACCGGCGTTGAGCACGGCGTGGGCATCATCGACACTGCGAATTCCTCCAGCCACGCAGAAGGGGATATCGATGGCGCGCGAGACCCGCCGCACCCAGTCGCGATCGACGCTGCGGCCCTGCGGGCTGGCGGTGATGTCGTAGAACACGAGTTCGTCGGCACCTTCGTCGCGGTAGCGCTGCGCCAGTTCGACGATATCGCCCATGTCGACGTGGTCACGAAAGCGCACGCCCTTGACCACGCGACCATCGCGCACGTCCAGGCAAGGAATGATGCGCCGACTCAGCATCGCAGCGCATCCTGCAACGAGAGACGACCATCCAGCAACGATTTCCCGAGCACCGCCCCGGCACAGCCGGCAGCGCGCGCTGCGGAAATATCGCCAGCATCGCGGATGCCGCCGCTCGCTTGCACTTGCAGCTGCGGGAATCGCCGGCACAACTCGCCGTACACGTCGAGGCTCGGGCCGCTCAGCATGCCGTCGCGGCTGATGTCGGTGCACAGCAGATGACGCAAGCCGGCATCGGCATAGAGCGCCGCGAGATCGAACAATGTCTGCGTCGACGATTCGGTCCAGCCGTGAACCGGCAATCGCCATTCGCCATTCTCTTCCCGACGGGTATCCAGCGCGATGGTCAGGTGCTCGGCGCCGAACACGCGCAACCATCCCAGCACACGTTCCGGTTCGCGCACCGCCAGCGATCCGATCACCACGCGTTGCGCCCCGGCCTCGAGGATGGCTTCGACATCCTTTTCTTCGCGCACACCACCGCCGGTTTGCACGTGCAGACCGGTGTGTTCGCTGAGCGAACGCAGCAGCGGCGCCAGCGTGTAGCCACCGCCACGCGCGGCATCCAGGTCAACCAGATGCAGCCAGTTCGCCCCGGCTTCGGAATAACGCACCGCCTGCGTGAAAGGATCGGCGTCGTAGCGGGTTTCCTGGGCGTAATCGCCCTGGCGCAGACGCACCACGCGACCGTCACGAACATCGATGGCGGGATAGACGATGAAACTCATGGCGACCACGCAAGGAAATTGGCAAGCAGGCGGGCGCCGATCGCGCCCGAACGCTCGGGGTGGAATTGCGCGCCGCAGACATGGCCGCGATGCACGATCGCGGCGAACGGCTGGCCGTGTTCGCAGCCGGCAAGACAATCGCCCGTCACCGGCGCGGCATA
>JAFEBY010000081.1 GCA_018242465.1 Pseudomonadota bacterium | reverse complement strand
TCGATCGCCGCCTGCGAATACCACGCGCCTTCGAACTGGCGCATTTCGCGGCGAAGCACGTCGTCGGCGGTGCGGTTGTTGCCCTTGAACACGATGCGGCGCACGTTGATGCGCGGTCCCGGCTGCACTTGCATGTCGAGCGCGACCGTGCGCGCCTCGCGATCCACCGTCGGGTTGGGGACGACCTGGGCGTTGGCATAACCGATGTTGCTCAGCATCGCCGTCACCGAGTCGGTGGCGGCTTCCATCGCACGCCGCGAGAAGACGTAGCCGGGCTTGATGAAGGCGTCGAACTGCTTCTGGATGGTGTCCTTGGACAGAATGGTGTCGCCGCTGACGGTCAGAGAGGACACCTTGTACTGCTCGCCTTCGGTCAGGCCGGCGGTGATGAACATCGCGCGCTTGTCGGGGCTGATGGTGACCTGGGTATTGTCCTGGCTGACATCGGCGTCGATATAGCCACGGTCAAGGTAGTAGGACTGCAGTTTCTCGACGTCGCCGGAAAGTTTTTCCTTCGAATACTGGTCGTTGCGGCTGTACCAGCTGGTCCAGTTGGTGGTTTGCGATTCCCAGCCGCGCATCAACTGCTTGTCGGTGAACTTCTCGTTGCCGATGATGTTGATGTGCTTGATCTTGGCGGCCTTGCCTTCCTTGATGGCGATGGCGACGTCGACGCGGTTGCGGTCGAGCTTGGTGACCGAAGGCGTCACCTGGACGTTGTATTTGCCGCGGTTGTTGTACTGGCGGGTCAGTTCCTGCGACACGCGGTCGAGGCTCATCGGATCGAAGGTATCGCCTTCGGTCAGGCCGATTTCCTTCAGCGGCTTCTTGAGGTCGTCGTCCTTGATGTCCTTGTTGCCGGTGACGGTGACCTTGTTGATGGCCGGGCGTTCCTCCACCGACACCACCAGGATGTCGCCTTGGCGATCAAGCTTGACGTCGCTGAAGAAGCCGGTCTTGTAGAGCGCGCGGATCGCCTGTTCGGCCTTGGCCTGGTCCAGCATGTCACCGCGTTCCACCGACAGGTAGGTGAATACGGTGCCGGGCGCGATGCGCTGCAAGCCGTCCACGCGGATGTCCGACACCCGGAAGGGTTCGACGATGGACTGCGCCCAAGCGGGTGTGGCCAGGGCGGCGGCCAGGGCGAGGGCAAGCAGGTGACGGCTGGGGTTTCGCATCATCGAATCCGGTGGGGAGCTAGTGGTCGTAGCCTTAGTGGAGCTGGCCAAAGAGGTCATTGTAGAACGCCAGGCCCATCAGGCCGAGGATCATCATCAGTCCGATCGATTGGCTGATGGCGAGGGCGCGTTCGCCGAGGGGACGGCCGCGAATCGCCTCGATCATGTACATGGCGAGGTGGCCGCCGTCGAGGATCGGGATCGGCAGCAGGTTGAGCACGCCCAGACTGAGCGACATCAGGGCGAGGAAGCGCAGGAAGTAGGCCGGGCCCATCTGGGCGGAGGCGTTGGCGATCTTGGCGATCGTGACCGGACCGGAGACGGTTTCCCGCGAGGCCTGGCCACGGATCATGCGGCCGATCGAGGTCACGGCATCGTGGAGCAGTGCACCGGTTTCGTGGATGGCGGCAGGGACCGCCTGCAGCGGGCCAAGCCGGCGCACCGTGTCGTAGCCGGGGCCGGATTGGAATCCCAGGATCCGCCGACCGGCGTCACTGGCTGGGACCAGTGAGAACGACAGGGTCTGATCGCCACGCGTGGCAACGATCTGCACGGCACCACCGACAGGGGTTTTCTGGACCAGCGGGCTGATGTCGGCATAGTTGGCAACCGGGGTCCCGTTCACGCTGACGATGCGGTCGCCCGGCAGCAAGTGGCCATCCACGGGGCTGCCACGCGTGATCTGGTCGACCACGGGCGGGATGGCAGGTGGCTTGGCCGCGATGCCCATGTCATTCATCAATTCGACTTCGTCAACGCGAACGGGCAATCGGTCGAGGCGCAGCGTATGACTGGTTTCGCGACCGTCGCCGCCGCGGACATCAATTGAGGTCGCTTGGTGGGCGATGGCCTTGCGGGCCAGCGCCGGCAGGGCATCGTTCCAGGTCGGGATGTCTTCGCCATCGATGCGCAGGATGCGGTCGCCCGGCTGGAGTCCGGATGCGGCAGCGATGCCCTGGACCTGGCCAATCACCGGCGCGTAGTCCGGGCGCCCGATTACCAGCATGCCCCACAGCAGGGCCACGCACAGCACGATATTGAAGACCGGGCCGGCAGCGACGATCAGCATGCGCTGCCACACCGGCTTGCGATTGAATGCCTGCGGAAGGTCTTCCGGGGCGACATCGGTCTCGCGTTCATCGAGGAACTTCACGTAGCCGCCAAGCGGGATGCCGCCAATGGCGTACTCGGTGCCATCACGGCCGATGCGTGACCAGATCGGTTTGCCGAATCCCACCGAGAATCGCAGCACTTTCACGCCAAAGTGGCGACCGACCCAGAAGTGGCCGAATTCGTGGAAGGTGACCAACACTCCGAGGGTGATGAGCAGCCACCACAGCGATCCAAGGAAACCATTCATGCGTGTGGGGTCGCTCGGGAGGGATGAGGGGACAACAGGCGCTCACCAGCGGAGCGCGCTTCGCGATCGGCGTCGCGCAGCACGTCCAGCGATGTCGCCGCCGTGACGGGCAGCATCGCCAGTCCTTCTTCGACCAGCGCGGGGATGTCTAGGAAACGCAATTTCCCCTGAAGAAACGCTGAAAC
>JAFEBY010000080.1 GCA_018242465.1 Pseudomonadota bacterium | reverse complement strand
TGCCGCCGCGATGACCTGCGGATCGCCATCCGTGGCCTGCGCATGGCGCATCCACGTCACCACGTTGGCGTAATCGTGGGCATCGGCGGCAACCTGCGCCTGCGCGATCATCGCGTCGCGGGTTCTCTCCAGCCCGGCGATCGCGCGCACATCCCCGGGGCGGTTACGCAACACCTCCCCGAAGTCGGTGCGGGCGCCGACGCCGATTTCCCCCAGACGTCCTTCGACAAGATCGCGCTCGCCGAGCAGCAGCAGCGCATCCAGCCCGTCCGAGGCATCGAGCCGGCCGAGATAGCGCTGGACGCCGGGATCGTTGGCGCTCGCGACGCGCAGGACCGCAGCGACCTGGTGCGCTTCGGCAGCCGCGCCCGGCCAGTCGCCGGCGTTGTCGCGGATTGCGGCATCGCCCCGCGCGATCAATTGATCAAGCGCACGCTGGCGCAATTCCAAGGCATCGGCATTGGCCGGGTCGTCACGCAATACCGCGAACAGCAGGGGCAATGCGGAGTCCGCGTCCTGATAAACATGACCTCGCTGCAACTGGCGTCGGGCCGAGCGCAGGGCCTCGGCGACGGTCGTGCCATCGAGCCTTGCAAGCGGCGGCGTCCAGTTCAGGTTGTAATGTGATTGTTCGTCGCCACCGACGGTCACGATGCCGCGACGTAGCGCTTCAGCCGAATCGGCGTCCACCTGCGACGGCGTGCGCGTACAGGCGGCCAGCACCAGCCCGGCGAGGAGAATCGTCGCCTTTCGCCCGGTTGTCGCCGTCGTTCGCTGCATTCGCGCCTCGCATCGCATTTCGGCTATTGTCGCCCAATGACTGAAACACATACGCCGGCGGCGGAATGGATCCGGGATCCGGCAATCCTGCAGGCACTTCGCAGCGACGCCGGACCGCGCATTGGCCTCGATACCGAATTCATCCGCGAACGCACCTACTGGCCGGTGCTGGCGCTGGTGCAGATCTCCACGCCGGAGCGCATCCTGCTGATCGATCCGCGCATCCCCGGCATCCCCGAGGCCTTGCGTGAATGGCTGGACGACGCCTCGATCCTCAAGGTGATGCACAGTGCCGGCGAGGATTTGATCGCGCTGCGCCAGGCCTGCGAGGCACTTCCGGCGCCGCTGTTCGATACCCAGACCGCCGCCGCGCTGGCGGGCATGGGCGCGGGACTCGGCTACCAGGCGCTGGTGCGCGAGATCACCGGTGTCGAATTGGCCAAGGGCGAAACCCGTACCGACTGGCTGCAACGGCCGCTGACGCCGGCCCAATGCGATTACGCCGCCGACGATGTCCGTCATCTGTTCGCGCTGCATGATGCGCTGACCGCGCGCCTGCACGCACTCGGCCGCGAAGCATGGCTGGAGCAGGATTGCGCGCTGGCGATCGACCTCGCGCGCGAACATCGCGCCGATCCGTGGCCACACCTGGGCGTGCGTGCCGCGCAGGTGCTCGATCGTCCCGCACAGACGCGCCTGCTGCGCCTGCTGCGCTGGCGCGATCGCCGCGCGGTGGAACGCAACTTGCCGCGCAACTGGGTGATCGCGCCGGAATTGGCGATCGACCTCGCACGCCTGGATCCCGCCGATCACGCTGGGGTGTCGGCACTGCTGGCGCGCGTGCCGAAAGCGCCGCAATCACTGGCCGACGCCATCACCCGGGCACTCACCACCGCAGTCGATGATGAGGCCCACATGCCGCTGGTGATCGACGACCGCAATCGTGATCGTCGCCAATTGCAGGCATTGCAGGCCGCCGTGGCGAAGCGCAGCAGCGAACTGGAATTGCCCGATGGCGTGCTGGCATCACGACGCATCCTGCAGGCATGGCAGGACACCGGTGCATGGCCGGACACGGTGAGTGCGTGGCGTCGCAGCGAACTGGATGCACTCATGGCTGCAGCAAATGCGAAGGCGGAGACGGCAAATGCGTAGCCAGCGCTTCCTTGCCGTTGGGCTGGTCGCGACACTGCTTGCCGCCTGCGCAACACCGGCTTTCACTCCCGCGCCAAGCGTCCCATCCGTACCCGCTGCAGCGCCACGCAACGGCAGCGCGGGACTGCAGGTTCCCGACGTTTCGCCGCAGCAGTTGCATGCCGACTACTGGCTGGCACGCAGCCCGGACGCCGACCGCGTCCGACTCGATGCCGCCCAGGTCGCCGCGCTCGATGCCGAACAGTTCCAGCGCGATCCCACCTTCAACCGCCTCGATGCCTTTCCCACGACGATGGACGGAAGTCGCGTGCGTGGCTGGATCGAGCAACTCGCCAAGCGCCCATCCGGATTGCTCGGCAAGGATAGCGACGCGATCAGCGACAGCCAGGTCGACGCATGGCTGGCCAGCCGCGCCATCGACGACATTCCGGCGCAGGTGAATCCACGCTGGGCGATCGTCACCCGTCGCGCAAACCTTCGCACCTTCCCCACCGATGTTCGTGTCTTCCGCAATGCGCAGGGCATCCGCGAACGCATCGATCGCTTCCAGGAAACGGCATTGTTCCCGGGTACGCCGGTTGCGGTGCTGCACGCCAGCCGCGACGGCAAATGGGTATTCGTCGCCAGCCCGACCTACAAGGCATGGATGCATCGTGAACTGCTGGCCTATGCTTCCCAAGGCGAGGTGCTGGCATTCGTACGCAATGCCACGCACCGAGTCATCGCGCCGCGCCTGTTTGCGGATGGTCGCCAACTCGACATGAGCACACCGATCGCCATCGCCAACGGCAAGGCCGTACTCCCGGCCTGCGGCAGCGAATGTCGTCTGACAGAACAAGATGTCGAACTCCCGGCCGGCAGCACTGTCGCCGGGGCCCTGCCCTACAGCCAACGCAATCTGCTCACGCAGGCCTTCCGCCTGCTCGGCGAACCGTATGGCTGGGGCCATGCCGACGGCACCCGCGATTGCAGCGGCTTCGTCTCCGACGTCTATCGCAGCGTCGGCGTGCAACTGGCGCGCAATACCGGCGACCAGCGCGATTCACCAGTGCTGCAAACGCAACGCTTCGACGATCATTCCACCCGCGCGCAACGCCTCGCGGCACTGGCGAAGGCGCAACCGGGCGACCTGATCTTCATCCCCGGTCACGTGATGATGGTGATCGGCCATCTTGACGGCCGCACGTACGTCATCCACGACACCCCGGGCGTGCGCATCAACGGCGCCGACGGCAAGCCACGGCCGTATCCGCTGGATGGGGTTTCAGTGACGCCGCTGGAACCGTTGCGCGCCGATGCACAGCGCGACTTCATCGACATCATGCTGGCCTTGCAGCACGTGATGCCACGCCACGACTGACCACCATCGCCGATCCGGTCAGGCCTTGACCGCGCGTGTCATCAGGTAGGACTGGCGGACGATATTGCGCACGAAGAATTGCTCGACCAATTCGACGAACTCGCGGCGGAACTGCGCCAGCCGCACCGGGTCGTCGGCAAGCGTCGACACCAGCTTCGCCACAGGTCCCGCGGATTGCTCCATCATCGCGATGAAGTGCTGCGGACTGAGTGCCGGGAAACGCAATTCATCGCGACAGAACTCGATATTGCGCACCTTGCTGCCAAGCCGCTGCAATATCGTTGCCGGATCACCCCATTCCTGCGGCGCAGCCGCACCCGGCGGCGGCGGCAAATAGCCCGACACCAACGCAAATATTCTGCCGACCAGCATTTCCGGCGGCCACGTCGAGAACGCAATGCGTCCGCCCGGCTTCAACACGCGCAGCATCTCTGCGATGGCAAGTTCGGAACGTGGTGCAAACATGTGTCCGTACTGGCTCAGGACCGCGTCGAAAGCGGCGTCGGGCCAGGGCAACGCCTCGACGTCACCTTCCGTGAATTCGATTTCCACGCCGGCCATGGCAGCATTCCTGCGTGCCTCGTCGAGCAGGGCCGGAGAGAGATCCAACCCGCATGCCTTCGCGCCCGTGCGCGCCGCCGTCACCGCAACCACGCCAGTCCCGCAAGCAACATCAAGGACGGACTGACCGGAACGTATCCCGGCGAATTCCACCAGGCAGGCTGCCGGTGGCGTGGTAGATGCAGCGATCGGGATGAATAACGCCCATGCCTCGCGCTGGGCGGCCTTGAACTGCGCAAACGGATCAGTTGCCATCCCGAATCCCTCCGGAACATAGGCGAACGATGCAGCGGCTGGCGGAAACGGAGGGATTCGAACCCTCGATGCAGCTTTTGACCGCATACTCCCTTAGCAGGGGAGCCCCTTCGGCCTCTCGGGCACGTTTCCGGGTAGAACTGGACCCGGCGATTGGCCGGGTTGCTAGGATACCGTCGCAGGCGGCTCGCGTAAACCGCAGTCGCGTCGGTTACGCCTCGTGTTCAACGGGGGCGTCGTCGTCCTTCTGGATCTTCTGGTAGATCTCTTCGCGATGCACCGCGACGTCCTTGGGCGCAGTGATGCCGATTCGCACCTGGTTTCCCTTGACGCCCAGGACCGTGACGGTCACCGAGTCTCCAATCATCAGGGTTTCCCCGACTCTGCGGGTCAAAATCAACATCGAGACAACTCTCCAATTTCTTTCGGTCGGGGGATACCGGCTGAACCTGAGAGGTTCAGCAATGTGCACATTCTAATCACATATATCTGATCAGATCAGCCCATAGTGAGCACTGAATCGCAGAATGCGCTTCAGGTCGTCTTCAGAGCGGCCCAATCCGCCAGTTTGGTGAGAATCGCCGGCAATCCCGGAACATCGTCACCACCCCCCTGCGCCATGTCCGGGCGGCCACCGCCGCGGCCATTGATCTGGGTCGCCACCTGCGACAGCAGGTCGCCGGCCTTGATCCGGCCCAGCAGTGCACCGCTGACGCCCGCGACCAGGGCCACCTTGCCCTGACCATCGGCACCTGCCAGCAGGATCGCGGCGTCGCCCAGCTGCTGCTTGAGACTATCGAGCGCATCGCGCAATGACTTGGCATCGAAGCCCTCGACGCGCGCCGCCAGCAATTTGCCGCCCGGGATCGCAACCGCGCGGGCGACGAGATCGCCGGCCGCGCCGGACGCCGCCTTGGCCTTGAGCGACTCCAGCTCGCGCTCAGCCTTGCGCTGGCGGTCGATCAGGCCGCGGATCTTGTCGGCGACATCGCCAGTGGTGCCACCCAGCAGTTGCGCGGCTTCGGCAAGGCGATGTTCCTCCTCGGCAACATGGTCCAAAGCCGACTGCCCGGTCACCGCTTCGATGCGGCGCACGCCGGCGGAGACACCGCCCTCCGACACGATCTTGAACAGCCCGATGTCGCCGGTCCGACGCACATGGGTGCCGCCGCACAATTCGATCGAGCCATCGCCGAACTTGAGCACGCGCACGTGCTCGCCGTACTTCTCGCCGAACAATGCCATCGCGCCGAAATCCAGCGCGTCCTGCATCGCCATCTGGCGCACTTCGCCTTCATGGTTGGCGCGCACTTCGACATTGACGCGGCGTTCGATCTCGGCGATCTCGCCTGCAGTCATCGGCTGGAAATGCGAGAAATCGAAGCGCAGTCGATCCGGCGCCACCAGCGAACCCTTCTGCTGGACATGGGTGCCCAGCACTTGACGCAGCGCCGCATGCAACAAGTGCGTTGCGGTGTGGTTGAGCACGGTCGAGGTGCGACGGCCGATATCGACCTGCCCACGCAAGCGGTCGCCGACGTTCAATTCGCCCGACTTCAGTTCGCCAACGTGGGCGTGGAACTGGCCGGCGAGCTTGCGGGTATCGGCCACGACCATATTCGCCGACGTGGATTCCAGCATCCCGATATCCCCGACCTGGCCACCGGATTCGGCATAGAACGGCGTGCGATCGAGGATCACCACCACCTCGCCCGGCGCCGCGCGATCGACCGGCTTGCCGTCCTGCATCAACGCGACGACCTGCAGGTCACCGCCGTCGAGATGGTCGTAGCCGAGGAACACGGTCGGCGCGAGTTGCGAGGCCAGCTCCGCCGGCAGCACCAGTCCGCCACCGAACTTGCCGGCGGCGCGCGCGGTTTCCTTCTGCTGCGCCATCGCTGCATTGAACCCGTCGACATCGACCGACATGTCGCGTTCGCGCGCCATGTCCTGGGTGAGGTCGAGCGGGAACCCGTAGGTGTCGTAGAGGCGAAACGCATCTTCGCCACGGATCACGCCGTGGGCACGGCTGGCGACATCGTTGAAGATGCGCATGCCGGAATCGAGCGTCTCGGCGAAACGTTCTTCCTCGGCGCGCAGGGCGCGTTCGATAGTCGAGACGTTCTCGCGCAATACCGGATAGGCCTCGCCCATCAGGGCATCGAGTGTCGACACCAATTTGTGGAAGAAGGTGTCCTTCATGCCGAGCATCCAGCCGTGGCGCAGGCCGCGGCGGATGATCCGGCGCAGCACGTAGCCGCGACCTTCGTTCGACGGCAGCACGCCATCGGCGATCAGGAAGCTGGACGCACGAATGTGGTCGGCGATCACGCGCAGCGACTTGTTGTCGAGATCACTGGTCTGGGTGAGTTCGGCGGCGCGCTTGATCAACGCCTGGAACAGATCGATCTCGTAATTGCTGTGAACATGCTGCAGCACGGCCGTGAGGCGTTCGAGCCCCATGCCGGTATCGACGCAGGGCGCCGGCAACGGCACCAGCGTGCCGTCGGTCTGGCGATCGAATTGCATGAACACCAGGTTCCAGATTTCGATGAATCGATCGCCGTCTTCGTCGGGCGAACCAGGCGGACCACCGGCGATATGTTCGCCGTGATCGTAGAAAATCTCGGTGCAGGGGCCACAGGGGCCGGTATCGGCCATCTGCCAGAAATTGTCGGACGCATAGGGCGCACCCTTGTTGTCGCCGATGCGCACGATGCGTGATTCCGGCAGGCCGATCACGTCGCGCCAGATGCCAAAGGCTTCGTCGTCGTTGTGGTAGACCGTGACCAGAAGGCGCTCGGCCGGCAGGTTCCAGACGCGGGTGAGCAGCTCCCACGCCCACGCGATCGCTTCCTTCTTGAAATAATCGCCGAACGACCAGTTGCCCAGCATTTCGAAGAAGGTGTGGTGGCGCGCGGTATATCCGACGGCATCAAGATCATTGTGTTTGCCACCCGCGCGCAGGCAACGCTGGACGTCGGCGCACCGCGTGTAACTGCGCTTCTCCGCGCCGAGGAAGACGTCCTTGAACTGCACCATGCCGGAGTTGGTGAACAGCAGCGTGGGATCGTTGGCAGGCACCAGCGATGCCGAAGGCACGATGGTGTGGCCCTTCGACGCAAAGAAATCGAGGAAGTCGCGGCGGATGTCGGCAGTGGTTTTCATGGCATCTGGATCGGGGCGGAGGCCGCGATGCCAACGAAATGTGGGCGAAACAGGCGCGGACCAACGGGCCGACTAGGGTATCAGCACCGCCCCGTACGGGCCATTCAGATGTCGTCCGGATCGAACCGGGTCGCCAGCCGGACCTGGTCCATGGTGTAGCCGCGCCGGAGCAGGAATTCGGCGGCCTTGCGCTGGGCGGCACGATCGCCGGCAAGGGCGTCGGGATGCCGACGACGGACCAGGTCACGGGCCTGTACAGCCCAATCCGTTTCCGAAGCCTCCAGCGCGCCCTTGGCCTGATCTCCATCGAGGCCGTGGGTCTCGAGTTCAGCACGGATCCGTCGCGGCCCGTAGCCGGACATGGTGCGGCTGCGCACCAGCGACTCGACGAATCGGCCGTCGTCCTGCCAGCCTTCGGCGACCATCCGGGCCACTGCGGCATCGGCGTCCGTCACCGGAACGCCACGGAGGGTCAGCTTCTGGAGCAATTCCTTGCGGGAATGTTCGCGCCTGACCAGCAACCCGAGCGCACGTTGCGCCGGGCTCGGTTCTGGCCGGGTGCGGCGGCGGGGGCGCGAGGAAGCTCCGCCCGCCGCCGCCCCGAAAGCGTCGTCCCGCTCGGACATCAGTCCTCGGCATCCTCGTTGCGGCTGGCTTCCTGCGGCACGAACTTCTCGCGCAAGGCAGCTTCCAGTTCGCGGGCGACCGCGGGGTTTTCCTTGAGGTACTGGCGGGCATTTTCCTTGCCCTGACCAATGCGTTCGCTGCCGTAGCCGTACCATGCGCCGGACTTCTCGACCAATTTGGCCTCAACGCCCATGTCGATCAGTTCGCCTTCACGACTGATGCCTTCGCCATAGAGGATCTCGGTAATGACCTGCTTGAAGGGCGGGGCCAGCTTGTTCTTGACCACCTTGATGCGGGTCTGGTTGCCGATGATCTCGTCGCCCTTCTTGATCGCGCCGATGCGACGGATATCAAGGCGCACCGAGGCATAGAACTTGAGTGCGTTGCCACCGGTGGTCACTTCCGGGCTTTGGCCCGGCATCATCACGCCGATTTTCATGCGCAGCTGGTTGATGAAGACGACCAGGCAGTTGCTGCGCTTGATATTGCCAGTGAGCTTGCGCAGGGCCTGGCTCATCAGGCGCGCCTGCAGGCCGGGCAGCTGGTCGCCCATCTCGCCTTCGATTTCGGCTTTCGGCGTCAATGCCGCAACCGAGTCGACCACCACGATATCGACCGCGTTGGAGCGCACCAGCATGTCGGCGATTTCCAGCGCCTGTTCGCCAGTATCGGGCTGCGACAGCAGGAGGTCGTCGAGATTGACGCCGAGCTTGCGAGCATAGACCGGATCAAGCGCGTGCTCGGCGTCGATGAAGGCGGCGGTGCCGCCGGCCTTCTGGCATTCGGCGATCGCCTGTAGCGTCAGTGTGGTCTTGCCCGAGGATTCCGGACCATAGATTTCGACCACGCGCCCCTTGGGCAAGCCGCCGATGCCGAGCGCGATATCGAGCATCAGTGAACCGGTGCCGATGGTTTCCACCGCTTCCACCGGGCGCTCGCCCATGCGCATCACCGAGCCCTTGCCGAACTGCTTCTCGATCTGGCTCAGGGCCGCGGCCAGTGCGCGCTGCTTGTTCTCGTCCATCGTGGTCTTCCTCTTCAAGATTGAATGTGTGTTCGTGTGTTGGAAACAGTGTCGGGGGTAGTGATCGCACAGACTGCGACAGCGGGTTCCATCTCCAGACTGGGCGCTGAACCGGTTGCGCCATAGCAGCGCGCCACCCGCTCTGCCGTGGGAAAACGCCCCGTCATGCGCTGGGTCGAATCAGGCCGCAGTACAAGCCTTCGATGGCGAAGTCCTGGCCAGGCAACACTTCGATCGGTGCGTAATCGGGATTGCGCGGCAGCAGGCGGATGCCTTCACGGCTGTTGCGGAACAGCTTGACGGTGATTTCCTCGTCGATGCGCGCGACCACGATCTGGCCGTTGCGGGCGTCGTTGGTGCGATGGACGCCAATCAGGTCGCCATCGAAGATGCCTTCATCGCGCATCGAGTCGCCCTTCACCCGCAACAGGTAGTCGGGCTTGGGCGAGAAGAACACGCGATCCAGCACCACGTAACTGTCCGAGCCGATGTCGGCACCGATGGGGACGCCAGCTGCGACCTGGCCAAGGACCGGCAGGCGCATCGCGTCCTCATGCAGAGATTCGAGTTCCAGTGCCGCCTGCACCCGGCTCGGCGGACGCAGCAGCTTCAGGCTGCGCGCCTTGCCCGGCGAACGGGCGATCGCTCCGGCGGCTTCCAACGCTTCCAGATGGTACTGGGCGGCACGCACGCCCTTGAAGCCGAAGGCGCGGGCGATCTCTGTCTGGGCCGGGGCGACACCGTCCACTTCGATGCGCTCGGCAATGAAGTCGAGGATTGCCTGCTGGGTCTGGCTGAGGTCTGACTGGCTCATGTGAGTAGTAATACTGCTAACAAACTGCTCTGTCAATCACCCCGCCCGATCTGCTGCAATACCCGGCCATGAATGCCCGCCCCTGCCCCTGCGATCCCGCCCGCATCTATGCGGGCTGCTGCGGACCACTCCACGCAGGCATTCCGGCCCACGATGCCGAGGCCCTGATGCGCTCCCGCTACAGCGCCTACGTGATGGGGCTCGAAGACTATTTATTGATGAGCTGGCATCCCACGACGCGCCCACAACCACCGCTGCTGCCCACCGACGCAACACTGAAATGGCTGCGCCTGAAGGTGATCGCACATCACGCGATCGACGTCGATCATGCCGAGGTGGAATTCATCGCGCGCTGCCTGGACAACGGTGCGCGCCGCGACTTGCACGAGCGCAGCCGCTTCGTGCGCGAAAGCGGTGACTGGTTCTATGTGGATGGCGTGATCGACTAGACCACGTCGTCCATCAATCCGCGCAAGGCCGTCGCTACTGTCTGCCGGCGCACCGCTTCGCGATCACCATCGAAATGGAAGACCTTGGCATGCGCGTAACCGCCGCGGCGCTTCCAGCCGATCCAGACCGTGCCAACCGGCTTGTCGTCGCTCCCGCCACCGGGGCCGGCGATCCCGGTGACCGCCACCGCGATGTTGGCACCCGAATGGATCAGCGCGCCCGACACCATCTCGATCGCGCATTCGCGGCTGACCGCACCCTGCAGCTCAAGCGTCTGCGGACGCACGCCAAGCAACGCCTGCTTGGCCTCGTAACTGTAGGCGACCATCCCGCAGTCGAACCACGCCGATGAGCCGGCGACATCGGTCGCCAGCTTGGCGATCCAGCCCCCGGTACAGCTTTCGGCGGTGACCAGCGACAGCCGCTGCGCCTGCAGCCAGGCGGCGACTTCGTGGATCAGGCGCTGGAGTTCGGCGTCGCTGGGAATGCCGGTCATCGGAAGTCTCGGGCGGGATGCGTGACAATAGCCGATCACGCCCATCGCCCGCACCACATGTCTGCAGCCGAACACACGCCTCTGATGAAGCAATATTTCGCTGCCAAGGCGGAACACCCCGACGTGCTGCTGCTGTTCCGGATGGGCGATTTCTACGAACTGTTCTACGACGACGCCCGCCGTGCGGCGAAATTGCTCGACATCACCCTGACCCAACGTGGCCAGAGCGCGGGACAGCCGATCCCCATGGCCGGCGTCCCGGTGCATGCCTACGAAAGCTATCTCGCGCGACTGGTGGCGCTGGGCGAATCGGTGGCGATTTGCGAGCAGATCGGTGATCCAGCGACGTCGAAGGGATTGGTCGAACGCAAGGTGGTGCGGATCGTCACACCGGGCACGGTGACCGACGAGGCGCTGCTGCAGGATCGTCGCGATACCCTGTTGATGGCAGTGGCACGCGGACGCGATGGTGTCGGTCTGGCCTGGGCGGATCTCGCCGGCGGCCGGATGATGGCGGCGCAATTGCGCGATACCGATGCCCTTGAAGCGGAACTGGCACGGCTCGATCCCGCCGAACTGCTGATCGCCGATGAAGACGGCTGGCCAGAGTTCGTGACGCAGCGCGGTGGCGTGCGCAAGCGTGCGCCCTGGTTGTTCGATGTCGACAGCGGCCGCCGCAAGCTGATCGATTTCTTCAACGTGCACGATCTCGGCGCCTACGGCATCGAGGATGCGCCGCACGCGATCGCCGCGCTCGGTGCATTGCTCGGTTATGTCGAGGAAACCCAGAAGCAGCGCCTGCCGCATCTCACTTCGATTGCGGTGGAATCCGGCGACGACGCCATCGCGATGAACGCAGCGACACGGCGCCATCTCGAACTCGACACCCGCATCGATGGCGACACGAAGAACACGCTGCTCGGCGTGCTCGATTCCACCATCTCGCCGATGGGGGGACGCCTGCTGCGGCGCTGGCTCCATCGCCCCCTGCGCGACCACGGCATCGTGCGCGCACGCCAGCATGCGGTCACGTCCTTGCTGGACTCCGGGAAACTCGACGGCCTGCGCGAAACCTTCCGCGGCCTCGGCGACCTTGAACGCATCCTCACCCGCATCGCACTGCGCAGCGCGCGTCCGCGCGATCTTTCCACTTTGCGCGATGGCCTGGCGCTGACGCCGCGCATTTCTGCGCAACTCGCCGACCTTGATTCACCGCGGTTGCAGGCACTCGCTACCGAACTCGGCCAGCACGACGACATCGCCCAATTGCTGGAAGCCGCCGTCGTCGCGCAGCCACCGCTGCTCGCCCGCGATGGCGGCGTGATCGCCGAAGGCTACGATGCCGAACTCGACGAACTGCGCACGCTCTCGACCAACGCCGACCAGTTCCTGGTCGACCTCGAGCAACGCGAGCGTGAAGCCACCGGCATCGCCACGCTGAAGGTCGGCTACAACCGCGTCCATGGCTACTACATCGAACTCGGCAAGGCCCAGGCCGAGAAGGCACCAGTGCATTACACGCGGCGGCAGACACTGACGAATGCCGAACGCTACATCACCGAAGAATTGAAATCCTTCGAGGACAAGGTGTTGTCTGCACGCGAACGTTCGCTGGCGCGCGAGAAGCAGTTGTACGACGGCCTGCTCGATGCGCTGAATGTCGATCTCGACCCATTGAAGCATTGCGCCGCCGCGTTGTCGGAGCTTGACGTACTGGCCTGCTTCGCCGAACGCGCAGACGCCCTCGACTGGCGCGCCCCGGAGCTGGTCGATGCGCCCCAACTCCATATCGAGCGCGGCCGCCATCCGGTGGTGGAAGCCGTCCGCGAGGATCCGTTCACGCCCAACGACCTCGACCTCTCGCCCGAACGCCGCATGCTCGTCATCACCGGCCCCAACATGGGCGGCAAGAGCACCTACATGCGCCAGGTCGCGCTGATCGTGCTGT
Source organism: Pseudomonadota bacterium (assembly GCA_018242465.1). Lineage (GTDB taxonomy): Bacteria > Pseudomonadota > Gammaproteobacteria > Xanthomonadales > Xanthomonadaceae > Solilutibacter. Next base: position 32,986 of record JAFEBY010000080.1, on the reverse strand, counting down.
TGGCCAACATCGGCAGTTTCGTCCCGGCATCCAGTGCGCGCATCGGCCCGGTTGATCGCATCCTCACCCGCATCGGCGCCGGCGACGATCTTGCCAAGGGCCAGTCGACCTTCATGGTCGAGATGAGCGAGACCAGCTACATCCTCCACCACGCCACCGCGCAATCGCTGGTGCTGATGGATGAAATCGGCCGCGGCACCTCGACCTACGACGGCCTGGCGCTGGCCGATGCCTGCGCGCGCCACCTGGCCGAAACCAATCGCAGCTTCACTCTGTTCGCCACCCACTACTTCGAACTCACGGCACTCGCACAGGCGGACAGCGGCATCGCCAACGTCCATCTCGATGCCGTCGAACACGGGGACGCACTGGTGTTCATGCATTCTGTAAAGGATGGCCCGGCCAACCGCAGCTTCGGCCTGCAAGTGGCTGCACTGGCAGGCTTGCCGAAATCGGTGGTACGCGATGCGCGTGCACGGCTTGCCGAACTCGAACGGCACGGCCGTGACGACACCACGGCACAGGCACCACTGACCGCCGACACGCTCGACAACCCGCAGCAGATCGGCCTGTTCGCGCCGCGTTCCGCGGCACTCGATGCACTCGCCGGCATCGATCCCGACGAACTCACGCCGAAACAGGCACTGGAAGCGTTGTATCGCCTAAAGGCGCTGGGCTGACCCGACGCATCGCTTCACGGCTGCTTGCCTTGCGGGCTGGCAGACACCAGCACATTGCTCGACGATGACGATGCTCAAAGATGCCGGATATCCGTCGGTGGATTCATCCAGTTGTCGTTGCGCCCATCGGAATGACGCACCGGGCCCGACATCAACTCGTCGACACTGGCATCGTCCAGGGTGTTCACCTGCACCGAGAGGAAATCGCCGCCGGCTTCCGGAATGTGACCATGCGTGTACAGCGTGACGCCGCATTTGCCGCAGAAACGGTGGTGCAGGTTGCCGCCCGGCCACTCCTTGCCGTAATCGGCCAGCGCGTCCTGCCCTTGCAATATCTTGAGATTGCCGGCGCGCGCGCTCCAATTGCGGATCTTCAGGCAATACGTGCAATTGCACTTGCCGGTGCCTTGCGCAAGATCGAGGTCGGCCTGGTATTTCACCGTGCCGCAGTGGCAACTGCCGTGGTAGGTCTTGTTCATTTCGTTCCTCCTCTCAGGCTGCAACCCCCTGCAGCTCGGGGTGCGGATGGTCGGCCAACAGCATGGCATCGATTTCGTAGGCGCGGGCAAAGGCCGGGCGTGCGGCGTGCAAGCGCGCGAAGCGGGTGAATGCTGGACGCGGCTCGATCACACCCGTACGCAAGTAGAACCCGAGGAACGCGGCAGTGTAAAGATCCAGTGCGGTGAAGTGATCGCCAACCAGGTGGTCCCTGTCGACCAGCGCGCTTTCCAACACATCCAGTGCGTCGCCTTCGTTGCCGTAGCCGGCATGCATTGCAGGCGCGAAGTGCCCGGTGCGTTTGGCGGTCAGCATCGACTCCGCGGGGCCAGCAAGGAAATACAACCAGCGGTAGTAGCCGCCGCGTTCCTTTGACCCCAGCGCCGGGGCCAACTTCTTTTCCGGCACAAGATCGGCAAGATAGCTGCAGATCGCCGCGTTTTCGGTGATCACGACGTCGCCATGCTTCAGGGCCGGGACCTTGCCCATCGGATTGATCGCGAGATATTCCGGCGCCTTCATCGTGGTGCCGTATTCGAGAACCACGGTTTCGTAGGGCAGCCCGGTTTCTTCCAGCATCCAGCGGGTGACGCGGCCACGCGACATCGGATGTGTGTAGAAAATCAAGGTGTCGTTCATTGCAGGCGTCCGGTTTGGGTTGGGGACAGCCTAGCGGCCATGCTGACAGAATCTGTCAGCAGTGATTACTCCCGCGGCCCATAGCCGGTCTGGTCACGCCAGCGCCGCATCAGCGTGGGACGGCGCACGCTATACCGCTGGCCACTGTCTTCCAGCGCGAGCACGCGGTCGGCACGGAAATGACGGAAATCCTGGCGCAGTTCGCACCACGCCGCGAGCATCCGCACATTGGCGAAGAATGCCATCGCGAATGGCCAGATCCTGCGTTCGCTGCTGTTGCCGTGGAGATCGACGTAGTGCATCACCACCACATGTTCGTCGCGGATGGCGCGCCGCAACACAGGCAACCACGGCTCATCCGGGACCTCCATGCAATTCTTCGGCACCAGCAGGCCACTGGTCTCGATCTCCAATCGCAACGCATCCGGCAATACCGAGGCCAATCGCTGCAAGGCATCATTCGCGGCTTGCGCCAATTCGGAGTCGCCCTGCAGCGATACCCAGCGCGCACCCAAGGTCAACGCCTCCAGTTCATCGCGCCCGAACATCAGCGCCGGCAACAAATAGCCGTGGCGGAGCATGTAGCCGGTGCCGGGGTCGCCTTCGATGTCCGCGCCTTGCTCGCGCAAGACCGCGATGTCGCGATAGACCGTACGCAGGCTCACGCCCAGCCGTTCCGCCAGGCGAGCGCCCGTCATCGGCCGGCGGCGGCTGCGCAGCAAGTCCAGCAGGCGCAACAGGCGCGAGGCACGACTGCTCATGCCGAACCGATGTGCATGTTTGTGATCATCTCCACAGCGTACACGCCGACCCACACATGACCGTAACAATCGCCCCCTTAAGTTGGCGGCATCATTCAGGGCTCCGCCCGTTCAACAGGACATCCGTACGATGAGCATGATCGAAGACATTCTTTCCCAGATGCAGGGCGCTCCGGTGCAGCAAGTCGCCAGCCAGCTTGGGGTGGATCCGGCACAGGCCCAACAGGCGATCGGCGCGGCCTTGCCGATGATCGTCGGTGCGCTGGGACAGAACGCCAGCCAACCCGGCGGCGCGGACGTACTGGCCGGCGTGCTCGGCGCGAATCATGGTGATGCCGCCGGTGGCGGTCTCGGCGGACTGCTGGGATCGGTACTGGGTTCGGTCACCGGCCAGCAAGCAACGACGCCGGCAACCGATGGCGGTGGCATCCTCGGCCACATCTTCGGCGGACAGGAACAACAGGCGTCGAACCAGGTCGGCCAGGCCACCGGCCTCGGCAGCGACCAGGCACAGATGCTGATGAAGATCCTCGCGCCGATCGTGATGGCCTACCTCGCCAAGCGCATGTTCTCGCATCCGGACAGCAACAACGCGAATTCGGTCAGCGATGTGCTGCAGCAAGAACAGTCACATGTCGAATCCGGTGGCGGACTGCTCGGCCAGGTGCTCGGCAGTCTCGGTGGCGGAGGTGGAATCGGTGGATTGCTCGGTTCCGTACTCGGCGGCCGTAGCTGATACCGACGCGCTGCAGTCACACGAAAAGGGCCGTATCGCGGCCTTTTTCGTATCCAGGCCTTGCGTGTGATGTGCATTCACGCGACCGGTGGCATGCTGGCGATCCTGCATTCCCGGTCACGACGATGATGCGTCCCTCCCTGCGCCCGACCCTCGGCCTGTTCGCAACCGCCCTGCTCGCCGCCTGCGCTCAACAGCCTGTGCAGTCGGCGCCACCGGCTCCCGTCGTCGTCGCGCCGCCTGCCCCCCCGGCGCAAGTGCAATCCCCTGCGCCCACGCCTGCTGCAGTAACGCCGCTGCCGACCAACGAGGAACTCATGCAGTTCAATACCTGCATGACCGACTTGCGCAAACCGGCGATGGCGGCTGGCGTCGATTCGTCGGCGTTCGATCGCTATGCGATGACCGTGATCCCGGACATGACGGTGTTGCCACTGCTCGACCGCCAACCCGAGTTCACCACCGCGATCTGGGACTATCTCGCCGGGTTGGTTGACCAGAAGCGTGTCGACGACGGCCGCGCGATGATGGCGAAATACGCTTCCACGCTGTCGCAGGTGCAGTCGCGTTTCGCTGTCGACCCCGCCACCGTCACCGCAGTGTGGGGCGTGGAAAGCGATTTTGGCCGCATCAATGGTCGCCGCCCGCTGCTGGTCTCGCTCGGCACGCTGTCGTGTTTCGGTCGCCGCCAGGCCTATTTTCGTAGCGAATTCTTCGAACTGCTGAAGATCGCGCAACGTGGCGATGTCGCGGTCGAGGACCTCAAAGGCTCGTGGGCAGGCGCGTTCGGCCAAACGCAATTCATGCCGTCGACCTACAACCGCATGGCGGTCGATTTCGATGGCGATGGCCATCGCGACCTGGTGCGCAGTGCGCCTGACGCGCTCGCATCCACCGCGAACTACCTGTTGAAATCGGGATGGCGCGAAGGTCAGCCGTGGGGATATGAAGTGAAGCTCCCTGCCGGTTTCAACAGCGCGCAGGCCGGACGCAAGAATCGCAAGGCGCTGTCGCAGTGGCAGGCGCAGGGCATCCATCGCGTGGATGGCGAGTCGATCCCGCTGGAACCGGACACGCCAGCCGCAGTCTTGCTGCCTGCGGGGGTGAATGGTCCTGCATTCCTGGTATTCCGCAACTTCGATGCGATCTACAGCTACAACGCCGCCGAGAGCTACGCACTGGCGATCGCGCTGTTGTCGGATCGACTACGTGGCGGATCGGGCTTGCACACGCCATGGCCCACCGATGATCCCGGCCTGTCGCGTGCGGATCGTGTCGATCTCCAGCGTTTGCTGCTGAAGCGCGGCCACGCCATCGGCACCCCAGACGGCGTCCTCGGCACCGCGAGTCGCGCCGCCATCCAGCAGGAACAGCAGCGACTGGGCATGACAGTGGATGGTCGCGCCGGGCAGAAACTCCTCAAGGCGCTGCGCGACGGCCGCTGACGGGTTACTTGCCCTTCGGCGCCAGCACCAGCACCGAGAAACTGCCATCGATCATCGGCGGACGGCCCCCCCCGCTGGTGCCGGACCGAATTTCGCGGCAACGGTATAGGCGCGATGATCGCTGTCATCCAGGACGATCGTGCGTGCGGACGCCTGCGTCGGCAACGATTGCGTCTTGCGGAAACGATCGCCACCCTCCACATGGATGACGTCCAGCGCACCGCTCTTGCCCAGCGGCACCAGCACGCTCTGCGTCGCCGGATCGAACGCCGCGCCATCCGGGCCTTCCCCGATCGCCACGCGCGCCACCGCATGGCCATTGTCGGCATTGGTCACTGCCAGCACCTTGTTCTGACAAGTGGAGAACACCCGATGATGCCCGGCGTCCATCGCGATGCCCGACGGCTCTTCGCAACCATCCATCTTCCACTCGTGGACGATCTTCGCCGATACCGCATCGAGCTCGACCAGATGGGCGTTGCTTTCGATGTTGAGGAAAATATGCCCACGCCCGTCGGCAACCGCCAGCTCCGGATTGCCGTCGAAGGCGATCGTCGCGACTTCCTTGCCGGAAGCGGCATCAAGCACCGACGCGTTGTTGCTCCTGGCGTTGAACACGAACAGGCGATGGGTGCCGGCGTCATACAGCACCGCATCCGGTGACTTCCCGTTGACCGGCAGGTCACGCACGCGCTGCAGTGTCACCAGGTCGAATTCGGTAACACTGTTGGACTTGCCGTTGGTGGTATAGCCATGGCCGTTTGCACCGACCGCGATGCCGTGCACGCCGTCGGTGCCGGCGATCGTGCCGACTTCCTTGCCACTTGTCGTATCGACCACCTGCACGCGATCACCACGACTGACGAACAAGTGGTGATGCACGGAATCTACCGCGAGCAGATCCCAGTGCCCGGCACCGGAAACCGGGTAGCGCGCCGCCACTTCGTACTGGGCCGCATTCGTGGCAGTCGCCGCCATCAATGGTGATGAAGCGGACAGGATCGTTGCCAGTGCCAACAACTGCTTCATCGCGATGTCTCCGGTGGGATCGGCGGATCATAGACCCGCGCGATCGCCGGTATCTTTCAGAGACCTGACAGCGCCTGTTCGAAATCGGCCCACAGGTCTTCGGCGTTCTCGATGCCGACCGAAACCCGCAACATGCCAGCGGTGATGCCATATTTTCCGAGCGTTTCGGCCGGGATCGATCGATGGGTCAGGCCGGCCGGATGCTGGATCAGCGTATCGACGGCGCCGAGGCTCACCGCCGGCACCATCAGCTTGACCGAGTTCATCACCTTGGCTGCAGCGGCATGGCCGCCCTTGAGGTCGATCGCCATCAGCGAACCCGGGCCGCTCATCTGGGTCCCGATCAGGTGCGAATTGTTCACCGTGCCGAGACCGGGATAGAACACTTTCGCCACTGCCGGATGCTGCGACAGGCGCTTGGCAAGTTCGATCGCATTCGACTGCGCGCGTTCGACACGCAGACCGAGCGTGGGCAAACCGCGATGGATCAGAAATGCTGCAAGCGGATGCAAGTTGGCGCCGGTCGAGATGCGCACCTTGCGCAATGGCTTGGCCAACGCTTCCGAACAGCAAACCACGCCGGCAATCACGTCGCCATGGCCACCAAGAAACTTGGTGGCGCTATGCACCACGTAGGACGCACCCAGTTCGATCGGGCGCTGCAGCACCGGCGTCGCGAAGGTCGAATCGACCATCACCGGCACCTTGCCTGCAGCCTTCACCACTGCTGCGATATCCACCAGGTCGCAGGTCGGGTTGGCCGGCGTTTCGATCACCACCAGCGTGGTATCGGTGCGGATCTTTGTGGCGATCTCGTCAGCGCCGACGAACTCGGCATCGAAACCGAGCAGGCCGTTGACGAGCAGGCTGTCGGTCGCCGCATACAACGGGCGCACCACCAGCACGTGGTTGCCGTGCGCGCGGCGCGACAGCAGCAGCGCGGTGATGGCCGCCATGCCCGAGGCAAACGCGATGCAGGCATCGGTGCCTTCGAGGCCGGCGACCGCACTCTCCATGCGTGCCACAGTCGGATTGTGGAAGCGGCCATAGATGGAGTTGGCGGCTTCACCCTCGCCGGCGCCCCAGGCCGCGAAGCTGCGCACGCCCTCGTCGAAATTCGGGATCGGATAGGTGCTGGACAAGTCGATCGGCGAGGCGTGCACGCCCATGGCCTTGAAGTCTTCGCGGCCACCGTGGACGGCACGGGTATCGAAACCTTTCATCGCAATGATCCTCGACTGGAAAGGCCAAAGACTAACCAATCTTCGGTCGTGGCATCATGATCCGAACAATATTCGGAATTTCACTGCATTTCCCATGCTTGATCGAATCGACCTCAATCTCCTGCGTCTTCTGCGGAAGAATGCGCGCCTACCCAACAAGGAACTGGCGGATCTCAGCGGCGTCGCGCCATCCACCGCGCTCGAACGCATCCGACGCCTGCAGCAGAATGGCACGCTGCTCGGCTATCACGCCGAAGTCGCGCCGGCGGCGGTCGGCATCGGCCTGCAAGCAATGGTCACGGTGCGCCTGCGCCGTCATTCGCGCGCGTTGGTCGACAGCTTCCACACGCACCTGCTGGGCTTGCACGAAGTCATGGCGTTCTATCATCTCGCCGGAGCAGATGATTTCCTGGTGCATGTCGGTGTGCGCGACAGCGACCACCTGCGCGAATTCGCGCTCTCGGCCTTCACCGAACGCGATGAGGTCGCACACATCGAAACACACCTGATCTTCGAATTCCGGCGCAATCCCGGCTTGCCGGTGTATTCCGCTCAGGGCGACTGACGGCCCGATCGAACGAAGACCAGGCCGATCACCTGACCCATCGGAATATTGTCTGCGCGAAATTGCAGCGTCCGTTTGTCGATCGGCTTGCCACCGGCCATGCACGTCGCAAGAAAATCGCCCCCGGTCTCCACGCGCAAGGTGAAATCCCGGGCGCCAGGACGCCAGCCGCGACTGCCGGCGATGCGATAGCGCACTCCTGTCCAGTCGACGCCATTGCCGACATCGAGCGACTTCACCACCGTTTGCCGCCCTTCATCCAAGCAGGATGCGACGCCGACATGCTGGGCCAACAGGGGCGGCTTGACGCCGTTTTCGCCCGTCGTTGCCGGCACATAGCTGTGGCGAATCGTCACCGCGCGCCCCGGCGCGAACCACTGGTCCCAGCTGTAGCTTTCGCGCAACTGGAAGCGCGGGTGCCCCTCCTTGTCGAACCACGCGACCGGCAAGGGCAACTTCCCTGCAGGCGCCTGTCCATCACGCAGGAAGGCAATCAATTCCGCATCTTTCCAGCCCATCGTCGCGATTCGCCAAGCAATGTCCTTGTCGCCGAGCATCACCGTCAATTTGCGCGTCGGCTTGATCGCCATACCGTTCACCGCGAAACGCAGGTCGCGAATCTCGTTCTGCGCGCCCTTCTCCTGCAGATGCATCGCCGGCATGGTGAAGATCACGGGAACGAACTGCTTGTCCTTCGATGTCCCCGTGAACACATCCTCGACCACGATGCGCTGCCGTGAGATCGTCAATGTTTCCTTGTCGAGGCGGAGATCTGCCTGGCGTCGTAGCGCGATCCCGGGATTGATGTCGCCGGACAGTCCGTCTGCAGCGAACACCGCCGATGCCGAAAGGGAAGCCACGCAGATCGCCGTCCAACGGATCGTGTTGCGGATCATCGCGACCTCGTCGTCGTTGCCAGCCACAAGGGTAAATCACAACGCATCGATATCGCCCAACGCCCGGATCAGCCGCCGCGCACGCTTGTCCGGCCGCCCCTCGGGTGGCGTGTAGCCAGCGCGTGCAGCGGCGGCAGCGGCGCGGATCTCCGTGCGCGCGGCGATCGACCCGGGATCCTCGACGTACAACGCTTGCGCCACGCTGGCCGGACCGCGCTGCTCGCTCAGGCCATGCACGGTAACCGCGAACACCTCGTCGCCACGCGTGACTTGCAGGCGTTCACCCGTGCGCACCACTCGCGACGGCTTGGCCCGCTGCCCGCCTACCTCGACGCGACCAACCTCGATCGCCTGCTTCGCCAGCGACCGCGTCCTGAAGAATCGTGCCGCCCATAGCCAGACATCGAGACGAACACCCGTTGATGCGACATCACCGGTCACGCCATTCCACCCGCTGCAACTGCCGTTCTGCGATCATCCTGCAATGAACCAACCCGATCCCGATTCGCGGGCACCTGCCGCAGCATCCGTGCCGGCGCGTCCGGCGTCAACCACGCGCGACCTCACCCGGGGTCCGATCGCCGGCACCCTGCTGAAATTCGCGCTACCGATCCTCGCCGGCAACGTCCTGCAATCGCTCAACGGCTCGATCAACGCGGTCTGGATCGGGCGCTTCCTCGGCGAGGACGCGCTCACCGCCGCCGCGAATGCCAACAGCATCCTGTTCTTCCTGATCGGATCGGTGTTCGGCATCGGCATGGCCGCAACCATCCTGATCGCGCAAGCAAGCGGCGCACGCAATCTCGAACAGGCGCGTCGCGTCATCGGCACCAGCGCGACCTTCTTCACCCTCATCTCGCTGGCGATCGCCGTGCTCGGCCTGCCGCTCGCGCGGCACATCCTGGCTGCAATCGGCACACCCGCCTCCGCGCTGCCACTGGCGGAAGACTATCTGCGCATCATCTTCCTGGCCGTGCCATTCCTCTATCTGTTTTCCTGGGTCAGCGCGATCCTGCGTGGTGCCGGCGACACTCGCACACCGTTCATTTTCCTGCTGCTCGCGGTTGCGCTCGACATCATCTTCAATCCGCTGCTGATCTTCGGCATCGGCCCGTTCCCGAAACTCGGCATCGCCGGTTCCGCACTGTCCACCCTGATCGCCAACGCCGTGAGCCTGGCCATGTTGATGTGGTGGTTGCGGCGCAAGGACCACCACCTGTGGATCGAATGGAAGGAACGCGCGCTGTTCATGCCCGACCCCGCGATCCTGCGCGCGTTGGTCGTCAAGGGCGTGCCGATGGGCCTGCAGATGGTGGTGATTTCGCTGGCGATGATCGCGATGATCGGCATGGTCAACAGCCATGGCATCGATGTCACCGCGGGCTACGGCGCCGCCGGCCAGTTGTGGACCTATGTCCAGATGCCGGCGATGGCGATTGGCGCCGCCTGCTCATCGATGGCTGCGCAGAATGTCGGCGCCGGCAACTGGTCGCGCGTCGATGCCACCGCACGCGTTGGCACGATGTTCAATTTCCTCCTCACCGGAATCCTGATCGCACCGATCATCTTGTTCGACCATGCCACCTTGTCGCTGTTCCTGCCGCATGGCAGTCCGTCGATCGAAATCGCCCGCCACCTCAACCACATCGCGATCTGGGCCTTCATGTTCTTCGGCGTCACCATGGTGCTCTCCGGCGTGGTGCGATCGACCGGCGCGGTGATTCCACCGCTGCTGATCCTGACCTTCGCCTTGTGGGGCATCCGCGTGCCGTTCGCGAAATGGTTGCAGCCCACGCTCGGCGTCGATGCGATCTGGTGGAGTTTCCCCGCGAGCTCGGTGTGCTCGATGCTGATGTCGATCGCGTACTACCGTTGGGGCCGCTGGCGCCAGGCCAAGATGATGCAACGACCTGCTGCTGTCGCCGTGCCCGCTGAAGTGCCATCAGAAGCACCCACCCTCGTGGCTGACCAGCCGCCCGTCAACGACTGATCCATGCTCACATCGCCGGGCGCTGCTCCACTTTCGGCTCGGCGACTTCCTGACCCGCACGCGCGCGTCCCGCCATATCGGCACCAGCCTCTGCGTGCAAACGCCACATCATCAGCGCGGACAGCCCCGAGAACAGCGCCATCATCGGGAACGCGAAATAGAAGTTCCGCACGTCCACGGTAGGAACGTGGCGCAGCCAGCCACACAGCTGCAAGGCGAAGCCGGCGACTGCGACGCCGGTGCTCACCGACAACTGCTGCATCATCGCCGCGAGGCTGCTGGCCTGGCTGATGCGCGACTGCTCGACATCGGCATAGCTGACGGCATTGAGGCTGGTGAACTGCAGGGATCGCACGCAACCGCCGACCAGCAACACGGTCATCATCAGAAGGTGCGGGGTGGACGGGCGGAACATTCCCATCACCGCCAACGATACCGCCGACAGCAGCGCATTGAACACCAGCACGCGACGAAACCCCCAGCGCCGGATGATCCATGCCGCAATCGTCTTCATGAACATCGAACCGACCGCGGACACGAAGGTCAGCCCACCCGACTGCAGCGGACTCAGTCCGAAACCCACCTGCAACATCAGCGGCAACAGGAACGGCGTTGCACCGGCGCCGATGCGGAACAATCCGCCGCCGAGCACGCCAGCGCGAAAGGTCGGGATGCGGAACAGCCTCAGGTCCAGCAGCGGATGCGCCGCCCGACGTGCATGGAAGGCGTATCCGGCGAGCGCCGCGAGACCCAGCAGCAATGTCGCCATCGCAGCCCATGCCGGAACCTGAAGGTGTCCGAGCGTGGAGAAGCCGAACATCGCAAGCGCCAGACCCAGTCCGGATAGCAGGAAGCCCGGCCAATCGAGCGCCCGCACCGGCTCCTTCAGCGCCGGGATATAGCGCCACGCCAGCGCAATGCCGAGCGCACCCATCGGCAGATTGATCAGGAAGATCCAGCTCCAGTGGAAATAGGTGGTGATGAAGCCGCCCAATGGCGGTCCCGCCACCGGCCCGACCAACGCCGGGATTGTCAGCCAGCTCAATGCCTGCACCAGTTCCGACTTGTCGATCGTGCGCAACAGCACCAATCGCCCGACAGGCACCATCATCGCCCCGCCCATGCCCTGGATGAAGCGCGCCAGCACCATCCATTCCAGCGAGGGACTGATGGCACAGCCGACCGAGCCGAACAGGAACACGGCGATCGCACTCATGAAGGTGACGCGCGCACCAAATCGATCGGCCACCCAACCGCTGACAGGAATGAACACCGCCAACGCAAGCAGATAGGTCGTGAGGACGAGCTTCAGCGAAATCGGATCGACGCTGTAGTCATGCGCGATCGCCGGCAAGGCCGTCGACAGCACCGTCGAGTCCATGTTCTCGATGAACAGGGCACAGGCGACGATCAACGGCAGGCGGCGCGATGCCTTCATCGCGGCGACCCTCTCATCATCGACGTCACGCAAATGCAAACGGCCGCCCGGAGGCGGCCGTCATGTGCGTCACGCATGATGCGATTATTCGCCGGCGGCTTCAGCGGCAGCCTTGGCTTCGGCCTTGGCCTTGGCGACGGCGGCCAGATCTTCGCGGATGCGCGCAGCCTTGCCTTCCAGACCACGCAGGTAGTACAGCTTGGCCGAACGCACGTCACCGCGACGCTTCACCTTCACCGACTCGATGATCGGGCTGAACGACTGGAACACGCGCTCGACGCCATAGCCGTGCGAGATCTTGCGGACGGTGAACGACGAGTTCAGGCCGGCGTTCTTGCGGGCGATGACCACGCCTTCATAGGCCTGCACGCGCTCGCGGTTGCCTTCCTTCACCTTGACGTTGACGATCACGGTGTCGCCGGGACCGAATTCCGGCAGCGCGCGACCCGCCTGGGCGGTTTCGAATTCGTTGATCAGGTTGCTCAGCGAGGGCTTGCTCATGGTGACACCGTATTCTGTAGTTATTCTGGAGCGCGACACCCGAACGGGTCCGCGGCGGTAAGCCCGTCATTATAGGACGATTCCGGATCGCCGCGCTACCCCTTCCCCTCGAGTCGATCAGGGCTCCAGCCCGTGCCCGCGCAGGAAGGCCAGGTCGGCGGCAGTCAGTCCAGCCGTGGCCAACAGATCGGGGCGCCGCTGCGCCGTCCGCAGCAGGGATTGCTGGCGACGCCAGCGCGCGATTTCGGCGTGATGACCGGAAAGCAGCACCTCGGGCACCTCGCCGAGGGGGTGACTGACCGGCTTGGTGTAGTGCGGGCAGTCCAGCAGGCCGTCCTCGAAACTGTCCTGGGCCGCCGATTCGGCGTCGTTGAGGGCCCCGTCCTGCAGGCGGGCCACGGCATCGACCACCACCGCCGCGGCCAGCTCGCCGCCGGACAGGACGTAATCGCCGATCGATATTTCCTCGTCGACGCGGGCTTCGATCAGGCGTTCATCAACGCCTTCATAGCGACCACAGAGCAACGCCAGCCGCGGCATCGCCGCCAGCTCGCGCACCCGTGCCTGGGTGAGCGGACGACCTTGCGGGCTGAGATAGATCACGTGCGCTTTCGCCGCGTCGTCGGTTTGCATGGCATCGAGCGTCGCCAGCAGCGGATCGATCATCATCACCATGCCGGGACCGCCGCCGAAGGTGCGGTCATCAACGCGACGATAATTGCCTTCGGCGTGATCACGTGGATTCCAGCCGTGCAGCGACAGCAACCCGCGTTCCTGCGCGCGCCCGACCACGCCGATGCCGGCGCATTGCGCGACGAATTCGGGAAACAGACTGATGATGTCGATGCGCATGGCGCGGCTCAGAATTCCGGATCCCAATCGACCGTGATGCGACTCGCGTCGAAATCCACGGACGTCACGTAGTCGGGTTCCTTGAACGGGATCATGCGTTCGCGCTCGCCCTCCACCACCAGCACGTCGTTGACGCCCGTGGAAAAGAGATGGGAGACGCGGCCGAGCACGACGCCTTCCGTCGTCACGACTTCAAGGCCTTCGAGGTCGATCCAGTAGTACTCGCCCGCCGCCGGCGGCGGCAGCACGGAACGCGGCACATGGAGCTCGGCGCCACGCAGGGCATCGGCACTGTCGCGATCTTCGATGCCCGGAATCGTCATCACCAGGCCCTTGCTGGAAACACGGCCACGCACGCCTTCCAGTTCACGCTCGTTGCCGCGCCCGTCACGCAGGGTCAATGGCGCGTATTTCAGCAATGCCTGCGGCGGCTCGCTGAAGGATTCGACCTTCAGTTCGCCACGCACACCAAAGGCGCCATGCACCCTGCCAATGAGGATGCGGCGCCCGGTGTCGTTCATGTGCGGAGATGCCGCGCGCGTTGCGCGCGGCCAGCCATCAGGCCGCAACGGCCTTGGCAGCTTCCTTGTACAGCGCGCCGACCTTTTCGGTCATCTGCGCACCGCGCTCGACCCAGAACTTGACGCGTTCGACGTCGAGCTCAACGCGCTTGTCCTGGCCGGCGGCGATCGGGTTGAAGTACCCGACGCGCTCGATGTTGCGGCCATCGCGGGCGCTACGGCTGTCGGTGACGATGATGTGGTAGAAGGGACGCTTCTTGGCGCCGCCGCGGGTAAGGCGAATCTTGACCATGGTGTGCTCGGTGTTGCCCAGCTGCCGGAATGGCAGGGTAAGCCGGAAATTATAGCACCACTCACTTCCCATAGCCTGATGACCCGATATCCCCGAACCAGACTGGCCAGAATCCCGTGGCGCACGATGCTCGTGCTGGCAGTGTCCGCTGCCGTGGCCTGGGTCTGCTTCCTGCGCCCGGTATCACCCCGCACCGGCCCCGCGCCCGCTGCCATCGGCGATGGCTGGACCATCGCCACGCCGGCCGGCGAGGGCATCGATGCCGCCGCCCTGGACCGGAAAATCACCGCGCTGCTCAATGCGCCGTTGAATGTGCATGGCGTGGTGGTCGAACGCCATGGGCACCTCGTCGCCGAGTACTACCAGGGCGGCAAGGATCGCTCGGTGTACGCGCTATTTTCGATCCGGCGCAACTTCGGTCCGCAGACGCGCCAGGACATCCGTTCGATCGGCAAGAGCGTGACCAGCCTGCTCTACGGAATCGCCCTGCGCGATGGCAAGGTGCCCGCGCCATCGACGGCCGTTCTCGATGCCTATCCCCAATTGGCCGACATCGCCACGACCGACAAGCGGCGCATCACGATCGCCGACCTGCTGAACATGGCCAGCGGGCTGTCGTGGAAGGAAGGCTCCGGCGGATTGAACGACGAGCTGCGCCTGTTCTGGCGAAAGGATATTCCGCGTTACGTGCTGGGCCACGATCTCGCCACGGAACCCAATACACATTTCAACTACAACGGCGGGGGCACTGCGATCCTCGCCGACCTGATCAGCCGTGGCACGGGGCAACCGCTGGATGCCTATGCCCGCAATCATCTGTTCGCGCCGATGGGTATCCAGGACTGGTCGTGGGTCAATGACATCCATGGTCGTCCGATGGCTTTCAACGGCTTGCGGATGCGTCCGCGCGACCTGCTCAAGATCGGCCGGCTCGTGCTCGATGGCGGTCGATGGAACGGGCGACAACTGGTTCCAGCCGACTGGATCGCGCAATCCATGGCCGCTGTTTTCGCGACCGATGTCCGCGACTTCCGCTACGGCCACCAGTGGTGGGCCGGCACCGTGCGATGGCAAGGGCAAACGCTCGACTGGCACGGCGGCCTCGGCAACGGCGGGCAGCGGCTCTACATCATTCCTCGCCTCGACATGGCGATCGTGACCACTGCCGGTGCCTACGACGAGGATGCCACGGCGATTCGGGTGAACGACCTGGTGCAGCAGATCGTCGACAGCGTGCGCGAATGATCCGCGCCGCGGTCAGCGCATCATCGGCGGCATCCCGCCCTTGCCGCCCATCATCCCGCTCAAGCCGCGCATCATGCCCTTCATGCCGCCGCGGCCGATCTTGCCCATCATCTTTTCCATCTGCTGGTACTGCTTCATCAGCTTGTTGACGTCCTGCGGCTGCAGGCCGGCACCACGGGCGATGCGGGCACGGCGCGAACCGTTGAGCAGGTCGGGGTTGCGGCGCTCCTTCGGCGTCATCGACTTGATGATGGCCATCATCCGCGGGATCTCGCGACCGGTGATCTGATCCTTCACCTGACCGGGAATCTGGCCCATGCCCGGCAGCTTGTCCATCAGGCCGTGCAAGCCACCCATGTTCTGCATCTGCTCGAACTGGTCGTGCATGTCCTGGAGATCGAAGCGGCGGCCCTTTGCGACCTTCTCGGCGAGCTTCTGCGCCTTCTCCTTGTCGACGTTGGCTTCCACCTGCTCGACCAGCGACAGCACGTCGCCCATGTCGAGGATGCGGCTGGCAGCGCGATCGGGATGGAAGACGTCGAGGCCGTCGGGCTTCTCGCCGATACCGACGAACTTGATCGGCTTGCCGGTGATGTAGCGCACGCTCAACACCGCGCCGCCGCGGGCATCACCATCGGTCTTGGTCAGCACCACGCCGGTGAGCGGCAGCGCTTCGTTGAACGCCTTGGCGGTGTTGGCGGCGTCTTGGCCCGTCATCGAGTCGACGACGAACAGCGTCTCGACCGGATTCACCGCAGCGTGCAGCGCCTTGATCTCGTCCATCATCGCCTGATCGACGGCGAGACGGCCGGCGGTATCGACGATCAGCACATCGGCGAAGGATTTCTTCGCGTCGTCGATCGCGGCACGCACGATCGCCTCGGGCTTTTGCCCGGCATCGGACGGGAAGAACGACACTCCGACCTGCTGCGCCAGCGTTTTCAGTTGCTCGATCGCGGCCGGGCGATAAACGTCCGCGCTCACCACCATCACCTTCTTCTTGCGCTTTTCCTTGAGGTGCTTGGCCAGCTTGCCGACAGTGGTGGTCTTGCCCGCGCCCTGCAGGCCGGCCATCAGGATCACCGCCGGCGCCGGCACGTTGAAATTGAGATCGACGCTCTGCGCGCCCATCGTGTTGGTGAGCTCATCGCGCACCACCTTGACCAGCTGCTGGCCGGGGGTGAGCGACTTCATCACTTCCTGCCCAAGCGCACGCACCTTGATGCGCTGGATCAGCGCCTGCACCACCGGCAACGCGACGTCAGCCTCGAGCAATGCGACCCGCACTTCGCGCAGGGCTTCGCTGATGTTGGATTCGGTCAGGCGGCCACGACCGCGGATGCGGTTGATAGTGCCGGACAGGCGTTCGGTCAGCGATTCAAACATTGCAGTCTTCGAAGTGGCGCGGATAGCCGCAAAGTATAGACGCTGGCGCCATTTGGGCCGATCCGCATGCGACACTGGACGCATGCTGCCGACAGTTGCTGCCGTCCTCTTCTACCTTGTCGCCACCGCGATGCTGGTGCGGGACCTCGCGCGCGGCAGCGCCGGGCGCGCCTGGATGTTGCCGGCCACGCTCGCCGTCTTCGACCACGCCTGGCTGCATGTCGAGACCTGGCATGCCGGCGGGGCGCCGGACATGCATTTCTTCGCGGCACTGTCGCTGGTGGCGCTGGGCATGGCCGCACTGACCACACTGCTGGGCGCGCGCAAGCGCATCGAGGCCATCGGCGTGGTGATTTTCCCGCTGGCTGCAGTGTTCACCACCTGCTATTCGGCCTATGGGCACCCGCAGCCACCGGCGATGACTTGGCAGGTGCAGCTGCATGCCTGGCTCGGGCTGCTGGCCTACGCGACCCTCGCGGTCGCCGCACTGCTGGCCACGCTGCTGTGGTTGCAGGAGCGGGCCATGCGCAACCGTGAATTCCACGGCTGGATGCGTGTCCTGCCACCGCTCACCGAACTGGAGTCGCTGCTGTTCCGGACGCTTGCTGTGGGCTTCCTGTTGCTGACCGCGGCGCTCCTGGCCGGGGTGCTGTTCGTCGGCAACCTGTTCCAGCAGCATCTGGTCCACAAGACCGTACTGAGCCTGCTGTCCTGGGTGATCTTCGGCACCCTGCTCGTCGGCCGTCGTCGCTGGGGCTGGCGTGGCACCCGTGCGGTGCGCTGGACCCTTGTGGCGATGATGATCCTGTTGCTGGCCTTCTTCGGCAGCCAGTTCGTGCTGGAACTCGTGCTCAAGCGCACCTGAACCTGAATGCGGAAAACGTTTGCATTGTTGTTGTAACAATAATTGCATTGACAACTATTGCGCGGGCGAGCATTATGCCGCTCCATGAATACGCCCCTCCTCTGTGCCGGCTCCTCGCTCGGCCTGCTGTTCCGGCAGGTTCGCGATGCCATGTGGCATGCCATGGAGACCGAACTGGAACGGCTGGGACATGACCTGACCTTCAGCCAGTTCGTCACCCTCAAGAAGCTCGGGATGAGCGACGGCCACATCAGCGTTGGCGATCTCGCCCGTGCCGCCGAACTCAATCCCGGTGCGATGACCCGCCTGCTCGACAAGCTCGAGGAAAAAGGCCTGATCGTCCGCGCCAACGATCCCACCGACCGCCGCGCCCTGCGCATCCAGCTCACCGACGCCGGCCGTGCCATCTACGACCAGTGCAGCGCCTGCAGTGATCGCGTGCGCGATCGTGCCCTGTCCGGCATGAGTACATCCGAATCCGAGCAGTTCATCGCCACTCTCGAACGCGTCCGCACCAATCTTTCGAATACGGAGTCAACATGATGGCGATCCGCCACCTGCAACCACTGTCCGCACTTGCGCTGGCCACCGTGCTGGCCGGCTGTGCGAGTACCCACGGCCTGAAGCCGGAAACTTCGCTGCAGGATGCCAACCGCTTCCAGGCCGCGAACAGTCTCGATCGCACGCCGGTCAGTGACGTCGCTTGGCCGAAGGCGCAGTGGTGGAGCGCCTATGGCGACCCGCAACTCGACGCCTTGATGCAGGAAGCATTGGCGGGATCACCGACCATCGCGATTGCCGATGCGCGCACCCGCAAGGCGTTCGCGCAGGCGGGACTCGCCGAAGCAGGCCTCAAGCCGACGCTGGGCGCGAGCGCACAGCTCGCCGGCATTCAACTCCCGGAAACCCTGGTGCCGGCGCCGTTCGGCGGCAAGCTGATGCATTCCGAAGTGCTGATGCTGAACTTCGCGTGGGCACCCGACTTGTGGGGTGGCAAACGCGCGAAGTGGCAATCGGCGGTTGGTGCCGCGCGCGCCCAGGAAGCCGACGCGCAAGCCGCACGGCTGACGCTGGAAGGCAACATCGCCCGCACCTACGCCACGCTGGCGCAGGCATGGGACGCGCATGACGTCGCTGAACGCGATCTCAAGCGCAATTCCAGCCTGCATGCGCTGGCCACGCAACGCGTCAAGGCCGGCATCGACAACCAGATCGCATTGACGCAGATCGCCAGCGCCGAAGACAACGCACGCGCGCAGATGCAGGCCGCCGACCAGCAGATCAGCGCGCTGCGCAATGCACTGGCGATGCTCGCAGGACAAGGCCCCGATCGCGGATTGCAGATCAATCGCCCGCAACTGAAGGCCGATGGCATCGCGATTCCGTCGCTGCTGCCGAGCGAACTGGTGAGCCGTCGCCCTGACGTCGCCGCCGCGCGCTGGCACGTCGAAGCGGCCGCGCGTGGCATCAAGGCCGCGAAGTCCGATTTCTATCCGAGCTTGAACCTCTCGGCGATGGTCGGCCTCGCTGCCAGCAAGCTCGGCGATCTGTTCAAGTCGGATGCCGGACTGGGCTTTGGCGGCCCGGCGATCTCGCTGCCGATCCTCGACGGTGGTCGCCTGCGCTCGCAGTTGCGCGGCGCCAACGCCGATTTCGATCTCGCCGTCGCCGGGTACGACCAAACGGTATTGAACGCCATTCGCGAAGTGACTGACGCAGTGCAGTCCGCGCGCGAACTCGATGCACAGATTTCCGCGGCGACCAGCGCACGCGACCAGCAGGCCCGCTCGGCGGTACTGGTGACCCAGCGCCAGAAGGCCGGGCTCGCCAATCAGCTCGACGTGCTGACCGCGCAGAAACCGATCCTGCAGCTTGACCAGCAGCTCTCCACGCTGCGCGCTCGCCGCCTGCAATCGGCGATCGACCTCGATATCGCGCTGGGCGGTGGCGTGCCCGTCGAACTGCCCCCGCAATCCTCCAATTCCGAATCCGGGAAGAAGTCGCAATGACCACCGAACCCAACAAGACTCACGCCGCCGACTCCGCGGCAGCACCGCGTCCTGCGGCAAGCAACACGCTGATGCCGCCGACCAACCCCAAGGACACGCCGCTGCAGAACAAGCGGCGCAAGATGCTGATGCTCATCGCCATCGTGGCGATCGTGCTCGGCGCTGCCTGGTTGCTGTGGCACCTGCTGGTTGGGCGCTGGTCCGAAAACACGGATGACGCCTATGTCCAGGGCGACGTCGTCACCATCACGCCGCAAGTCGGCGGTACCGTCACTCGCATTGGCGTGGACGATGGCATGAAGGTCGTGGCCGGTCAGGTACTGGTCGGATTCGATACCAACGACTCCGATCTCGCCTACGCCCAGGCCGAAGCCGCACTCGGCAGCGCCGTGCGCCAGGTCCGCGCGCAGTACCGCGCTGCCGAAGCCGGCGGCGCCGACATCGACGCACGCGAAGCGACGGTGAAGCAGGCACAAGCCGCGGTCGATGTCGCCCGCCAGGACGTCGCCCGCCGCACCGGTCTGGTTGCGACCGGCGCTGTGTCGAGTGAAGAACTGGCGCATGCGCGTGCCCAGCTCGAAACTGCGCAGGCCAATCTTGCTGCGGCACAGGCTGCCGTGTCCGGTGCCCGCGAGAACACTGCGCGCAGCCGCGTGCTGATCGACAACAGCACCATCCGCGACAACCCGGCAGTCGCTGCCGCGGCATCGCAACTGCGCCAGGCTTATCTCGCCCGCCAGCGCTCCAGCGTGCTATCGCCGATCTCCGGCTATGTCGCCAAGCGCAGCGTGCAACTCGGACAGCGCGTCGCCCCCGGCACACCGATGATGGCGATCATCCCGCTCGACCAGGTCTGGGTGGATGCAAACTTCAAGGAAACACAGCTCACCAAGCTGCGTCTGAACCAGCGCGTTGAACTGACGTCGGAACTCTATGGCGACAAGGTCGTGTACCACGGCACGCTGGCCAGCCTCGGCATGGGCACCGGCAGCGCGTTCTCGGTATTGCCGGCGCAGAACGCCAGCGGCAACTGGATCAAGATCGTGCAGCGCGTCCCGGTGCGCATCCTCCTCGACAAGAAGGAATTGCAGGAGCATCCGCTCCGCCTTGGCCTGTCGATGGACGTCAAGGTGAATCTGCACGACAAGGGCGACGGCCTGCTGCCGACGACCACGCCGACTCAGCCGCACCTGATGACCGATGCCTATGACAGCGCGCTGTCCAAGGCTGACGCTGCGGTCGAGCATGTGATCGACGACAACCTCGGCGGCAACGGCTCGCACTAATCTCCATACCGAACAAGCGACCGATGAGCGCGACTTCCGCCACCACCGAGCCGGGTGCCCCCGCACCCGCGTCGGCCACCGAACTGACGATGCAGGGGTTCGTGCCACCGAACCGCGCGTTGGCCACGATCGGCCTCGCACTTGCATCGTTCATGCAGGTGCTGGACACCACCATCGCCAACGTGTCGTTGCCGGCCATCTCCGGCAACCTCGGTGGCAGCGCCAACCAGGCGACGTGGGTGATCACCTCATTCGCGGTGAGCAATGCCATTGCATTGCCGCTGACCGGCTGGCTCACCCGCAAGTACGGTGAGCGCAAGCTGTTCATGTGGTCGACGATGGCGTTCGTGATCGCATCGTTCCTGTGCGGCATTGCCAACAGCATGGGCCTGCTGGTGCTGGCCCGTGCGCTGCAAGGCTTCGTCTGCGGCCCGATGTATCCGGTCACGCAGGCGCTGCTGCTGTCGATCTACCCCCCCGCGAAACGTGGACAGGCCATTGCGCTGCTGGCGATGGTCACCGTGGTCGCACCGATCGCCGGTCCGATCCTCGGCGGCTGGATCACCGACAACTACAGCTGGGAATGGATCTTCTTCATCAACATCCCGCTGGGCATCTTCGCCAGCACGGTGGTGGGTCGCCAGCTGAAGGGTCGTCCGGAACGCCTGGAGCGGCCGAAGATGGACTACATCGGCCTGGCCCTGCTGGTGCTCGGCGTCGGCGCGCTGCAGATCCTGCTCGACCTCGGCAACGACGAAGACTGGTTCCACTCCACCACCATCGTCGTGATGGCGATCATCGCAACGATCTCGCTGATCACCTTCGTGGTGTGGGAGCTCACAGACGACGATCCCATCGTCAACCTGCGGCTGTTCCGCCACCGCAATTTCCGTGCAGGCACCGCCGCCATGGTGCTGGCCTACGCTGCCTTCTTCAGCGTCGGCATCCTGGTGCCGCTGTGGCTGCAACGCAACCTCGGGTACACCGCGATCTGGGCTGGACTTGCGACGGCACCGATCGGCATCCTGCCGGTGCTGCTCGCACCGATCATCGGCAAGCACGGCAACAAGGTTGACCTGCGCATTCTCGCCAGCCTCGCCTTCGTGGTTCTGGCCGGAACCAGCTTCCTGCGCTCGGGCTTCAATCTCGACGTCGACTTCAACCATGTCGCGCTGATCCAGTTGATCCAGGGCATCGGCGTCGCACTGTTCTTCATGCCGGTGCTGCAGATCCTGCTGTCCGACCTCGAACCGCATGAAATCGCCGCAGGCTCCGGCCTCTCGACCTTCCTGCGAACACTTGGCGGCAGCTTCGCGGCTTCGCTGGTGACCTATGCCTGGAGCCAGCGCACCGCGACGCACCACGCGCAGCTGACCGAGCACATCGACGCGACGTCTCCGACGATGATGGCGACCGTGGCGCAATACGGCGGCGGCAACCCCCAGACTGGCGCCTTCGTGCTCGACCGCATGATCACCCAGCAATCGATGCAGATCGGTTTCAATGAAATCTTCTTCCTGCTCGGCTTCCTGTTCCTCTCGGTGATCCTGCTGGTGTGGATGGCGCGCCCGCCGTTCTCGGCCAAGGCGGGTGCACCCGCAGGCGGCGGTCACTGAATCAGCGGACTACGAGAACGTCTCGTACTGACGCAGAATCCATGACGCCTGGTAAAGCAGTGCGAGCGCCACGAATACCGCATGAAAGCGTGGATTGGCGCTCCGCATCGCCACCAGGCACAACCCGACATGGATGGCGGCACGCAACGGATATTCGACCCCGAGCGTCGCGAAATAGCCGACACCCTTGATCAGGGTGTCGCCTAGGTCGAGCACGAACAAGCTCGCCATCACCCCGAAGATCCACGCCCGCCGCGACATGAAGTATTCGCGGTATCCGGCGTACTCCTCCATCTGTTCCGGGAACAGCAAAGCGCACAGCAAGAAATACGAGGCTGCGTAAACGATCAGGAAGACGTAATAGACGAACTTCCAGTCGTGCAATTGCGAGAGGCGGAACTCCCACCACCAGAAGTTGATCAGGCCGAGGAACATCCACAACACCCAGCCGAGATGCACCCAATACACCTTCTTGCCGGCAGGATGCTGGATGATCCGGGCAACCCCGACCAGCAAGCGCGTCAGGCCCATGCCGGCGACCAGCGAAATCAGGACCCGCACGTGGCTGAACAATTGTGGATCCAGCTGCAGAGACTGCATCGTCACTCCTCACCTGCCTGCGGTAGCAGGATGAATATCACCGCTCCCTTGGTCCCGGCAACTGCGGCTCGTGTCAGGTTGCATCCGGTACGTGGATCGTCGCCTTGACCTGCTTGAGCCCCGCGACAATGGTGAAGGTCATGATCACCAGCAGGGACCATGAACTCCACTTGCCCCAATGCACCTGCGCCCATGCGCCCATCTGGTTGGGATAGCGCCAGATACCGTAGAACGTGGCGATATTCTCGGCCAGCCACAGGAAGAACCCGATCAGCGCGAAGGCCAGCAGCAACGGCATTCGGCGATCGCGGTCGAGCGGCCTGAACAGCACCGTGGTGCGTGCGTACAGGCCGAACACCAATGCCGCCAAATACCAGCGCAGATCGGCGATCCAGTGATGGGTGAAGAAATTCGCGTAGATGGCGATCGCCACCAGCACCGCCATCCAGTACGGCGGATGGTGGCGAATGCGCAGGTCGAACAACCGCCAGGCCTGGATGATGTAGCTGCCCACCGCCGCGTACATGAACCCCGAAAACAGCGGTACGCCGAACAGTTTGGTGTAACCCGGCCCCGGATAACTCCATGCGTGCACGCCGGCGGAAGTCTTGAACACTTCCATTGCGAAACCGACGAGGTGGAACAGGCAGATCGCCTTGAACTCGTCGAAGGTTTCCAGCTTCGTCCACAACATCCAGCCCTGCACCAGCAGCGCGAACAGCAACAAGGCGTCGTAGCGCGGGATACCGAGGATGCCGCCATGCGGCATCGCGAACACGGCGAGGAAGAACAACCCGGCGAACAGGCAGGCTCGCGCCTCCTTGATGCCGAAGAACAGGAACTCGACCCCCCTGTGGTGCAGGCCGCGCCCGACGGTCCGAGGCCTCATCAACCAGGCATCGAATCGCCCCAACCCCACCTTGGTCGAGCCGCCTGCACCCGTGTCGGCGATCGCCTGGTTCACGCCGCGTCCAGCGCGTCCGCCAAGCGTTCGACCGCGATCACTTCCATGCCCTTGTAGCTCCCCGCCTTTGGCGCGTTCGCTTTCGCCACGATCGCGCGCTTGAAACCATGCGTCGCCGCTTCCTTCAGGCGTTCCTCGCCATTGGGCACCGGACGGATCTCGCCGGACAACCCGACTTCGCCGAAGGCGATCGTCTTCTCTGCCAACGGCTGATTGCGCAATGACGACAACACCGCCAGCAATACCGGCAAATCGGCCGCGGTTTCCTGTACGCGGATGCCGCCGACCACGTTGACGAAGACGTCCTGATCGGATGTCAGCACGCCGCCGTGGCGATGCAGCACCGCCAGCAGCATCGCCAGGCGATTGCCTTCCAACCCGACCGCGACGCGCCGTGGATTCGACAGTGGCGAAGCATCGACCAGCGCCTGCACTTCCACCAGCAACGGTCGCGTGCCTTCGCGCGTCACCATCACGCAACTGCCGGGCTGGTGCGCGCTGCCGCCGGACAGGAAGATCGCCGACGGATTCGGCACTTCGCGCAGGCCCTTGTCGCCCATCGCAAACACACCGAGTTCGTTCACCGCACCGAAGCGGTTCTTGAACGCGCGCAACACTCGAAAGCGCGATCCACTGTCACCTTCGAAATACAGTACGGCATCGACCATGTGTTCGAGCACGCGCGGGCCGGCGATTCCGCCTTCCTTGGTGACGTGTCCGACCAGGAACACTGCGGTTCCCGTTTCCTTGGCATAGCGCACCAGTCGCGCCGCAGACTCGCGCACCTGGCTGACCGAACCCGGTGCCGCGGTCAGCGT
This sequence comes from Pseudomonadota bacterium, assembly GCA_018242465.1. GTDB lineage: Bacteria > Pseudomonadota > Gammaproteobacteria > Xanthomonadales > Xanthomonadaceae > Solilutibacter. Next base: position 8,131 of record JAFEBY010000080.1, on the reverse strand, counting down.
TTCCGTCCACAAGGTCTGGATCGAGTCGGCGATGATGAAGCCGGGTTTCGCGACGACCGCCTGCTCGAGGATGCGTTCGACGCAGGTTTCCGCCAGCGCTTCAAGGCCATCAAGGGAAAGATCGAGCCGTAGCGCGCGACCGGCGACCTGGGCCAGCGACTCCTCGCCGGTGACATACAGGCCGCGGGTATTGCCGCTCATCAGCGCCAGCGCCTGCAGCAGCAGGGTGGATTTTCCGATGCCGGGATCGCCGCCGATCAGCACTACTGCGCCCTCCACCAGACCGCCGCCAAGCACGCGATCGAATTCACCGATGCCGGTCGAAGCCCGCAGGATTTCCGACTGCTGCACGCTCACCAGCGGCGTGATCCGGGCGACATCGGCCTTGCCGGCCCAACTGCCCCGCCGCGACGGCGCGCTGGTGGCCGTCGGCTCCAGCGCGATCTCGGACAACGTGTTCCAGGCTCCGCAGGCCTCGCACTGGCCCTGCCATTTGGGATATTCGGCGCCACAACTGTTGCAGACGTAGGCGGTGCGCTTGCGCGGGCTGGGAGGCATGTCGAGACCGGTTGCTGGCGATGCGCCAAGTATCCGTCCTGCCGTCGCCTGGAGCGAGACGCTGCCCGATTCGGGCAAACCCCAGACTAAAGCCCCCGTTGGCGAGGGCAAATTCCGCACAAAAAGAACCCCTCGTTTCCGAGGGGGTGTTAGGAAAGCAAATCTGGTGCCGGAAATAGGAATCGAACCTACGACCTACGCATTACGAATGCGCCGCTCTACCAACTGAGCTATTCCGGCCTAGCCGAGTATCGTACGGTCCCGGGCCGATCTGGTCAATTCGGGCAGGTCAATCGACCAGGCGCAGGCGCAGCTCCTTGGGCAACGCGAACACCATGTCCTCGGGCTCCCCGGACAGCTCGCGGACGCCACTGGCCCCGAGCTCGCGCAGACGCATCAGCACGCCCTGTACCAGCACGTCCGGGGCGGAAGCGCCCGCAGTCACACCGATACGCTGCTTGCCTTGCAGCCAGGCCGCATCGATTTCGCCGGCATCATCGATCAGGTAGGCCGCAACGCCCTCGCGCTCGGCGAGTTCGCGCAGGCGGTTGGAATTCGAGCTGTTGGGCGATCCCACTACCAGCACCAGGTCACATTCGCGAGTCAGGTCGCGCACCGCGTCCTGGCGGTTCTGGGTGGCGTAGCAGATGTCGTCGTTGCGCGGCCCCTGGATCGCCGGGAAGCGTTCGCGCAAGGCGGCGATGATGTCGCGGGTGTCATCCACCGACAGCGTGGTCTGGGTGGTGTAGGCGACGTTGCCAGGCTGCGTGATGACGAGGGTGCGCGCGCCATCGATGTCTTCGACCAGATGGATCTGGCCGCTGCCACAGTCCTTGCGCCACTGCCCCATGGTGCCTTCCACTTCGGGGTGGCCGGCATGGCCGATCAGGATCAAGTCGCGTCCGGCGCGGCAATGCCGCGAGACTTCCAGATGGACCTTGGTCACCAGCGGGCACGTGGCGTCGAACACTTTCAGCCCGCGACGATCGGCCTCATCGCGCACTGCCTTCGATACGCCATGCGCAGAGAAGATCACCGTCGCGCCATCGGGGACCTCATCGAGTTCCTCGACGAAGATCGCACCGCGCTGCTTGAGATCGTCGACCACGAATTTGTTGTGCACGACTTCATGGCGCACGTAGATGGGTGCGCCCAGCGTTTCGATCGCACGCTTGACGATCTCGATCGCGCGGTCGACGCCAGCACAGAACCCGCGGGGATTGGCGAGCAGGATATCCATCAATCCTTCTGGTCCTTGCGCGCGGACCCGGCGAACAATCCGAACAGGATGATGCCTGCCGCACCACCGACGATGGCTGAATCAGCGAGGTTGAATGCCGGCCACACGTGGTCGCCGACATACCATTTGATGAAGTCGATCACGTGGCCGTGCTGGACGCGGTCGATCACGTTACCGATGGCGCCACCGATCACCAATGCGTACGGCAATGCCGTCTTCCATTCACGCCGCTGCGTGCCGGCCAATGCGTACGTCAACGCAGCGCTGATGATCACCGCGAGCGCGCTGAACAGCCAGATTTGCCAGCCGCCGCTATTGGCGAGAAAGCTGAAGGCGGCGCCGGTGTTATACGTGCGATACCAGTTCCAGAAACCGGGAATCACCACGACGTCGGTGAATTCCGGCAGGCTGCGCAGCACCCACAACTTGCTCCACTGGTCGAGCACGACAACCAGCGCCGACGCCAGCAGCCACGGCAATGCATTGGGCTTGGCCAACTTCATCAGAAGAAGCTCCGCGTTTCGCCGGCGCCATCGACGTTCTCGATGCAGCGACCGCACAGTTCGGGATGCTCGCCATTGCTGCCGATGTCGGCGCGATGCTGCCAGCAGCGCACGCATTTCGGCTTGGTGGTCTTGCTGGCCAATACCGACGATGCCTTGCCGATGCTTTGCACGCTGACATCGCCACTGATGAAGAAGAAGCGCAATTCGTCGGCCATCGGCGCCAGCCACGCATGGGTGGTGTCATCGACGTCCAACGTGATGTCCGCCTCCAGCGCCGCACCAATCTCGCCGGCGGCACGCATCGGCTCCAGCGTCTTCACCACCTGCTCGCGCAGTTGCAGCAACGCATCGAACTGGTCCGCAGTCGGCGTGGAATGCGCCGGCAATTCGTCCAGGCCTTCATACCAGGTCGCCAGCTGCACGCTCGTGGCATGCTCGCCAGGCAGGTACGACCAGATTTCCTCGGCGGTGAACGACAGGATCGGCGCCATCCAGCGCGCCAACGCTTCGGCGACGTGATGCATCGCGGTTTGTGCGCTACGGCGTCCGCGCGAATCCTCCTGCATGGTGTACAGGCGGTCTTTGGTGACGTCGAGATAGAGCGAACCGAGGTCGATGCTGCAGAAATTCATCAGCAACTGCACCACATCGGCGAAGTCGTATCGGGCATAGGCTGCGGTGATCTGCGCTTGCACCTGCGCCGTGCGATGCACCGCCCAGCGATCGAGTGCGACCATGTCGTCGAGCGCAACCGAATGTTTCGCCGGATCGAAACCGCTCAGATTGCCGAGCAGGAAGCGCGCGGTATTGCGGATGCGGCGATAGGCATCGGCAGTGCGCTTGAGGATTTCCTGCGACAGCGACATTTCGTTGCTGTAGTCGGTCGAGGCGATCCACAGGCGCAGGATGTCGGCGCCCAGCGTCTTGATGATGTCCTGCGGCTCGATGCCGTTGCCGAGCGACTTCGACATCTTGCGGCCGTGCTCGTCGACAGTGAAGCCGTGGGTGAGGCATTCGCGGTACGGCGCGGCCTTGTCGATGGCGACCGCCGCCAGCAGCGACGACTGGAACCAACCGCGATGTTGGTCGGACCCTTCGAGGTAGAGATCGACCGGCAACGCATGGCCACGTGCCTTGACCACGCACTGGCTGCTGACACCGGAATCGAACCAGACATCGAGGATGTCGCGGACCTTGTCGTAGTGCGCGGCTTCATCGCCAAGCAGTTCGGCCGCATCGAGCGCGTACCAGGCATCGACGCCGCCCTGCTCCACCCGCTGCGCGACCTGCTCCATCAATTCGACCGTGCGCGGATGCGGCTCCCCGGTTTCGCGATGCACGAACAACGCGATCGGCACGCCCCAGGTGCGTTGACGCGAGATCGTCCAGTCGGGGCGGTTCCCGATCATGCCGGCGATGCGTGCTTCGCCCCATTCCGGATACCACTTCACGCCCGGGATCGATGCCAGCGCATCGCGACGCAAATTCGCTTGGTCCATCGAAATGAACCACTGCGGTGTGGCGCGGAATGCGATCGGCGTCTTGTGGCGCCAGCAATGCGGATAGCTGTGCTTGAGCGGCGCGTAGGCGAGCAATGTGCCATTGCCGCGCAAGCCTTCGACGATCGCATCGTTGGCCTTCCAGATGTGCAACCCGGCAAGCTGGATGTCGCCGAACGGCGGCGTCGACGGCAGGTAGACGCCGCGACCATCGACCGGATTGAGCTGCGCCAGCGTGTAGCGATCCATCAGGCCGTACTTCAGCGAGACCTGGTAGTCCTCCTGGCCGTGCCCGGGCGCAGTGTGCACGGCGCCGGTGCCGTCTTCGTCAGAAACGTGGTCGCCGACAAGGATCGGGATCTCGCGCTCGGCATAGAACGGATGCTGCAGCACTTCGTTCTCGAGTTGGCTGCCGCGCGCGTGGCCATGCGTGACCACTTCGAGTACGCCATAACGATTCAACGCCTTCTGCGCCAACGCCGACGCCAGCACCAGCCAGCGCTTGCGACCGTCGTGGATCGGGCCTTCGACCAGCGCGTATTCGATGTCCGGGCCCAGCGACACCGCCAGCGATGCCGGCAGCGTCCATGGCGTGGTGGTCCAGATCGGCAGAGCGACTTCGACACCATCCGGCAATTCAGCGCCGAACAAGGCCGCGAGCGCCTTCGGGTCGCGCGCCGTGTAGGCGACATCGACCGCCGGCGACGTGCGATCGGCGTATTCGATCTCGGCTTCAGCCAGCGCCGATCCGCAATCGAAGCACCAGTGCACCGGCTTCACGCCGCGCGCAAGATGACCATTTTCCACGACCTTGGCGAGCGCACGGATTTCATCAGCTTCATATTTGAAGTCGAGCGTACGATACGGGTTGTCCCAATCACCGAGGATGCCGAGGCGCTTGAAATCGCTGCGCTGGATATCGATCTGGCTCAGCGCGTATTCGCGGCACTTCTGGCGGAATTGGTCGGCGTCGAGCTTGTCTCCAACCTTGCCGAATTTCTTCTCGATGGCGATTTCGATCGGCAGGCCATGGCAGTCCCAACCCGGGATATACGGCGAATCGAATCCGGCCAGCGACTTCGACTTGACGATGACGTCCTTGAGCACCTTGTTGACGGCGTGGCCGAGGTGGATCGCGCCGTTCGCATAGGGCGGACCATCGTGCAGGAAGAACCGCGGACGCCCCTTCGCGACATCGCGCAGCTGCTGGTACAGGCCTTCCTGCTCCCAGCGCGCCAGCATCAACGGCTCGCGCTTGGGCAGGTCGCCGCGCATCGGGAACTCCGTCGCCGGCAGCAGGATCGTGGATTTGTAGCGGTGCTCGTTGTCGCTCATCGTTCCGTCTTCAATTCATGCAGGCGTCGGCGACGACTGCTGTCGTAACAGGGTACGCGCGGCGGTGGCGTCGCGCTCCATCTGGGCGGTCAGTGCAGCCAGCCCATCGAACTTTTCCTCATCGCGCAGCTTGGCGACGAATTCCACATCGATGCGCTTTCCGTAGAGGTCGCCATCGAAATCGAACAGGTGCGCTTCCAGCAAGGGCTCGACGCCATCGACGGTCGGTCGCGTGCCGAAGCTCGACACCGAAGGCCACGGATGATCGCCCACGCCATGCACCCAGGTCGCGTAGATGCCTTGCAACGCCGGCTTCTTGCCGAAGCGCAGGTTGGCGGTCGGGAAGCCGAGCTTGCGACCGAGTTGCCGGCCATGCACCACCCGTCCACCGATGGTGTACGGACGGCCAAGCAGGCGCGCCGCCGTGGCGAAATCACCGCTCGACAACGCCGCGCGAATCACCGAACTCGATACGCGATCATCAGCGAGCGCCAGCGTTTCGATCGCGGCGGCAGCAAACCCGGCTTGTACGCCACGTTCGCGCAACACCGCAAGATCGCCACCTCGTCCACGTCCGAAGCGGAAGTCGGGACCGACCCAGACTTCGCGCACATTGAGACGATCGACAAGAATCCGGCCGATGAATTCCAGGGCATCGAGTTGCGTCAGCGCCTTGTTGAAGCGCAGTTGCCCGACGATATCGACGCCCATCGCCGCCAGCATGCGCAAGCGTGAACCTGGCAACATCAATCGTGGCGGAGGATCGTTCGGCGAGAAGAATTCACGCGGCAACGGCTCGAAACACACCACCGCAGCCGGCAACCCGAGTTCGCGCGCGCGTCCGATCGTTTTCCGAACCAGGGCCTGGTGCCCCAGATGCAGGCCATCGAACGCACCAACGCAGGCCACGCAGCCTTGCGGGCTCACGGTCGGGCCATCGATGTCGCGGAACAGTCGCAGCATATGGGCGCCCGCGGCGGCGAGCGGTCGGTTTTTCAGGGATTTGCCAGTATAGCCGTCGTGCACGCCGGCTCAGTGTTCGCGGAAGTCGGACAGGCGGAACCCCAGCGTCAGCATTGCCAGCCCGTAGACCAGCCCGCCACCCGCGACCAGGACACCCAGCCAGACGATCCGCATCAGCGGCGGCGCCTGGGTGAAATCGGGCGCGTAATGCAACCCGACCAGCAGGAAAGCAGCCATGGCGGCATTGGCGATGCCAACGCGCCACAGGAAACTCCCCCAACCGTCCCGAGGGTCATAGACTCCGGCCTTGCGCAGCCAGCGCCACAGCAGGACCAGGTTGAGATAGCTCGACAATGCGCTGGCAAGGCCCAGCGCGAAATGCAGGCCCGGATGCGTTGCCAGTGTCTCGGCCCAGCCGCCGGTTTTCGCCACGTCCGGCAATTTCGCGTACAGCAGCGCCAGCAGCAGCGCGGTGAACACCATGTTCGCGATCAGCGCGGTAATGCCCGCGCGCATCGGCGTGCGCGTGTCCTGGCGTGCGTAGAACGCGGGCAGCACCGTCTTGACCAGCGCGAATGCCGGCAACCCGAAGCTCAGGCCGAAGACCGACAGCGCGGCCATCCGCGTATCGGTGTCGGTGAACCTGCCATGCTGGAAGATCGTTGCGACCAGCGGGATGGACAACAGCATCAAACCCAGCATCGCCGGAATGATGATGATCAGGGTCGAACGCAGGCCCCAGTCCAGTGATTTCGAAAACCCGGCGCGATCGGTATTGACGTGGTGACGCGACAGCGTCGGCAGGATCACCGTGCCCAACGCGATGCCGAAAACACCCAGTGGCAACTCGAGGAACCGATCCGCCGCCGACAGCCAGCTCTGCGAGCCCGCGGCCAACTTGGAGGCGACGAAGGTGTCGAACAACAGGTTGATCTGCGCGACCGATGATCCGATCAGGGTCGGCACCATCAGACCCATCACCTTGCGCACGTCGGGGTGGTTCCAGCCCCAGCGCGGCAGCGACAGCAGGTCGAGCTTCGCCAGCGCCGGCATCAGGAACAGCAGCTGCAGGATGCCTGCAACGAGCACCGCCCAACCCATCGCCATGATCGGCGGATGCGCGAGCTTCGATCCCCACCATGCACCGGCAATCATGCAGATATTGAGGATGATCGGCGCCAGCGCCGGCAGCCCGAAACGGTGGTAGCTGTTGAGCGCGCCCGCCGACAGCGCCGTCAGCGACACGAACAACAGGAACGGGAAGGTCCACCACAACAGGTGGATGATGAGCGCATGCTGGCCCGGGACGGGCTTGATGTTGTTGGAGAAGGCATCGGCGAACCACGGCGCCAGCAGCATGCCCAGCGCGGTGACGATCAGCAGCACGCCCCCCAGCGTCCCCGATGTCCGCGCCACAAGCTCCTTGAGGTCCTCGTGGCTGCGCTTTTCCTTGATCTCGGTGAACACCGGCACGAACGCGGTCGAGAACGACCCTTCGGCGAACAGCCGGCGCATGAAGTTGGGGATGCGGAACGCCACCCAGAAGGCGTCGGTCATCGCCCCGGCGCCGAATGCGGCATTGAAGCTGGTATCACGCACCAGCCCGAACACCCGGCTGAGCATGGTCATGCTGCCGAAGGACAGGATCCCCCGGGCCATGCTGCGCTGGCGGGGTTTTGCAGCGCCTTCCCCGCTCATGCCCGCCCCCTCGACTTGACGGGGGTGAATGGGCCTGCCATACTTTTTTGTCTCGCGTTCCGCGACATCACATTTCCCGTCTCTACAGACTGTTTTCCCAAGGTTTCCTCGTGGCCAACATCAAGTCCGCCAAGAAGCGCGCCAAGCAGACCATCGTCCGCAACGCCCGCAACAACAGCCAGCGTTCCATGCTCCGCACCGCCGTCAAGAAGGTGCTGAAGGCGCTGAACTCCAACGACGCCACGGGCGCCACCGAAGCCTTCGCGACCGCGCAGCCGATCCTCGATCGCTTCGCTTCGCGCGGCCTGATCCACAAGAACAAGGCTGCTCGC
>JAFEBY010000007.1 GCA_018242465.1 Pseudomonadota bacterium | reverse complement strand
GCCTCCTGCGCCACCGCCGCCTGTCGCTGCGGCGCCAGCACGAATTTGTCGAACGCGAAATAGCCGATCGCCAGCGCCAGCACCAGCATGATCAGACGATCGAAGCCCTTGCCCGTGCGCGGCGCATCCAGCGCAGCGTCCGCCTGCCCGGACTCTCGCACCAGCCCCTTTGCCGTCCACTCGAACACCCAGGCCAGCGCCAGCACCGGAATGAATCCCACCGCCAGCACAATCGTCAGTGTGCGCGCCAATGCAAGCGGCGCATTGAAGAACGGCAACACCGTGCCTGCCACCTGCACCAGCAGCCACGCGCCGGCCAGATACAGACCCGCCACGCGAATCACGTTGCGTCGCTTCAACTCGGCGAGAAAATGGTTCATGCAGGCCGCACTCTCCGGGCCGGAACCCCGCGCCCGACCGGTGGCAACAGTCTTGCACAGGATGTCCGACCTGTCCGGCTGATTCGCCTTTTCAGGCGTGGTGCAAACCCACCGATGCCGTTCGGCAAGCGATACCGATTTTTCGACCGCCCACGCGCCAGCACATCACGACGTCCAGATGTCCTCCACAACACGAACGAAGGTGCGGGCCAGGCAAGGTCATGGGCAGGTCGTCACCTGATTGGAACAGGTCCGTGTCGCCCAACCGTGGACATGCCTGACTTCGAAGGAAGCATCGACCTCGACCCAATCCCCTTTGCAGGCATGGATGCGCACGGTGTAGGAATCCGGGCCCACTGCGCTCCCGTCCGGGGCGATGAAGGAAAGCTGCGCCACCACGGGAGCTTCGGACGAGGGCCCGCGATGAAGCGTCGGCGCGTTGAGCAACAGGCCGAGATAACGCCCCGACACCCAGCCCTCTCCCTTGAAAAGCACCTTGTCCGGCTTGTCGCCTTCATAATCCATCATGATCGCATCGCTGATGCGGAACCAGCCGTTTTGCGACCCCGTGATCGTCACCTCGGCGGCATTGTCGTAGCCTGCGACACCTCCCGGCGGCGGCAGCCGGGCGATGACAGCATGACCGGTGCCCGGTCCGGAACGGACGGCCAAGCCATTGGGGTCGGTGTCGGTGGACCAGGCCGAGAGATTGCAGACAGATGTTTCCGCCGTCGCAGCATGGGCGACCTACAAGGTCGTGCTTCCCATGACCAGCAGCAGCCCCGCGGCAGCAGCCCCACGGCAGCAGCGGCATGACGCAAGGAATGATTCCATTGTGGCTACCTCCGAGGATCAGGACGTCATCATCTTGAATGATGTGCTCCTAAGATTACGCCTTGTTTCCTTGAGGCTCCGGATCGCGGCGCAACCGATAAACCTGCGCGGGCCGATTGGCACCCGCGCGCGTCACGCCTTGCACGGGCTCCACCAGCGCACGATCCGCCAGGCGACGCCTGAACGAGGATTTGTCGAGGCGGCGTCCCAGCAATTGCTCGCAATCGACCTGCAACTCCGACAACGTGAACTGCGGTGGAAGTATGCCGGCCGGAAGCTCCAGTTGTTCGATTTCCTGTCGGGTCGCCTCCACTGCCATCGCAACCAGCGCGGCATGATCGAACGCCAGCGCCCGATCCTTCATGACGTCCTCAACCGGGCGCCAAGTCACTTGTTTGACGCGCTTGCCCGCCAAGGGCGCGAGCTGACTGGCCATCACCATCGCCCGATACACCACGCTCAGCGCCCAAGGTGCTCGCGGATCACGATGAGATCCACCCACCGCGCATAGCTGGCGCAGGAATGGCAGCTCCAAACCCAAGCGCTCGCGCAGTACGCGCCGTGCCGCAGCCTCCAGACTGGCGTCCAGATCAATACGCAGCACCCCACCCGGAAGCGCCCACTGGCCCGGATGCGGCGCGTGTTCCCTGCGTACCAGCAGAACCTGCAAACGCTTGTCAACGAGGCCCAGCACCGCGATTTCCATCCGCGTGAAGGGCATCGGATGCAGCAACGAATTGGCCATGGTTGCGATTTTGCACCTCGACAGTCTTGATAGTTGCATCTTACTACTAAGTGGCGGATACTTGACTTAGTGGTAATGTGCAACTAAGAGGTCTGATATGGAACCCTGCAGCTACGACATCATCGGCGACATCCACGGACACGCCGACAAGCTGGATGCGTTGTTCAACAGGTTGGGGTATGTGCGGTCCGGCATCCATTGGGTTCCTCCACCCGGCAGGCGGGCGGTATTCGTAGGGGATCTGATCGATCGTGGCCCCGAGCAACTGCGTGTGGTCGATACCGTGCGCGCGATGATCGATGCCGGCCACGCCCACGCCGTGATGGGGAACCACGAGTTCAACGCGATCGCCTGGGCCACGCCTGATCCGGATGCGCCGGGCGCGTTCCTGCGCCGCCATGGCGCAAAGAACCTGAAGCAGCATGCAGAATTCCTGCGTCAGGTCGGCGAAGGGTCGTCCCGCCACCTTGAGTTGATCGAATGGTTCAAGCGACTGCCGCCGATGCTCGACCTGGGTGGCATCCGGATCGTGCACGCATGGTGGCACCAACCACTCGTTGACTTCGTCCGCGCCGCGCTGCAGCAACACGACACACTGGATGGCGAGTTCCTGCGGCGTGCCTGCAAGCAGGGCACGCAAGAATTCGTCGCCATGGAAGGCCTGACCAAAGGCCAGGAGATTCGCCTTCCCGATGGCTGCACCTTCATCGATCACACAGGCGTGACCCGTGACGTGACGCGCGTGCGCTGGTGGCTGGATTCAGCCACGACCTTTCGCGATGCCGCAGTCGTCTCGGACAGCCAGCGCATGCAGATCCCCGACACGCGGTTGCCGCAGGAATTCATTGTGCAACCAACCCCGGGAACCCCGGTGTTCATCGGCCACTATTGGTTGAGCGGCACGCCGCAACCGCTGGCAGCGAACATCGCCTGCCTGGACTACTCCGCCGCCAGGAATGGGCCTTTGGTGGCTTATCGCTGGGACGGCGAAACCGTGTTGGACAAGGCGCGGTTCGTGCTATCGGGGTAGCTCTCCAAGGCAGGAGATCAATTCGATCAGTCCCTGTGACATCCAACCTGCGGCACCAGCACGCTCAAGCAGGTGACGCAGCCTTCGAGTTTCTCGAATTCGCTGATATCCACCAGCATCGGCCGGAAGCCGAGGTCGGCCAGCGCATCGGCGGTGCGCGGTGCGGAAGCCGCCATCAGGATCCTGTCATCGCCGAGCAGGACGACATGGCAGCCGGCTTCTTCCGTCACCGGACGACCAGGTGGGAACACGCCGGGCTCAAACAACTCCGGCAGCGCGAGAAACGTGCCATCGGGCAACGCCGTCACCGCTGATTTCAGATGCAGCACCTCGCGCAGCCGCACCGGCACAACACATCGCCCCAGCGGTGCAACCGCCGCGCGAAGTTGCCGAATGCCTTCGGCATTGGTGCGGCCACCGCGACCGACGTACAGGGTGTTGCCGACCTGCAACACATCGCCACCATCCAGCGTGGCGGGTGCGGTCAGTCGGACGATGCTCAGCCCCAACGCACGGCACGCCGCTTCGGCCCCCGCAGTCTCCGGCTTGCGGCTGTCCGCGCCGGGCCGGGTGATGACCGCGACGCCATCCACAACGACCACCGCATCCTCGATGAACACCGCATCCGGGCAGTCCTGTGCCGGTTCGACCTCACGCAAGGCCCAACCGGCGGCTGCCAGCGCCGCGCAATAGGCCGCGTGCTGAGTCATCGCCAAATCCACATCCACCGGGCTGCGCTGCAAATGCGTGACGATGCCATCGGCCAGGTTGGTGGTGGGTTTGCGGATCAGGGCGGTTCCGAGGTTCATGAGCTGCTTGTTCTTGCGGGATTCGGGATTCGGGATTCGGGATTCGGGATTGGACAGCCATGCGGCAGTCAAGCACGGCGTGATTCGGCAAGCTTACGGGAATGGGCCAGACCGCGACGGCCGGCTTTCAGGCGCTTGGCTGCGGTGAATTTCCGTCAACAAAAACCCCCGCATCGCTGCGGGGGTCTTGTTGGTGCGAAGAGCGGTGCGCCCGGGATCAGAAATCCATCCCGCCCATGCCGCCCATGCCGCCGCCCGGCGGCATCGCCGGTTCGTCCTTCTTCGGGGCTTCGGCCACCATCGCTTCGGTGGTGATCATCAGGCCGGCGATCGAGGCCGCGTTTTGCAGCGCGGTACGCGTCACCTTGGTCGGGTCGAGGATGCCGAAATCGATCATGTCGCCGAATTCACCGTTGGCGGCGTTGTAGCCGAACGCGCCCTTGCCTTCGGCGACGCGGTTGAGCACCACCGACGGCTCTTCGCCGGCATTGGTGACGATCTCGCGCAGCGGGGCTTCCATCGCACGCAGGGCGATGACGATGCCGTGGTTCTGGTCTTCGTTGTCACCCTTGAGGCCCGCGATCGCGGCCTTGGCACGGATCAGGGCGACGCCGCCGCCGGGGACGATGCCTTCTTCCACGGCCGCACGGGTGGCGTGCAGGGCGTCTTCGACGCGCGCCTTCTTTTCCTTCATCTCGACTTCGGTGGCCGCACCGACCTTGATCACCGCCACGCCGCCGGCCAGCTTGGCCACGCGCTCCTGCAGCTTCTCGCGGTCGTAGTCGGAGGAGGTCTCTTCGATCTGCGCCTTGATCTGCTTGATGCGGGCTTCGATCGCGGCGGTGTCGCCGGCGCCATCGATGATGGTGGAGTTTTCCTTCGACACCTGCACCTTCTTGGCGCGGCCGAGGTCCTTGATCGTGGCCTTCTCCAGCGACAGGCCGACTTCCTCGGAAATCACGGTGCCGCCGGTGAGGATGGCCATGTCTTCCAGCATCGCCTTGCGACGATCACCGAAGCCCGGCGCCTTCACGGCGCAAACCTTGACGATGCCGCGGATGGTGTTGACCACCAGGGTCGCCAGCGCTTCGCCTTCCACTTCCTCGGCCACGATCAGCAGCGGCTTGCCGGCCTTGGCGGCGCCTTCCAGCACCGGCAGCAGGTCACGCACGTTGGAGATCTTCTTGTCGTGCAGGAGGATGTACGGATCTTCCAGCTCGGCCTGCATCGACTGCTGGTTGTTGATGAAGTACGGCGACAGGTAGCCGCGGTCGAACTGCATGCCCTCGACCACGTCGAGCTCGTTGTCGAGGCCCGAACCGTCTTCAACCGTGATGACGCCTTCCTTGCCGACCTTGTCCATCGCCTTGGCGATCAGCTCGCCGATGTTGTGGTCGGAGTTGGCCGAGATCGCGCCGACCTGGGCGATTTCCTTGGAGGTCGAGGACGGCTTGGACAGCGCCTTCAGCTCGCCGACGGCGGCGCTGACGGCCTTGTCGATGCCGCGCTTGAGGTCCATCGGGTTCATGCCGGCGGCGACCGCCTTC
>JAFEBY010000079.1 GCA_018242465.1 Pseudomonadota bacterium | reverse complement strand
TCCACACGCCGCCGGTGGCCACGGTCACGCTGCCGTTCAGGCTAACGGTGGCATTGTTGGCGCACACAGTGGCATCCGCACCGGCATTCACCACCGGTGAAGGGGTGAAGTGCAGTTGCATCACGTCGGAAACCGCGGTGCAGGTGTTGTTGCCGGTGGTGGTGAGGGTGAGCGTCACCAGGCCATTGGCGATCTCAGTGGCCGTGGGGGTGTAAGTGGCCCCGGCATAGTTGGCGCTGGGATTGAAGGTGCCCGCACCGCCGCTCCAGGTCACGCCGGTGGCCACGGTGTAGCTACCGGCCAAGGTGGCTACGGGGTTGTTGGCACAGAGCGTTTGGTCCGCACCTGCATTCACTGTCGGCGCCGGCGTGATGGTGTAGGTCACTTGGTCGGTCACTGCGGTGCAGAGGCCGTTGCCGGTGCTGGTGAGCGTGAGGGTCACCGTGCCGGCCGTGCGCTCGGCGGCGCTGGGCGTGTACACGGCACTGAGCGTGGTGGCATTGGGGTTGTAGGTGCCCGTTCCGCCGCTCCAAACGCCACCGGTGGCGCCCGTAACGGTTCCCGCCAAGGTGATGGCGGCGTTGTTGGCGCATACGGTGCCGTTGGTGCCCGCATTCACCACCGGTGCCGGGGTGAAGTTGATCACCTTGGCATCGGTGGCCGGGTTGCAACCGCCGTTGCCCGTGGTGGTGAGCGTGAGCGTAAGGGTGCCCGCCGAGATTTCCGCTGCCGTGGGCGTGTAGGTGGCGTTGAGCGTGGTGTTGTTCGGCGCGAAGGTGCCGGCACCACCGCTCCACACACCGCCCGTGGCCAAGGTCACACTGCCGCCGAGCACCACGCTGGCGTTGTTCGCGCAACGTGTTACGTCCGCACCGGCGTTGGCCGTGGGCGCGGGTGTGAAGGTGAGCACCATGTTGTCGCTCACGGCCGTGCAGTTGTTGTTGCCCGTGGTGGTCAGCGTCAAGGTCACGCTGCCGTTGGCAATCTCGGTGGCCGTGGGCGTGTAGGTGGCGTTCACATTGTTGGGGCTGGGGCTGAAGGTGCCCGAGCCGCCGCTCCAAGTGGCGCCGGTGGCCACCGTGTAGCTGCCGGCCAGGGTGGCCGTGGCGTTGTTGCCGCAGAGACTTTGGTTGGCTCCCGCATTCACCGTTGGCGCCGGTGTGATGGTATAGGTCACCTGGTCGGTCACCGCGGTGCAGAGGCCGTTGCCGGTGCTGGTGAGCGTGAGGGTCACCGTGCCGGCCGTGCGCTCAGCGGCGCTGGGCGTGTACACGGCACTGAGCGTGGTGGCATTGGGGTTGTAGGTGCCCGTGCCTCCGCTCCATACGCCGCCCGTGGAACCCGTAACGGTTCCCGCCAAGGTGATGGCCGCGTTGTTGGCGCACACGCTGCCGTTGGTGCCGGCATTCACCACCGGTGCCGGGGTGAAGTTGATCACCTTGGTGTCGGTGGCGGGATTGCAGTTGTTGTTGCCCGTGGTGGTCAATGTCAAGGTTACCGAGCCATTGGCGATCTCGGTGGCCGTGGGCGTGTAGGTGGCATTGAGCGCCGCGTTGTTCGGGCTGTAGGTTCCCAAGCCGCCGCTCCATACGCCGCCGGTGGCCACGGTCACACTGCCGTTCAGCACCACGCTGGCGTTGTTCGCGCAACGTGTTACGTCCGCACCGGCGTTGGCCGTTGGGGCGGGCGTGAAGGTGAGCACCATGTTGTCGCTCACGGCCGTGCAATTGTTGTTGCCCGTGGTGGTCAGCGTCAAGGTCACGCTGCCGTTGGCGATCTCGGTGGCCGTGGGCGTGTAGGTGGCGTTCACGTTGTTGGGGCTGGGGCTGAAGGTGCCCGCGCCGCCGCTCCAAGTGGCGCCGGTGGCCACGGTGTAGCTGCCGGCCAGGGTGGCCACAGCGTTGTTGCCGCAAAGGCTTTGGTTGGCTCCCGCGTTCACCGTGGGCGCCGGCGTGATGGTATAGGTCACTTGGTCGGTCACGGCGGTGCAGAGTCCGTTGCCGGTGCTGGTAAGTGTGAGTGTCACCGTGCCGGCCGTGCGCTCGGCGGCGCTGGGCGTGTACACGGCATTGAGCGCGTTGGCGTTGGGGTTGTAGGTGCCCGTTCCGCCGCTCCAGGTGCCGCCAATGGCCACGGTCACGCTACCGTTTAGGGTGATGGCCGCGTTGTTGGCGCACACCGAGGCGTTCGCGCCAGCGTTCACCGTGGGCGCCGGAGTGATGTTGATCACCTTGGTGTCGGTGACCGCGTTGCAGTTGTTGTTGCCCGTGGTGGTGAGCGTGAGCGTGACGATGCCCGCAGTGATCTCCGCAGGGCTCGGCGCGTAGGTGGCGTTCAACGTGGCGTTGTTCGGGGTGAAGGATCCCGTACCGCCGCTCCACACGCCGCCAGTGGCCACGGTCACGCTGCCGCCCAAGGCTACGCTGGCGTTGTTGGCGCAGCGCGTCACATCCGCGCCGGCATTGGCCGTGGGTGAAGGGGTGAAGTTCAGCACCACGTTGTCTGATACGGCGTTGCAATTGTTGTTGCCCGTGGTGGTGAGCGTAAGCGTCACCGATCCGCTGGATACCTCGGTGGCTGTGGGCGTGTACGTGGCGTTCACGTTGTTGGCGCTGGGGCTGAAGGTGCCGTTGCCGCCGCTCCATGTGGCGCCGGTGGCCACGGTGTAGCTGCCGGCCAGGGTGGCGGCAGGATTGTTGGAGCACAGGTTCTGGTCCGCACCGGCGTTTACAGTGGGTGCGGGTGTAATGGCAAAGGTGACTTGGCTGGTTACGGGGTTGCACAGGCCGTTGCCGGTGCTGGTCAGTGTAAGGGTCACGGTGCCTGCGGTGCGTTCAGCGGCCGTGGGCGTGTATACTGCGGTCAGCGTGTTTGCATTCGGGCTGTAGGTGCCGCCGCCGCCACTCCACGTACCGCCCGTGGCGCCGGTCACGCTGCCGTTCAGGGTGATGGCCGCATTGTTGGCGCAAACGGTGCCGTTGGTGCCTGCGTTCACAATAGGCGCTGGCGAGAAGGTGATCACACGGCTGTCGTTCGCGCTGTTGCACGTGCCGTTGCCGGTGGTGGTGAGCGTTAGCGTAAGTGTCCCTGACGCGATCTCCGCTGCTGTGGGCGTGTAGGTAGCGGTCAGTGCTGCGTTGTTGGGACTGTATGTTCCCAGGCCGCCGCTCCACACGCCGCCCGTGGCCAAGGTCACGCTGCCGTTCAGGGCCACGCTGGCATTGTTGGCGCAAACAGTG
>JAFEBY010000078.1 GCA_018242465.1 Pseudomonadota bacterium | reverse complement strand
GCCAACCGGGTTCCTCGTGCCGACCGCACCGAGCAGCCGAAAGGCTGGGCTCCGAATCTTGGAATCCGGTGTGCGGTTTGAACAGCAAACCCTTTTCGTCAGGAGAAATGCAATGCAACTCGCATCCCGATTCGCTTCCCACTCCCCGACGCTGCGCAGCGACTACCCGCTGTCCGACGACCAAATCCGCCGCGTGGCCCCGTCCATCTTCGCGGACGCCCCGCACGAAAGCCGCTCCGAGCGGTACGCCTACATCCCCACGTCGGCGGTTCTGACCGAACTGCGGAAAGAAGGGTTCCAGCCCTTCATGGTGTGCCAGACCCGCGTGCGCCGCGAAGACCGCCGCGACTTCACCAAGCACCTGCTGCGCCTGCGCCATGCCAGCCAGATCAATGGTGCGGAAGCCAATGAAATCATCCTGCTGAATTCGCACGACGGCACCAGCAGCTATCAAATGATGGCGGGCCAGTTCCGATTTGTGTGTGCAAATGGCCTTGTCTGTGGCGACACCGTGGCGGACGTGCGCGTGCCCCATAAGGGCGACGTGGCGGGTCAAGTCATTGAAGGCGCTTTTGAGGTGCTGCAGGGCTTTGAGCGAGTGCAGGAATCCCGCGACCTGATGCGCGCCGTCACCTTGGACGACGGCGAATCGGAAGTGTTCGCCCGCGCAGCGCTGGCCCTCAAGTACGACGACCCCGACAAGCCCGCGCCCATCACCGAGAGCCAGATTCTGAGCCCGCGCCGGTTTGAAGACCGCCGCCCGGATTTGTGGTCGGTCTTTAACCGCACCCAAGAAAACCTCATCAAGGGCGGATTGCATGGCCGCTCTGCCAATGGCCGCAGGCAGCAGACCCGCCCCGTGCAGGGCATTGATTCCGACATTCGCCTGAACCGCGCCCTGTGGCTGCTGGCCGATGGCATGCGCCAGCTCAAGGCCTGACCGTTCCCCCGCCGGAGGGGCGGTTCCCCTCCATCCCTTGTTTCTCAACAGATTGGAGTTTGATCATGAATGCCACTACGCAAACCGAAGCCCGCGCCGTCGATACCGCAGTCAGCAGCGCCGCCAATGTGCTGCAGACCGCCGACCCGAGCAAGCACATGATCCTGGTGCCGCTGTCGCGGCTGGTGCTGCGCGCCTCGGGCCGCAATGTGCGCAAGACCGTACCGCGCATGTCCATTCCTGAACTTGCCGCGTCCATCCAGCGCGTGGGCCTGCTGCAAAACCTCATCGTGATTCCTGCCGCCGATGGCTTGCATTACGAGGTGGTGGCCGGTGGCCGGCGCCTTGCCGCCCTCAAGTTGCTGGCGAAGAAGCACCGCATTGCCAAGGATTGGCAGGTGCCGTGCCTGCGGGTGGCCGATGGCACGGCCCGTACTGCCAGCCTGACCGAGAACGTGCAGCGCGAAGCCATGCACCCCGCAGACCAGTTTGAAGCCTTTGCGGCGCTGGTGGCCGAGGGGCGTCCCATCGAGGACATTGCGGCGGATTTCAGCGTTACGCCGCTGGTGGTGCAGCGCCGTTTGAAGCTGGCGAATGTCTCGCCCCGGCTGATGGACGATTACCGCGCTGATGCCCTCAGCCTAGACCAGTTGATGGCCTTGGCAATCACCGACGACCACACCGCGCAGGAGGCCGCGTTCTACGACGCTCCGCAGTGGCAACGCAACCCGCAGAATCTGCGCGAACGCCTGACCGAGCGCGAAATCGACGCCCACCGCCATCCACTGGTGCGCTTCGTCGGACTGGACGCCTACGAAGCCGCAGGCGGTGGCGTGCGCCGTGACCTGTTCGCGGAGGACGATACGGGCGTGTATCTGACCGATGCCGCCTTGGTGGAAAGGCTGGCGCAAGACAAGCTGGCGGGCATCGCTGCCGAGGTCAAAACCGAGGGCTGGGCCTGGACGGATGCAGCGCCCGCCGCCACTTTGGCAGACCTTCAAACCTTCCAACGTGCCCCGAGGGCTCGGCGCGAGCCCACCAAGCGCGAAGCGCAGCGCATCGAGAAACTGCAAGAGAAGATGCAGGCCGTAGGCGTTGCCGTGGATGCTGCGATGGACGCCGACGACGAAGACAAGGCCGACGCCCTGCAGGAGGAAGGCGAAGCTTTGGGCGAGCAGTTGCAGGCTTTGGAGGATGGCTTGCAGGGCTACAGCGATCCGGTGAAGGGTGCAGCCGGGGCCATCGTCACCATTGACCGCAACGGGCAGGCCGTGATTCATCGCGGGCTGATGCGTGAAGCCGAAGCCAAGGCGCTGCGCACACTGGAGCGGCTGCGCCAGGGGTTCGGCGGTGAAGACGCCGAGAGCGAAGACGAAGGCGGCACGGCGAACGAAGCGCAAGCCCCCGTGATGTCCGACCGGCTGGCCCAGCGCCTGAGCGCCCATCGTACGGTGGCGCTGCAATTGGGGGTGGCCTGCCGCCCGCAGGCAGCATTGGCCGCGCTGGTGCATGGCATGGTGCAAACCGTCTTGCAGGGTCGTCACCACGGGCACGATATGCCGGTGGGCGTGCGCCTCACGGTGCAAGACCGCTTGGAGGCACTGGCCCCGGACGTGCCGGAATCGCCTGCCGCCGTGGCGCTGCGCGAAATGCAGGAGGCATGGTGCGACAAGTTGCCCCAGGACAGCGCAGAACTGTTCGCTGCCTTGCTGGCAATGGAGCAGGCCGAGTTGATGGCCCTGCTGGCCGTATGCATGGCTTCGACGGTGGACGTGGTGACGCCCCGCGCCACGCCCCACCAGCCGGGCGCGAAACTGGCGCAGGCCGTGGGCCTCGATATGGCAGCATGGTGGAAGCCTACGGCGGAAGGCTATTTCAAGCACGTTTCCAAGGCCGTGATTCTGCAAGCCGTGGGCGAGTTCGCGCCGCACACCGTCAACCGGCTGGCGAAGTTGAAGAAGGCTGACATTGCCAGCGAAGCCGAGCGGCTGGCCGATGGCACGGGGTGGATGCCTGCCGTTTTCAACGGCGAAGGGCCGCAGCAGGCCATGCAGGAAAGCGAGCCGGAGGAAGCGCAGGAGCAAGACGCCCCGGAGGATGCCGAGGCAATGGCGGATGAACCCGCCGAGGTGACGACCGATTGACCTTGACCCATAGTGCAGCGCCCCGGCCCTGGTCGGGGCGTTGCCTTGCAGGGAGCCAGACCATGCTCACGACCAAGACCCAAAACCCCAGCCGCCCGCGTATGGCGGCGATCTATGCATCCGGCACAGTGCGCGCCCGCCGCTGGCATGGCGAAGGCGACGTGCGAGGCTACCGCCCAGCCTTCGGGCTGGTCAGCACGCGCCGACCTCACCGACATTCATCCCATCACGGGCCGCGCCTTGCCGCGTGCCGTGTGGTGGCTTATTGAGACGAAGGAATGACCCGATCGGCGCCGCGCCCAGGCCGTTCCGTCCTGGGCGGTCAAAACCCAAATCCGGGCGCGGCAGTAGCCACGCCCGGCGTTGAAGCCCAGTAGCGTTGAGGGCCACGCATCGCGTCCGATACGTTCACTATTCCGCGCTGTCGTCACGGTCTGCGATTCTCTGGCGCGTGCCTTCGTCGAGGATGCTGCGCATCAGCGCGAACAGCGGATCGGCGCTGGTGTGCTTCTGGCCGTAGGCCAGATTGAATTCGTAGTCGAAGTCGGGGGGATTGATGCCTTGGTTGTGCTGGAGGATGGTTTCCAGCTTGTCCAGCGCCTTGACGGCCTTGGCCTCGGGCGAGGTCGCATCTTCGTATTCCTGCCAGAGCGCCAGGATGCCAGCCCGCTGCTGTTCATCCAGCGAGCGCGTGAGGTGCAGGAGATCGGTCTTTTCCTGCTCGCTCTTGTCGGGGTGCTGGCTTTTCTCGACGGCGGGAATGTCGCCGTGGATGGCCTCGCCCAGGTCGTGGACGAGGCACATCTTCAGGATCTTGAGCATGTCCATGCCGGCCAGCTCGTCCTCGAACGTCATCGCCATCAGGCACAAGCGCCACGTGTGTTCGGCGGTGCTCTCAGGTCTACCAGTTGAGGTGTGCGCGCTGCGGAGCACGCTCTTGAGCTTTTCCGCTTCTTGCAGAAAGGCCAGCCGGCCCTTGATGTTCTCAATATTAATGGTCAGTTTTATAAAGCCTTTGAATAGCCCGACTGCCGCACACTGAAAACCCCTGACTGAACGCGCAGGAAAGCCCGGGCGCGTCGGCCCATAGTGCCGCCGGGCTCTGCGGGCTGGCGCCCCGTGCCGTCGATGGCGTCACGGCCATGCGGCTCCGATCCCTCGCGCAGCTTCGCGCCCGGGGGCGCTGCGCGCTTCGCTTTCCTCCAGGGGATCGGCGCAAGGCCCATCCCCGCCGCGCTGCACTTGGCGCCCCTGGGGTACCACCGAACCGGCGATGCCGGATCGGCCTGGCCAGCGTCCCGCCCGGTCGGTAGGGCATGGCGGGTGCGCCAGAGCTTGCTGCGGCAGGTTGTGTGGATGCGTGCCGTCCTCGATGCTGGCGGTTCTCGCCCATGGCGTCACGAAGGAGGATCACGCGGTCACGCAGAGGGCCACCGGGCCTTGCGGGTATTGCTGCACAGCGCCACGGGCATGGCCTGCAGGATGCGGCGGGGTGTGCGGGTGCCCTGGTCGTTGGGTTGGTGGGGCCTTGCCAGGGTCAGGGGGCATGCCATTGCGACCGTCATGCGGGGAGGCCGAGTTGACCCTGGCTCCTTTCGGTGGTGGTTCAGCCCAAGGCGTCCTTGTCTGGTTGTGAATCCTGGCGGGAGCCGGGCTTCTGTGGCCGCAACCTTCCGGCACAGATTTTTTCCCCTGCTGCGCATTCCTCGCGCAACAAAAAATCTGCGCCTCCAGGCGCTCCACTGCGTTGCGCCCGCAAGCGGTGCAGCCAGCCCGTCCCCCGCCGGCCGGATCACAACAAGGACGCGATGGGCGCGAACTTGTTCAACCGAATGGAGATTTCACTATGGCAAACATCGGCAACTTCACCGCAGACAAGGACGGGTTCAACGGCACGCTGCGCACCCTGACCATCAGCGCCAAGGCCAAGTTCAGCCCCAATGACAAGGGCAATAACGAGCACGCCCCGGACTACCGTATTCAAGTCTCTGGCCATGACGTTGGGGCCGGCTGGCGCACAACCAGCAAGGCAGGACTCGTCTATGTCTCCTGCGCGATCGACGATCCTTCGTTCCCGGCCACGGTCTATGCCCGCCTGATCGAGGCCGAGGATGGCACGCATGACCTGATCTGGTCGCGCAGCAAGCCCCAGGCGGCCTGACGGCCGCCCGCCCCGCCCACTGGGCGGGGCATTGTGCTGCTGTCGCAGCGCAATGCGATGCGACGCAGGAAGCTGGCGTGGCAGCTTCACCATTCAGGGAGAACAGATGTTCCACTTTTTCAAGTCTAGGACAACGCCCGCGCTCGTGACGCTGCTGGAGCAGGTCGGCGGCGGCGCGCACAAGCGCGTCGATGAAAACCGCGAACTACTGGAGCTGCTGCAAAGCAAGGCGCCGGACGTGCTGGACGAATGCCCGTGGATCGTTAGGTGGCTGCGGGCCAATGACGAGGTTTTCGTGGGGATGGCTGCTATGGCAACAGAGTTGCAGCTTTCGCCCAGGTTTGCCAAGCGGCCTGGTTTCCCACGTACATGGCCTGAGCGGTATCCGTTTGCGGACCAGGGCGTTTCGGTGCGTTGCACCGCCAGGCTTTGCGGGCTTTGCCCCGTGCCAGCTACGCCGTCACGGCCATCCGGCGCCAATCCTTAACGCCTACGCGCCTGTGGCGCTGCGCGCTGCGCTTGCCTCCCGGGGACAGCCCTGCGGGCACTCCCCGCCGCGCATGGCTTGGCGCCCCTGAAGTCCCCGAACCGGCGATGCCGGATCGGCCCGGCAGGCCCCGCTACGCTTCGGTGCCCGCCTGCAGCACCGCCTCCATCTCCTGACGCACCTGCGCCAGAAGCTGGTCGGCCTTGCGTGTGTTGGTGCCGGCAAAGGCCAGTGTCAGCAGCGTGAGCGGATGGACTTCCATGACCTCGCACAGTTCGGCCAGCTTGCTCAGGGTCGGGCTTTTGAGATCGCGCTCCAGCGTACTCATGTAGGTGCGGCTGGACACGTTGGAGAAGTCCTCCTGGCTCAGACTCCGCGCCTTGCGGATGGTCTTCAATGCGTCCGATAATTTGTACTTCGCTGCCAACCTGGATCTCCCTCAAAATCCAAGATGACAGCCGATTGCGCCCTATAGGGCTACAATCTATAGTGTTCTTTTTTTGCGGCTATACGCTTCTGTGCTTTTACGGAAATCCGTATCTGTGATTTTGAACAGAAGCGCAGACCCGCATCCGTGCTTTGGCGTAATGCCTCATTTCCGCCTCTGTGCTTTTACGCCTTGACGGATTTGATGAAAACCGTATGGGTGCTTTTGTACTTTCGCACAAGCGCTTGACGAAGGTTTGCGATTCGTACTTGGGAAACAAGGCATGGGGGCGCATCATTGCCCGGCGGGGATTTAACCATGACTCAACCATTTACCACCGACCAGGAGCGCGCGCAGCTGCTTGCTAATGGCAAGGACCGTGCGGCTGGTATTGCCACCGACCCGAGGCCCGTAGTGCGGCTATTCACGCCGGACGCACATGCCACCTGGCTGCTGGTTTCGCTTGACCCTGCCGATGGCGATACGGCCTACGGCCTTATCGACCTGGGGATCAGCATGCCAGAACTGGGCGAGATCAAGTTGTCGGACCTAGCCTCCATCGTCGGCCCAAACAAGCAGCCCGTGATGCGGGATCGGTATTTCCAGGCGGCGCGGCCCCTGTCGGAGTACCTGCGGCTGGCCCAAGAGAACGGCTCCATCGTTGATTGAGCCATTTGCGCCACGGCCAAGCCGGGCGTATTGATGCAATTTACGTCTTATTCAAGACCTGTTCGGTCTTAATCCATATTGTTGCAGTGAAGCAATGCAAGCCTGACGCAAACAGCCGTGACGGCTGTGGCGGTTTGTGGCAGCGTAGGTTTTGCAGGGCGCGGGCCATATTCACGCGCCATCGCCGCATTGAGACGATTTGGGCAATGTACTGGACTTAAATCGTCTTGACACCAAATTTACAGTTAATCCATTTTATTAACGACTGGATTCTGATGCGATAGTCTTTGCGCATTGACGCCTGCGGCGATGTTCCTGCGATTCCACGGGAGCTTGCGTCATGGTCGATCATCATCTTGCGCACTGGTATCCGACTGCCGCCTACCTCTACGTTCTGAGCCTGGACGTGCTCGCTCTGGCCTGGGAGTACCTGCGGCGCCATCCTGACTACCGCCTCGACTGGCTGCGCCGCCGTCGGCGCAACGATGCCGCGCATCGCTGGGGCTTGCGCCTGTGGGAAGACCCGGCCCTGGATGCGCGCGATGCGCATCCGGCCTGGCTCCCGGGCCACGATGCCGTGGTCCAGCTCTACCCGGATGCCGACCCGCCGCCCGATGCGCCTGTCTTCGATGCCTGGGCCATCCCCGGCCACAAGCAGGTGATTCATGACGGCAAGGGGCTGGCGCTGATCGCGCGCAGCCCTGGCCGCTGGCTGCGCTTCGCGCTGGCGCCCGGCCTGGAGGATGGCATGGCCGTCGCCCAGGCCTATCGCGGCCGTGGTGCGACGCATGCGCCCGATACGCCAGCGCCCATGGCCCGGCCCAGGCCGCCGCCTGCGGCCATGCTGGAGCTGCACACCCTGCAGGCGCTCGACGCCACCCTGGCGGGCGCGTCCTTGCGCGAGATCGCCGAAGGCTTGTTTGGCGCCGATGCCGTGGCCGCTGACTGGCACACCGACGGCGACCTGCGCGCCCGCGTGCGCCGACTGGTGCACCGGGGCGATGCGTTGATGCGCGGCGGCTACCGGCGATTAGCACAAATTCAGGTGCTTGAGAAGGGACGTTTTGATGGGGATGCAAAACGTCCCTGAGCAAGAGGGCTGATTTTTCTGAGACTGCCTCCATCCGGTTGCGCTGTGTGGCCGGAGCGATTCAACCGATGGAGGTTCTCACCATGCGTCCTGCTCCTTTGCATTCCGCTCCTGCTGCTGTCGCTGCGCCGTCGCAGCCTCAGCGCTATCTCACCAACGACGAAGCCGCCGACTACCTGCGGCTGTCGCCGCGCACGCTGGAGAAACAGCGCGTGTTCGGTGGTGGCCCCAAGTTCCGCAAGTTCGGCCGCCGCGTGATGTACGCCGTGGCCGACCTCGATGCCTGGGCCGCCGAGCGCAGCTTCGACAGCACGTCCGACCCTGAGTACGCCGAGCACCACTCGGCGGACAGCCGTGCGCGCTGACCGCTGGAGCGCGGAAGGCCATCGCCATGTCCAGTCCATCGCCGCCATCCCGGCAGCGGATCTCGCAGGAACGCGAACAGCTCGATCTGTTCCGCGCCCTGCCGGGCGACATGGCGCCGCGCGACAGCCAGGATTTGATGGCCTTTCCGTTTTTCTCGCTGGCGAAGTCGCGGCGCACCGCACTGATCGACTTCCAGGCGGGAGGAGTCACGATCCGCGTGGAGGGTACGGCCGAGCACGGCATTGCCACGATCTGGGATGCGGACATCTTGATCTGGGCGGCCAGCCAGATCGTGGCGGCGCGCGATGCGGGCCTGCGGCCGTCGCGCCTGATGCAGGCCACGCCCTACGAGATCCTGCGCTTCATCGGGCGCGGTACCTCGCTGCGCGACTACCAGCGCCTCAAGGCCGCGCTGGATCGCCTGCAGTCCACGACCGTGGCCACGTCCATCCGGGAGACCACGGGAAGGCGGCTACACCGTTTCTCGTGGATCAACGAGTGGAAGGAACTGGCCGATGCCAAGGGCATACCGCTGGGCCTGGAGCTGATCCTGCCGGACTGGTTCTATGGGGGCGTGCTGGATTCGGCACTGGTGCTGACCATCGACGCGGGGTACTTCCGACTCACGGGTGGGATCGAGCGCTGGCTGTACCGGGTAGTGCGCAAGCATGCGGGGCGGCAGGAAGCGGGCTGGCAGTTCGACTTCCAGCACTTGTACCGCAAGTCAGGGAGCGCTGCGCGCTACTACGACTTCGCGGCCGACCTGCGCGCGCTGGTCGCGCGGCAGGCCCTGCCGGGCTACCGCCTGGGCATCGAGTACCGCTCCACGGTTGCTACGCCGCTGTTGACGTTCAGGCCCGTGCCGCCTGCGGCACGGGGATAACTGCGCCAAATCCTGTGGACGGGCTCGTGCTATCAGGCAACAAAAGTCTCGTGCCATCAGGCAACAGATCCTCGTGCTATCAGGCAACAAAATCGGCCGCCAGCCCAATGTTGGCGCGGGTTTCGGCCTCCCTTAACTTATCTAACTTAATACATCTAACTAGTAGTAGCAGCGCCGCGTTTTGGTGGACAACTCTCAAAACGCATGTTCGGGCCAGCGATCTTTGCCATCAGCGTGCCGGTTTGGCACGCCACTCCAAGTCCAGTCCACTGACCCGGAGGGCCGGGCCATGATCCTCGCAGTTCTCCACCAGAAAGGCGGCGTGGGCAAGACCACGCTCGCCACCCACATCGCTGGCGAACTGGCGACGCGCGGGCAATCGGTCATCCTGCTGGATGCCGACCCGCAGGGCTCGGCGCTGGACTGGACGCAGCGCCGCAGCCAGCAAGGTCTGCCACGGCTGTTCAGCGCCGTGGGCCTCGCACGCGAAACGCTGCACCAGGAAGCGCCAGAACTTGCCAGGCGGGCCGATCACGTGGTCATTGATGGGCCACCCAGGATTGCCGCCTTGGCGCGCTCCGCGCTACTGGCGGCCGAGCGGGTGCTGATTCCCGTGCAGCCCAGCCCCTACGACTTGTGGGCCAGCGCCGAGATGGTGGCGCTGATCCGCGAAGCGCAGATGTTCCGGCCTGCGCTGCGCGCGGCCTTCGTCATCAATCGGCGCGTGGCCGCTACGGTGATCGGGCGCGAGGCACGCGGCGCGCTCGCCGAGCAACCGCTGCCCGCACTGCGCTCGGAAGTGCGCCAGCGCATCGTGTTCGCCGACAGCGTGGCTGCTGGCCGGCTGGCCCGCGAGACGGCGCCCGATGGCACCGCCGCGCGCGAAATCACCTCGCTGGTCGATGAGCTGCTGCGGTGGCCGTCATGACCGCGAAGCCACCGCCGAACAGCAAACGTGCGGCAAAGCGCGTCGACATCGGCGTGCGCCCGCCTGCGAATCCGCAGGCTGAAGCCTGGATTCGCCAGGGCGATGCCGATGCACTCAGCAAGGGCGATGTGTTCACCGCTCGCTTGACCCTCGATATCACACCCGCGCTGCGCTCCAGCATCAAGGTGTCAGCCTTCACGCAGGGCGTGACGGTGGCCGACCTGCTGCGCGCGCTGCTGGAGCGGGAGTTTCCAGAACACCGCAAGGAGAACACGCCATGAATGCGCCCGCTTCGCCGGCTGCTGCCGCAACCACGGCTACGCCTGCCGCGTGGCCTGCTTCCACGCCGCTCACGCGCGTGACGCTGGCCTATATCGACCAGCGTTTCGACCTCTATCTGCGCTTTGGCGAGCCGGCGCGCACCGTCCGGTACGACCGCTGGCGGCGCTGTGCCGTGTTCCTGCCAGGTGCTGTGTTCTGCCGCATCCGCTGGCAGTCCAACGACTACGGCACTGTGCGCTGGCAGCTCATGGTGATGCAGGCTTGCACGCCGCTGGACGGAGCGCAGCGCATCCCTGGCGTGCAGCCGGGCGCACGCCTGCTGCTGCATGCCGAGGGCCACAACCAAGTGCGCGCCGTGCTGGAGCGCATCGACGCCATCGAGGCGCGGGGCATCGCGCCTGCGGCGGCTTCGCCCGCGTACTGGCGCACTCTGGGCAACCGGCTCGCTGCGCGCCTGCCGCTGCCCGAATACACCGCCGGGAGGCACGCCGCCTGGCTGGCCGGGAGGGCGTTGCCATGACCGCCGTTCCCACCATCGACACCGCGCCGCGTCCTCGCTCACGCCTGCGCGTTCGCATCGTGCTCGCGGGCATCGCCGCCTGCGGCCTCGCTGCGCTGGCCTGGGCGGCTTTCGTGCAGCCGCTGCAGCGCCTGGTCTACAACCCATCCGACAGCGTGGCGGTCGGCTGGTATCGCGTTGATCCCCTGCATCAGCGTGCAGGCTCGCTGCCATGGGCTGCGCCCGTGGGCAGCATCGTGCTGACCACGCTGCCGCCAGCCGCTGCCGCACTGGCCGCGCAGCGCCACTACCTGCCGGCTCGCGTGCCGCTGCTCAAGCGCGTGGGGGCCATCGCGCCGCAGCACGTGTGCATCTTCGATGCGCTGGTCTGGATCGACGGCGTGCCGGTGGCCGCCGTTCGGCCAGCCGACCGACTGGGCCGTCCGCTGCCGTCCTGGCCGCACTGCCGCCGCCTCGAATCGGGCGAGCTGTTCCTGCTGAGTAACGCCAATCCTGCGTCATTCGACAGCCGGTATTTCGGGCCGGTGAGTGCGTCTGCCGTGATTGGCGTGGCGCATCCGGTCTGGCTGGAGAAACGGCCATGATCGCTGTACTCGCGCTGCACGCCACCGTGCATTGCACCGTGTCATCACGATGCACAGAGTCATGTCGTCGCGCATGCAGTACGGACGCATTTGCGCTGCATCTCGGCGTGCCTGCGAACGCACCGCGGGCTGCTGGCTCGCTGCGCGTCGCCATGCTGCCTATCGTGCTATCAGGCGTGTTTTCCCGGCTGCATGGGCCGCGTCTGCGCGCATGGCGTGTCTGTGCCTTCGCACGGCACACCGCGCTGCATCCGGCCCTACGTCCCGTGCAGCCGCCCATCGTGCAGGCGTCTTGCCTCGAACGCGGCTGGCCTGCGGCCCAGGCCGCGTTCGCCGGTGCGCTGGCTGCCAGCAGCACAGCGCCACCGGGCCGCACTGGCCGGGAGCGGATTCGGGAGGCCAATGCGGAAGGCAAGATTGAAGGGCGCGGCACCACGGCGCGCGCAAAGCCAGTCTGCACGTGGGTTGGGGGCGGCACTCGCCACAAGGTGGCTTCGTGCCGCCAGCAGCCCCAAGGCCTTGCGGGCAT
>JAFEBY010000077.1 GCA_018242465.1 Pseudomonadota bacterium | reverse complement strand
TGTATCGTTCGTCTTGGGTGAGCTGTCGGTACTTCATGGAAGCGCTCTTGCCGGAGTTACTTCCAGTGTCCGACAGCTCGCCCTCTCTTCCAAACCAAGTGTTGCACTTAGTATGGAAATCTTGGCCGCTAAAGCAATTGTCAACACGGATGGAGCCGTCGATTCCGCAGAAATCATCGATGGTGATTGGTACGACCCGCTTTTCCAAGAGGCCACGCTTAAGGCCATTCGGACGTGGCGTTTCACCCCATTGCGTCGTGTGGTCGCCGGGAAGACCGAATTCCTCCCGACAACTGAGCATTTTTTGTATTTGTATTTAGCCAGGTGAACGGCAAGGCACTCGTAAAGCCCGGCTGATAGGTCTGACTAATCGTTCAAGCCGACACCGCTTCGTGGCACGGTTTTGGGCTTTCCGCTACGCTAGCCCAAAACCGCACCACTCTCGGCGCGGCTTAATTCAGGCGTTAGGCCTCAGATGGAGAAGGTGCGTGCGTCGAAACAGAAAATTCTTCGGCTTACTATTTTTTCCAGCTTTGTTGTTGGTGATGTTCGGCATTCCGACAATCGTAGATCTGATCCACCGTACGCTGTCTGGCGAAGGGACACACTCAGGCGTCGTGGTAAAGCTTAGCTATAGAGGACGGATCAACAATTCCTGGGAAGGTCAGCTCATGCTCGGCAGTGTTCAGTCCGGGGAGACATGGTCGTTTAGCCTTGACCCGGCCAGCCCACAGACGCCATCCCTCGCAGGGCAGCTCCAGCGCGCTGAGGTTGCCGGCTCGCAGGTTACGCTTCAATACCGCCAGCACTTCATTTGGCCCTGGCGGACGGATACGAACTATTTGGTATATGGCATCATTCCAAGGGCTTCTAGCGCATCGGGAGTACGCTGAGGCCTAACAATTTGTTCAAGCCGAGTCCACTTTGCGGCCTCGGCAGCGTGCCGTAGGATTGCCACTCTGCCGTAGCCGCAAAGCGGGCGCGGCTTAACTCAGGTGTCATGCGCTTAGTTCGCATTAGGTATCAGGATACCCATGCCAAAATATTTTCGCATCCGAAAAATGGATATAGTGGACGTTCCTGCGGTCGCAGCATTGGTCAAAGAGTTTTCCCTCTACATGCATGCGCTTGGGGAGACTAGTGACCTAAAGCTCGACGCTGAATCTCTTGAGCGCGATGGATTCGGCACTGAGCCAGCATTCCAGGGCATTGTCGCGGAAGAATCACCCCTCATAAGTGGTTTTCTGCTCTATCACTCCGGCTATGACACCGACGCGGCCTGCCGACTGGTATTTGTTGTTGACCTTTTTGTAACGAAGCGAGCCCAAGGCCAAGGAATCGGATTCGCTCTAATGACAGAGGCCAAAGCGATTGCTCTAGCGCAAGGGGCGAAACAGCTGGTTTGGACCATTGACCGGAGAAACGTGCAAGCTGAACGCTTTTATGAAGGAATCGGTGCAAAACACGCAGATGCATTAAACATCATGTATCTCGACGTCTAGTTGCGCATAACAAATCGTTCAAGCCGACACCGCTTCGTGGCACGCCCGCCGTGCCTGCGCTACGCTAGCCCAAAACCGCACCACTCTCGGCGCGGCTTAGCTCAGGTGTTAGGCCAAGAGGATCAAGCATGCTCCGCCATCTATTATTGGCATCCCTTCTATTTGTTTCCCAATCAGAAACTGACAGACTGAATGAAATTCAACGAGGGAAGCTAGTCATTTATAGGCTAAATGCATTTCCTTCGATGAGGACGCCACAGCTCCGCATAGACGGGAAAGATATTGGAAGGCCGAAGGAAAAAACCTATATTGAGCTTGACTTACCACCAGGCTCACACCGAATTGAAGTGCTTTGGGCAAAAGATACAGGTTGGCCCAGTCTAGATTTCCAATTGATTGTGCAAATGGGGCAAGTTACATACTTCAAACTAACTGGGAGTTACGAAAAAATTGATGGCATGACCAGATGGCTTGGTACGAGCATGGAGCCAATCGACCCATCATCAGCTGCTCAAGAAATTGCAACGTGTTGCACACCATTAAAGAAATAGCTATTTCCTAACTAATCGTTCAGGCCAACGCCCTTCTTGGCACGGTTTTTGGCTTTCCGCTTCGCTAGCCCAAAACCACTCCACTCGGGCGCGGCTTAACTCAGGTGTTAGGCACGCGGGGAAAGGAGACAGGTCGTGAGTGATAAGATTCCTTGGCGAGTTCTTCGCTATCTGTACGCAGTCTACTACCTGCTAATCGGCGTCTATGTCGCGTTGTCGCTTGTGGGCGTCATCGCACCGCCGCATCCAAAGGTCAGTGAGGCATCGGCTGCATTTCAGGGAGCCTTGGCAAAAACGGGGTTTATGTTTCCTTTGCTTGCGCTGACATACATAGTCTCGGCTTGCGCACTCTTCTTTCACCGCACTGCGCCGTTTGGCTTGGTGCTCCTCGCGCCTGTCGCAGTCGTTATCTTCCTTACCGACACGCTGTTAGATAGTGCGTGGCTGTTCGGCACACTCAATTCGGCCGTCTTGGCGGCACTGGCGTGGCATTTCCGGTCGGCGTTTCGGCCGCTGTTCTTCTCCTCTGGCGTGGCGCAAGATGTATGACGGGCCTAACATATCGGTCAAGCGGGCGTCAGGTGTTATCGGGGCTGAAATGAGTAAAGCATCGTCATATCCCGCAAAAGCATTGCTCTTGGCATCTTTCCTGCTTGTCTCTGATGCAAGCCAAGCAATTGATTCGCCCAAGAAAGCCACGATCGCGGTTGTTGGTGATGCCGATCACCTAAACGTTGGCCAAGACGGATTCTGTGGGAAACGCACAACTATCAATCAGCCAAGCGGCATTTCCTTTGATGTTCCTGCCGGAAGGAAAACCTGGTTCTACCTTAGGTCTAAATTCAGAACTACAGATGTTACAAACACTTGCGAAGCCGAATTCGCATTCACGCCAGAAGCCGGACTTCTGCACATCATTAGATTCACGTTTCCGAATGACAAATGCTATTTAGAAGCATTCCGAGCCCAACCCGGTCAAAAGCCGGAGCGGATAAACGTAGAAGTGGCGCCTTCAAAGGCGTGCATCATGCGAAAGTAACACGCTGATATGCACCTAACTCATCGTTCAAGCCGACCGCTTCGTGGCACGGCTGTCCCGCCACTCAGGCGCGGCCAAACTCAGGTGTTAGGCGGCGCTGCGCGCTGCACAATTCCAAACGCAACCAACACGCCAAGACAATATGAACCGATTCAACTCGACGACACCGCAGTCATCCTCATTGACCATCAGGTCGGTACCAGCAAATGGACCAGCACCACGCCGCTCGCCTTAGTCCAAGGTAGCGTGATGATCCCCGCTCGCTTCGCCAAGGGCACAGCCATGCCGGCGGTACTCAGTTCGAGCCAGGAGACCAGTGTTAACGCACAAGGGCCAATGATGCCAGAGTTCCAGGCGGCTGTCCCAGAAGCGTTTGCAGCACGCATCAAGCGCGAGGGAGTGGTCAAGGCACGGGACGATGACCGCTTCGCCGCTGCTTGTCGCGGAACAGGCCTCCGCAATCTCGTCATGGCCGGTGTCACCACAGACGTTTGCATGGTGCCGCCCGCCATTAGCGCGTTGCAAGAGG
The DNA here is from genome assembly GCA_018242465.1 of Pseudomonadota bacterium. Classification (GTDB taxonomy): domain Bacteria; phylum Pseudomonadota; class Gammaproteobacteria; order Xanthomonadales; family Xanthomonadaceae; genus Solilutibacter. The sequence goes on along the minus strand of JAFEBY010000077.1, from coordinate 17,637 downwards.
GATACAACGTTCAGGTGGTTTGCGATGCGTGCGGCTCGACCAATCAGATTGCCGAGGAGACGGCTTGGCGCAGGACGGAGCGCACGGCGTGCGTCTCGCGAGCACAAACGCTATGGTTACAGGGTTGATTTACAACTGGGCGTCACCCGTCGGAGCGATGGCTTTCCCATTGCTTTTGTCATGACCGTTCCGCTTTATCGCAACTTCGAACGAAATATACCGGTATAGGGAGAACACAAAACATGAAAATACTAGCCATTGGCGGCACCGGCAGCGTGGGTTCGCAAGTCATCCAGCAACTTGTGATGCGTGGTGCGGACGTCCGTGCCCTCGTTCGCAACAAGGATTCCATTAGCAAGCTGCCGAAGGAGGTGGAGCCAGTCATTGGCGATCTACTGGATCCCGCCTCCGTTGAGGCGGGACTGGACGGCGTAGACAAGCTCTACCTGCTAAACGCCGTGACACCAGATGAGCTAACCCAAGGTCTGATCGCATACGTGTTGGCGAAGAGGCTCAAACTCAAGCAGGTCGTTTACCATTCGGTGTTCAGAGCGGATCGCTTTCCGGATGTACCTCACTTTGCGTCCAAAATCATGATTGAAAACGCAATCAAGACTTTTGACTTGCCCTTCACTATCATCCGCCCCAATGTCTTTTTCCAGAACGACGCTTCCCTAAAAGACGTGATATTGGGCGCGGGCATCTATCCCCTGCCGCTTGGCACACCAGGCGTTTCGGCCGTGGACGTGCGCGACATCGCCGAGGCCTCCGCCATCGCGTTGACAACAGAGGGGCATCTGGGCAAGACATACAACCTCAACGGACCCGAAGTGCTGAGCGGGGAAAAGGTGGCATCGATATGGAGCAGATTGCTCGGCAGAACGATCCAGTATCCCGGCGAGGACATGGACAGGTTCGAGGCACAATTTCGGCAACACTCCCCCGCTTGGTCGGCCTTTGACATGCGCATGATGTTCCAAGGTTACTTGGAACGCGGCTTTGAAGCCGAAGACGGAGACTTGGAAACTTTGACGGCAGTGTTGGGTCATTCACCGCGGCGCTATGAAGACTATGTGAATGAGACTGTTCTTGCGTGGCAGTAGAAGTGAACCTTTGTTGCGTGATTCAACGCGACAGGTCAATGACCACGCCGCCTAACAAGGCGGTCACCCGGAGCGGCGGTTGGCGCGTTTTTGTATTCCAAGCCGGTGGCCGCCGCCCGGTTACCTTGGTCGTTAGGCGGCACAAAACGTAGCTTCAAGGCACTCTGACAAGCAACTTCTGGAGACAACGAATGTTTAGTCATGTGATGGTCGGGACGAGCGACATCGAACGCTCCAAGCAGTTCTATGACGCAGTCCTTGGCACACTGGGTGCCGGAGAACCAATTCGGAATAATGCCAAGACCGGCCATGCCCGCCTGTTCTATCGGCACAATGGTGGGCTTTTTTGCGTAAGCGAACCCATCAACGACGGGATCGTGAGCTTTGCTAACGGGGGCACAATCGGGTTTAGATGCGAATCGCCTGAGCAAGTCCACCTATTTCACGACGTAGCTATCGCACATGGCGGGGAATCAATTGAGAACCCCCCGGGCATACGGGATACCCCCATGGGTACCTTGTACCTCGCATATGTCCGCGATCCTGACGGTAATAAGCTTTGCGCACTTCATCGCCCACAAGCCTAAGGGTGAACAATTAGCTCGCGGTAACCCAGTGTTCGTTAGGCACACATTGCGGAACTTGCCGTTGCAGCTCTCGATGTAGCCGTTCTGCATGGGCCTACCGGACTGGATCAGCAGGTGGCGGATGCCATGCAGATGGGTCCAGGCGATGAAAGCTCTTGACGTGAACTCGGGGTCGTTATCTGTGCGCACGGCTTGGGGTAGCCGCGGAACCACGCGGCCTGATCGAGTGCCCACGTGGCGTACTTGCCGCTGATCCCGTGATCGACCGCGATATCGATGCGCTCGTGGGTGAAGTCGTCGTGACGGTCAGGCAACGGATCCGGCGCCCGTTGGCGAGAGAATCCGAGGCAAAGTCCACGCTCCACACTTCGTTGGGCGAATGGGCCGCTTGCAACGTCTGGCGCAGTGCAGTCGGGTCTCTTCGGCCTTGCGGCGCCTGCGCACGGCAAGATTGGTTTCGCGATACAACCGATACACGCGTTTTGCTTCACGTTGGGAAACTCCGCATCCAGCATGTCGTGCAGGCGCCGGCACGCCTGGGCCAGCTCGAAGAGCCAGGCCGACAAGGCCTGGTCGGTCGGCGAGATCGTCGGGGGGGCGGTGGCAGGTCACCACGACGCCTGAAACGGCAGCGACGACTGAACTGAAAAACGCCGGCGATGCCGGCGTTGTTCTTTCGTGATCAATGCTCGGCGATCACACCGCCTCGGCGGTATCGACCATTCCGTATTGACTGGCGAGGCGCGCGAGCGCGACGGTATCGCGAATACCGAGTTTCTCGAACGCGCGCGATTTGTGGGTGTTGACGGTCTTGGCGCTCAGCGACAGGCGTTTGGCGATTTCTTCCTGGCGCAGTCCGCGCAACAACAGCAACGAGACTTCCAGTTCGCGCCCCGACAGGCCGTCAAAGGGCGAGCTGTCGCCGCTCACCGAAGACAGCGCGATCGCCTGGGCGACACTGCTGGCGAGGTAACGCTTGCCGCGGGCGACATCGCGCACGGCACGCACCAATTCGGACGCATCTCCACCCTTGCCGACGTAACCGCTGGCGCCGGCATCGAGCAGGCGCTTCGGCATCGGGCCATCCTCGAGCACCGAAACCGCGATCACTTTCGTTTCCGGCAGGCTTCGGGCGATGCGCTCGGTCACTTCCAGGCCGCTGAGGCCGGGCAGATGGATATCGCACAGCACGACATCGGGCTTGAGCTGGCGGACCTGCGCCAACGCTACCTCGCCGGTGTCGGCCTCGCCCACCACTTCGATATCGACTTCTCCGGCCAGGATCATCTTCATCCCGGCCCGGACCAGTGCATGGTCATCCACCAGATAGACGCGAATTGCCATTCCAAACTCCTCCCCTCGTTCCGTAGAGGTTAACGCCGTCACGAAATCGAGGGAAGTGCGGCAAATCCGGAGGGGCCTGTCAGGGAAATCCGATCGAGGGAATGAATGCAGCATCCGGATGACCATTCCGTGCACCTGATTTCAGCCAAACTCATGTATACGCTTGTGGAGCGGCTTTTCTATCAACGCATCTGCGGTCCGATCAACAAACTGCCTGATATCCCCTACCTCGGCAAATAGCCTTTCATAGGCCATCCGAATCAACGCCGCGCTTCGCTCGAATTTCGCGAGCTGCAGCACGCCTTGGTCCGTGAGTTGGAATATTTTTCGCCGGGCGTCACTTTCATCGTTCCGCTGCTGTATGAGGCCGAGCCTGAGGAGCTTGGGTATCTTCTGCATGACCAACTGATGAGAATGCCCCAGCTCCCGCGCCAGATCCGAGGCTGAAGCTGTTCCACGAACTGCAAGAATCGTCATCAGCGAACACGAACGAACCGGAATCACGATCCCCATCGTATCGAAGACCATTTGAGATTGTTCGGCAATCAGTATGCTCAATCGCTCGACGGCGCGCCCAAGAAACACGCCGTCATCGACCCCTGCAAGGTTGTGCTTCCGATCAGTCAAGTCGTTTGTACGCCTGAATGCTGCCATCCTTGTTCACACGCTCCAGTGATGCCACTTTTCCGCGCTGGACATTCAGGCGATATCGGAAATCGGATACGCCTTCCACTGCGAACAGATTGGAGCCAATCGGCTCCAGGGCGACGCGAAACCGGTTCCGCCAGATACAGAATAGCGTACCGTTCTCCCGGACGATCTCACGACCTTGATATTTCCCGATGGCCTTCTGGATCATCCCCATATCGACGGCGGGGCGCTGGATATTCGCAGTCAGGACCGGGAGCAGCCAAGTAAACTCTGCACGCTTGGCGTCACTGGTCTTCGCCAGATTTTCAAGCGCCAGTTTGTGCGCCAGCGGAAGCGCCCGAATGGATGGGGTTGCAATATCGGGCTGCACCCCGGCGCCTTCGAAATCACCATGATCCACGGGATCGCGAATCTGACCGATCGGCACCTGCACGAAGAAATCATCGTTCACCGGTTTGCGATCGACCGGATGTGCTCCGCCGGCTGTTCGCTCCCCGATCAATGTCGCCCGCCCAAGTTTCTTCATTGCGTAGGAAAACCATTCCGCAGACGAAAACGAAGTGGTGCTGGTCAGGATATAGATCGGCTTGTCGACCATGCGCTTACCGGGCAATGCAGGGAGCACCCATTGCCCACGCTCGATTCGCTTGCCATCCTCGTTGTAATAGTAATCGAAGATGAGTTGGTCTTTTTTCGCGGAGAAGAAATAGCTTGCAAGAAATTGCGCCATTTCCAGATACCCACCATTGTTGTACCGCAGGTCGATGATCACGGCATCGGTATTGCCGACAAAGCGCATCACGGAGGCTGCAACGTCGTGGGCCAGCTCTGGATTGGCGAAGTAGTTGAAGCGGATATAGCCGATATTGCCATTCAAGCGACGGACCTCGTCAAAGCCAAAATTGGACTCCTCCAGTCCGGCCAACTCCTCCTTTTCCATCTTGCTCTCTATTGCCGGGTTGTCGTTTGCCCTAGCTTCTGCGACCCACTCCGGATCGACACCCACGACGAAGTGCAGATCACCACTTGTTTTTACGAGATCCTCGGTCAGTTTGGCGGCGAATGCTTCCTTGGTAGTGGCCAAGTCATAGTCGCCTTTCTTCAGATGCTCCTGCAGCACGGGCGCAATTTTCATGGCGATGTCCGGAAAGACATAATTTGCCTTCAAGGTGTTGTTGAGGGCTGTGATGGTGGCGGCCTTTTCCTCCGACGACATGCCCGACGTCCCGGCAAACGCCGTGCTCGCGCAAACAAGTGGCAGCACCATGAGCATTTGAAGCTGTGGCCAGCGATAGCGCATTCCGGCGTCCTTGAAGAGAATGGAGAGTCACATATACAATATATTGTGTAATATATTGCATATATGCGCACATCGCTTTCCTGATCGTTCAGGAAACGAGGTTCCCGGGAAGGGCCTAGGCACAAAGGCCGGAGCTTGGAAAGTCCATCCGGAATGCATGGATCGCCGCAACGTGGCCGAAAGTGGTGAGGTGATTCAGCCTCATGGATGTCGCGCTCTGTACGAGCTGGAATCGCTATCCAAATCGGAAATTCTGCCGATATGTCGAACTCGCCTGGCGAGTCATGCGAGAATTGACTATCAGGAGAGATGGCCGAGTGGTTTAAGGCACCGGTCTTGAAAACCGGCGAAGGGTCAAACCTTCCGTGGGTTCGAATCCCACTCTCTCCGCCATCATGCGATCCGTTCTGCCCCACCCATGTAGGGACGCAACACTTCGGGCACGGTGATGCTGCCGTCGGCGTTCTGGTAGTTCTCCATCACCGCGATCAGCGCGCGACCAATCGCCACGCCCGATCCATTGAGCGTGTGCACGAGTTCCGGCTTGCCGGTTTCCGGGTTGCGCCAGCGCGCCTGCATCCGTCGCGCCTGGAAATCGCCGCAATTGGAACAGGACGAAATCTCGCGGTAGGTGTCCTGCGACGGCAGCCAGACCTCGAGGTCGTAAGTCTTGCGCGCGGAGAAGCCCATGTCGCCGCTGCACAGCAGCATGCGCCGGTACGGCAATCCGAGTTTTTCCAGCACGACTTCGGCGCAGCGCGTCATCCGTTCGTGTTCGGCGTCGCTGTCTTCGGCCTTGGTGATCGAGACCAGCTCGACCTTCTCGAACTGGTGCTGGCGGATCATGCCTCGGGTATCGCGCCCGGCTGAGCCGGCTTCGGCACGGAAGCACATCGAGTGCGCCGTCGCGCGCATCGGCAATGTCGCGGCCTCAACGATTTCGTCGCGCAAGATATTGGTCAACGGCACTTCGGAGGTCGGGATCAAATAGCGCTTGTGATCGCCGAACTGCGTGGAGAACAGGTCTTCCTCGAACTTCGGCAATTGCCCGGTGCCGCGCATCGACTCTTCGTTGACGATCACCGGGACATTGGTTTCCTCGTAGCCGTGCTCTCCGGAATGCAGGTCGAGCATGAACTGCGCCAGGGCGCGATGCAGGCGCGCCAGCCCGCCACGCAGCACGGTGAAGCGTGAGCCGCTGAGCTTGGCTGCGCTTTCGGCATCGAGCCAGCCGTTGCGCCCACCAAGTTCAACGTGGTCCTTCACGGTGAAATCAAACGCGCGTGGCGTGCCCCAGCGGGCCTGTTCGACATTGGCAGCCTCGTCATGGCCATCTGGAACAGACGCATCGGGGAGATTGGGAATCCCCAGCGTGATCGCCTCGAGTTCACCGCGAATGGCATCGAGGCGCGTCTCGCTCGTCTTCAGCTCGTCGCCCAGTCCGGCAACCTCGGCCAACAGGGGCGCGACGTCCTCCCCCTTGGACTTGGCCATGCCGATGGCCTTGCTGCGGGTATTGCGCAGGTTCTGCAATTCCTGGGTACGCACCTGCAACGACTTGCGCTCGCCCTCCAGCCGCTCCAACTCCGTGACGTTGAGGGAATACCCACGGCGCGCCAACAGGGTGGCGAGGCCGGCGGGGTCGGTACGGAGCAGCTGAGGATCGAGCATTGGACAGGGGCAACATGAATGACCGCCCATTATCGCCCAGAGCGGCCCGACGCATCCGTGCCAGAATCAGGCTCCGATCAAATTTTCCGGCCGACTTCTCCCCCGAGCATGTCAGATCTCGTTTCCAGAATCCGCACGTCCGCTGCATTCCAGCGCGCATCCGCCTTTGCCCGCCGCGGCAACACGCCCTGGTTGCTCGCCGCCATCGGCGCGGGTTTCCTGCTGTTCCTGCTGATGTGGGGCCATAGCCGCAAGCAGTTCTTCACCGTCGAGCCGGTGGCGAAGACCGATGCCGACCAGGAATACGCACCACTGCCGACCCCGGCGCCGGGAGCCTCCATCACCGACACCCCGACCGCCGGCCCATCCGCGGATTCCGGCAATCGCCCGCGCCTGCTCGAGCCGCCGAAACCGACTCCGGTGGCACAGGCACCGGCACCCACCGAAACTGCCCAGCCTGTCAATGCCACAAGCCCCAATCACGGCGTGAATGCGGCGAGTGCAGCGACAACCGCCGCGATGCCGATCAGCCAGCCGCCGCCGACCTATCCGAGCAACGCGATGCAGATGTCGCGCGAAGGTCGCGTGCGCGTGCGCATCGATATCGGCGCCGACGGTGTGCCGACTGACAGCAGCTTGGTGGAATCCAGCGGCGATCGCGATCTCGATCGTGCCGCGTTGCAAGGCGTGCGCCGTTGGCGCTTCAAGCCGGCGATGGCGCACGGCGCAGCGGTCGCCAGCAATGTGACGGTACCGATCGAGTTCAAGCTCAACCAGTAGCAGGGACGTGTCTCAATCGCCTTGGAGGGCGAACCCCAGCGCGCGCATCGAGGCGGCAAAGCCCGGATAGGACGTCGCGACGTTGGCGGTATCGCGGATCGTCACCTCGCCGGCCGCGCGTTGCGCGCCCACGACGAACGCCATCGCGATGCGATGGTCGCCATGGCTTTCGATGATGCCGCCATGCAATGTGCCGCCATGGATGTCGGCACCATCCGGGGTTTCGTCGACACGGATGCCGAGTGCGCGCAGGCCGTTGGCCATTGCGGCGATGCGGTCGGATTCCTTGACGCGTAATTCGGCGGCACCACGCACGCGGGTCACGCCGTCGGCAAGCGCAGCGGCAACGAACAATGCCGGGAATTCGTCGATCATGTCGGGCACGCAGTCGAGCGGCACGTCGATGCCATGCAAGTTCGAAGCACGTATGTGCAGATCGGCGATCGGCTCGCCATCCTGCCCGCCGATATTCTCGATGCGAATGTCGGCGCCCATCCGTTCGAGCGCGCGCAACAATCCGGTACGACGAGGATTCATCCCCACCTGTTCCAGCACCAGGTCGGAACCGGGAATCACGCAAGCGGCGGTCAACGCGAACGCCGCCGAGGAGAAATCGGCAGGCACATGAATGTCGGTCGCCACCAGGCGATGGCCGCCCTCGACTTCCGCCCAACCCTCGCCGAAACGGACCGGCCAGCCAAAAGCCTGCAACATGCGTTCGCTGTAGTCGCGGGTCGGGTGCGGTTCGGTCACGCGCGTGGTCCCCGTGGCGTAGAGACCGGCCAGCAACACGGCAGACTTCACCTGCGCACTGGCGACTGGCGATGCGTAATCGATGCCATGCAGCGCATGTCCGCCATGGATATGCAGTGGCGGCAAGCCCCCATCCTGCGTATCAATGCGCGCCCCCATCTGCGCCAGCGGATCGGCGATGCGACGCATTGGCCGCTTCGACAACGATTCATCGCCAATCAAGGTGCTGTCGAATTTCTGTGCTGCCAGCACTCCTGCCAGCAGGCGCATGCCGGTACCAGCATTGCCGCAGTCCAGTGGACCTTGCGGCGCGCTCAGGCCATCGATGCCGACGCCGTGCACAATGCGCCGCGAAGGCGACGGCGTTTCGATCTTCACCCCAAGCTGTGCAAACACGTTCGCGGTGGCGCGGGTGTCCTCGCCTTCAAGAAAGCCATCGACCTGCGACACGCCATCGGCCAGCGCCGCCAGCATGATGGCGCGATGCGAGATCGACTTGTCACCGGGAATCGCGACGCGCCCCTGCAACGGCTTGCCTTGCGTAGCGATCCAGTCAGTCATTGCACGGCATCCAGCGCTGCAAGCAGCTTGGCGTTTTGTTCCGCGGTGCCAACAGTGATGCGCAGGCAATCGGGCAATCCGTAACCGCCCATCGGCCGCAGCACGACGCCGCGCTCGCGCAAGGCATCATCAATGCGGGAGGCACCGTCTCCGAAGCGCACCAGCAGGAAATTGGTCTGCGATGGAAAGACGAACACGCCGCGCGACCGCAGGGCATCCGCCAGACGCTCGCGTTCGACCTTGTTCCTGCGCACGCCCTCGGCGAGGTGCTGCGGATCACCCAGCGATGCTTCCGCCGCGGCAAGTCCAAGCAAATTGACGTTGAAGCTTTCGCGGATGCGTTCGAGCCAGTCGATCAGTTCCGGCTGCGCGATGCCATAGCCAACACGCATCCCCGCAAGCCCATGCGCCTTGCTGAAGGTGCGCAGGACGATCAGATTGGGGTGCGAGGCCACCAGCGGGATGGACGATGCCCACTCTGGCGCGTCGACGAATTCGGCGTAGGCCTCATCGATGGCGACGATGGTGTCCGCCGGGATTCGCGTGAGGAAATGTTCGAGTTCGTCGGCGCCGAACCAGGTGCCGGTCGGATTGTTGGGATTGGCGAGATAGACGAGGTGTGTGCCCGCATCGACAACGGCCGCAATCGCATCGAGATCGTGGCCGCCGGCCATTGCATGATCCATCGGCAATGCCGGTGCTGCCTCGAACACCGCACCCACTGCAGCCGCGGCAATCGAATACACCGCGAACCCGAATTGCGAAGCCACCACGCCCGCGCCTGGCCCGGCGAACACCTGCGCCAATTGCATCAGCAGTTCGTGCGAGCCGTTGCCGAGCACGATCTGTGCGGTCGCAACGCCGTGTTGCTGCGACAACGCGCGCTTGAGGTCGCCACCACGAGGATCCGGGTACAACGCGAGTTCGCCGAGGCAGCCTTGCACGGCTTCGCGTGCTTTCGGACTCGGGCCGTAAGGATTTTCGTTCGAGCCTAGCTCGATCAGTGGCGAATGCGCGGCGCGGCGCAACGCGACCAGATCGTGTCCGGGATCATAGGCACGCAGGCCACGAATGGCCGGTTGGACGCGATGCTCGAGCATCTCAAAGCACCGCGACCGGATACGATCCGAGTACGCGCACGTCGCCTGCGGTGCTGTTGATCTCCTCCAGCGCATCCTTCAGCGGCGACTCCTCGCGATGTCCGCTGACATCGATGAAGAAAGCGTACTGCCACAACCCTTCGTGCGAAGGGCGCGACTCGATGCGGTTCATGCTGATGCCGCGACGCGCCAACGGCTCCAGCACGCCGTAAAGCGCACCGGGACGATCGCGGATGAACACCAGGAGCGACGTGCGATCGTGGCCGGACGGCGGGAACAGCGAACGTCCGATCACCAGGAAGCGCGTGGTGTTGTCGCCGCGATCCTCGATCGGCCCAGCGATCGTCTTGAGGTTGTAGACCAGGCCCGCGGATTCGCCGGCGATCGCCGCGGCGTCGTCGGCATTGCGGGCGCGACGCGCCGCTTCGGCATTGCTCGACACCGGGATGCGCTCGGCATGCGGCAAGTGCTGCCGCAACCAGCCGCGACATTGCGCCAGCGACAACGGGTGCGAGTAGACGCGCTCGATATCCTCGAGGCGACCAGTTCGCGACATCAGGTTCTGGTGCACCCGCAAATCCACTTCCCCGCAGATGGTCAGCGGCGAGGTCAGGAACATCTCGAGCGTCGACTGGATCGTGCCCTGCCCGGAATTCTCGACCGGCACAACGCCGAAATCGGCATTGCCGGCGCCGACTTCCTGGAACACTTCTTCGATGCTCGCCAGTGGCAGTCCGCGCACCGACTGGCCGAAATGCTTGTGCACCGCCTGCTGCGAGAACGTGCCTTCCGGGCCGAGGTACCCGATCTTCAACGGTTCCTGCTGGGCCAGGCAGGCCGACATGATTTCGCGGAACAGGCGCACCAGCACTTCATCGCTGAGCGGACCTTCATTGCGATCGACCACCCGGCGCAAGACCTGTGCTTCGCGTTCCGGTCGGTAATAGTCCACCGCGGCGGCGAGATCCCCCTTGGCCTGCCCGACCTGGCGGGCATAGCGGGCGCGCTCGAGGATCAACTCTTCGATGTGGGAATCAAGCCCATCGATACGCGCGCGCAGTGCGGCAAGATCGATCGGGGAAGGTTGGTCAGCCATGGCGTTTCCGGAAATCGTGCATGAAGTCGACGAGCACGCGCACGCCGTCGACCGGCATGGCGTTGTAGAGCGATGCGCGCATTCCGCCGACTGCCTTGTGGCCCTTGAGCCCGATCAGGCCCGCGGCCTGCGATTCGGCGAGGAACACCGCATCAAGCGCGGCGTCATGCAGCACGAAGGGAATATTCATGCGCGAACGCACGAATGTCACGACATCGTTGCGGTAGAAACCTTTCGAATCGTCGATGGCGGCATAAACCATCGCCGCTTTTTCGCCATTCCTGCGGGCGAATTCGGCGGTCCCGCCCTGCTCGATCATCCAGCGCACGCACAGCCCGAGCAGGTACCAGTTCCACGTCGGCGGGGTATTGAGCATCGATCCCTGCGCAGCATGCGAGCTCCAGTTGAAGATGTCGGCACGCGGTTGGCCGCGCCGTTCAAGCAGGTCCTTGCGGATGATCGCGAGGGTGATGCCGGAAGGCCCGAGATTCTTCTGGGCGCCGGCATAGACCATCGCATAGCGCGACACGTCGGACGGACGCGAGGCGATGTTCGAACTGAAGTCGGCGACCAGCGGCGCGAGCGTGCCGTCATCGATGTCATCCGGCAGTTCGACGCCGTGGATGGTCTCGTTGGCGGTGACGTGGAAGTACGCCGCATCCGGCGATCGCTGCCACTGATCCCTGTCCGGGACGGTGGTGAATCGCTGTGCCTCGCTGCTGGCGACGACATGGGCATCGACCGCGAGTGCAGCCTGCTTCAGCGCCATCTTCGCCCAATGGCCGGTGACGAGATAATCGGCACGTTGGCCGTGCTCGGCGAAATTCAGCGGCAGCAACGCCTGCAGGGTGGTCGCGCCGCCCGACAGGAACAGCACTGCATGCGTCTCCGGGACAGCAAGCAGTACGCGGACATCGGCCTCGACTTCGGCCGCCAGCGCCATGAACGCTGCACCCCGATGACTGAGTTCGGCGACGCAAGCGCCGGTTCCGCGCCAGTCGAGCATCTCTGCTTGCGCCTGTCGCAACACTGCTTCCGGCAGCACCGCCGGACCGGCGCTGAAATTCAGGACGCGAGACACCTAAGGCCTGCCAACGCCATCGGCTCCGAACCAGAACAGCGCGAGCAAGGCGATCGCGATCGCCACCGCGGCAATCAGCAACCACGGCACGCGCATGCGCTGCGGCGCTTCCGTTTCCGGCTTGGTTTTTGGCGCAGGGGCGCGCACGACGGTTTCGCCGGCATCCACCCGCAACTCCGGCCCCTCGAACAGGAAGCGTTGCCCATTCGGCAGCACCACCTGGTCGCCAATACGCAACCACGCGGTGGTGACGGTGGTGCCATTGACTTGCAACGGCACCATCGGATCGAGGCTGGAGACGCGGACATCGGCATCCTGCAAATCGACCGTCGCACCGACCAGCGCTGGGTTGACGTTGCCACCATCGACCACCGGAACCGCCTGCCCGTGCAGGGCGCCACCCTGGCCACGCAGGACTGGGGTGATATCGCCACCGCGCGGGGGCGCCGCGCGAGCCGATGGCTGCGGCGATGGCGCGCCGGCCAGCACCATTTCCCGACCCTCGACATGCAGGCTGTCGCCGGCATGGAGCATCGCCAGCTTGCGGATCGGGCGGCCATTGACGTGTACGCCCCAAGTGTCGGGCATGACGTTCATCCACACGCCGCGCTGATCGACCACCAGTTCGATCAGGGCCGGCTCACCGAGGGGCGCGATGCGCAGCCCGCGTTCCTGATCGGGATCGCGACCGAGGCCGGTCGCTCCCGGCGCAAGCGCGAGATCGGCGTGGTCATGGTCAGGGAAGCGGAGGGCAAAAGAATTCACGATGCCTCGATTTAACCACAGAATCCGGCGTCCATTGCACTGCAGCATGCGGACCGTCGCAGCTTCGACCACGCGACATGGCACCATCCCCCCGACTGCCTGGAGCCTGCCATGCCGAGATCGCGTGTGTTCGCCTTCGCCGCCTGCCTGGTGTTCACCAGCATGCCGGGCCTGTCCCTGGACACTCCGGCCGGCGATGGCGACCTCCTCCGCCTGCTCGCGATCACGCCTTCGGCGCAGTCGCAGGATTACCTGCACAACAAGCAGCAATTCCAGCTGCACACCCTGCTGACCGAGCAGCGACATCCCGAAACGATGGATCTCAGCCGCCGCATCGCCGGCGATACCGCGGCCGGTTTGCGTGCACTGTTCGCGGTCGACCGTGACGTAACGAGGACAATGGAGGCAGTCGCCTCGGATCCCGTGCGCCTGCGCCAACTCGAGGCCGCTTCGAACGCGATGCAGGACGCCATCCGCAACGGCCATCGCGTGTATTTCTACGGCACGGGATCGACCGGGCGTCTTGCCGAAACACTGGAGAGCAGCCTGTGGCGGCCCTTCTGGGAACGCGTGGCAAAAACGCCGTCATGGCCCAGGATCGAGCGCAGGTTGCCCGGTATCGGCGAGCGCGTGCGCGGCGAAATCACCGGCGGCGATCGCGCATTGATTGCATCGCTGGAAGGCTTCGAGGACCTGCAACTGATCGGCCGCCTGCAATTGCAGGACAACGGTATCCAACGCGGTGACGTGGTGTTCGCGGTCACCGAAGGCGGCGAGACTTCCGCCGTGATCGGCACCGCCAAGGCCGGCGCCGAACTCAACGGCGGCCGCGCCGGGATGACCTGGTTCGTCTACAACAATCCGGATGCCGTGCTCCTGCCATTCACCCGCAGCCGGGAAGTGATCGACGATCCGCGCATCACCAAGATCAATCTTGCCACCGGCCCGCAGGCGATCACCGGATCGACCCGCATGCAGGCGACCACCACCAGCCTCTATGCATTGGGCGTGGTGATGGAAGACGCGATCCACCATCTGCTCGCACCGATGCTGACGACAGCGGAATTGCACAGCCTCGGTTTCGACGCCCACTCGACGATCGCTTCGCGCCTGCGCCAGTTCGCCACCTTGCAGAAGACAGTCGCCGCCACCGCGCCACGGCTCGCCACGTGGACCGACCGCGAATCCTCCACCTATGCCAGCGGCCACCACGCCACCTATCTCGCCGGTCGCGCATTGATGCCGGTGTTCGTCGATGTCACCGAGCGCGCACCGACTTTCCGCCTCGCACCGCTGGATCGCGTCGACGCGAAGGACCGCCGTTCGTGGATCCAGGTTTGGGCACCCACGGACACTCCCGCTTCGGCGTGGAAGCTGTTGCTGCATCGTCGCTTTCACGGACTCGATCCCGCGCTCTACGCCAAGCCATTCGAGACACAGATCGACGACCAATGGCTGCGTGCCGCCGCCGCGCGCAGCCTCGCCAATGCCGGTACCGAACAGCAGGTGCGCTACGACCTGTCGTTCTCGCGACGCAACCTGCAATCCTCCGGCCCGGTGGCGGGCGATCACGGCGCGATGATCCTGCTCGGCAGCGAAACACCCTCCCCCGTCGCCACGAGCTGGTTGCGCGCCTTCGACGATCGCGGCGCCTCGCTCAGCGTCATCCATGTCGGCACCGCCCCCCTGTCGAAACGTTCGCTGGCGACGCTGCGGGCAGGCAGCACCAAGCCGTGGCTGCTCGATGTCGTCGTTCCGCTCCGCAACGACCCCCTGGAACTCGACCAGGTCATCGCATTGAAGATGCTGCTCAACACCCATTCGACCGGAATCATGGCCAAGCTCGGGCGCGTGGTTGGCAACACCATGACCGCGGTCCAGCCCGGCAACCTCAAACTGATCGGCCGCGCCACCTTCCTGATCCAGTCCCACGTCAACGCGGTACTGGCGAGCGATGCGTGGCGCAGGAAGCACGGCGCGCGACCCGCCATCACCTACGCCGAGGCCAATGCCGTGTTGTTCGACGTGATCGACCATCGCGCCAGCGACTCCACGCTCGCCAGCAGCCCCGAAGTGGAGTTGGCGATCGTGCGTGTCCTTGAAAGCCTGCGCCTGCAGCATGCGATTTCACTGGACGATGCCGCTGCACTGCTGCATGCACGTAAACTGGATGCCTATCTCGGCGACTACGACCACTGAATGTCCAGCATCCATCTCCTCCACGCCCATTCTCTGTCACCGGAACAGGCACGCGGGGCACTATCCAGCCTCGCCGATTCGCTGGCGCGCAAGCTCGGAGTGGAAAGCCGCTGGGAAGGCGACACCCTGCATTTCCAGCGCAGCGGCGTCGATGGGACGATCAAGCTGCTCCCGGGCGAAGTCGAGATCGCGGCCAAGCTCGGCATGTTCTTCGCACCGATGAGGGGCATGGTCGAACAGGAAATCCGGCGCGTGCTGGACGAGAAGTTCGGCTGAGAACAGTCGGCCCCGGGAACAAAAAAACCGGCTGGCGCCGGTTTTTTTACAATTGCGTATCCTGGTGGGCGGTGCAGGGATCGAACCTGCGACCCTTGCCGTGTGAAGGCTAAATTAAATGCATAAAAATAAGTATTTTGTGGTATTTATTTGCTATGTGGGGACAATTTGGGGACACATTAAATCTGATGGCCACCTTCATCGAACAGCCCAACGGCAAGATTCGCGCTCGCATCCGCAAGCGTGGTGGTCGAACCGCATCTCGGACATTTGAGACCAAAACCGCAGCCCGTGCTTGGGCTGCGGCTGAAGAAGGCGAAATCGAGCGTGGGACATGGGTGAATCACGCCGTTGCCGATCGTCATGACTTCAGGCCCCTGATGAAAGAGTACCGCGATGAAGTGCTGGCAAAGCGAAGAAGCCCCGCACCGGCAATTAGCAGAGCAAATCGCTTCATTGAAGATCTTGGTCACTATCGACTCTCTGCCGTCACCGCACCTGTGGTTGCAGACTGGCGTGATGGTCGAGCTGCCAATGGGCTTGGCCCCGGGACAATTCTCCGGGAACTAGGCCTCTTGGGTGGTTTTTTCAGTTGGGTGATGAGAACCAAAATGATCCCCCTGCCGGCAAATCCCGTTTCCAATATCGCGAAGCCTTCTGCTCCACCGGGGCGTGAGCGGCGGCTAAAAGATCAGGAAGAGGATTGGATCTTGTACGCCATGAAAGATGCCTCCCATGAATCGGGTGGTGGAAAACGCAAAGGGAATTACAGACGTGGAACGCGCAATCCGGTCATGCAAAAGGTGTTGCTGTTCGCCTTGGAGGCTGCGATGCGCGAGGCGGAACTCGCAGGTCTTGAACGTGAGTTTGTGGATTTGAAACGACGTGTTGCGCATCTGCCGGGGAGCATTACCAAAAATGGGGAGGCCCGTGATGTTCCACTGTCAACAAAGGCGGTTGAAATACTGAAAGAGCTTGGATTGGAAACCGATCGCGACGGGAAAGTTTTTGGTGTGACTGCCAGCGCAATTTCACAGTCCATGACGCGAACGATCCGAAGGGCTCGACAGCTCTATGTCCAGGAATGTGAAAAACAAGGGGTCCCACCTGTTAAGGGTTTTTTGGAGGATCTTGTTTTTCATGACATGAGGCATGAATCGACATCACGAGTGGCCAACAAGCTTCCTAACGTCATTGAACTCGCCAGCATGACTGGCCACAAGGATCTGAGGATGTTGAAGCGGTACTACCATCCAAAGGCTGAGGATCTTGCCAAGAAACTGGGATAAGCAGACACGCCCCGGTCAAACCGCACCGGGGATGTCTGTGGGGCGGGCTGCCGACCGACCCATGCGACACGAAGTGTCCACAGGTATGCCTGGCAACTGGGAATAAGTCGGTTGCAGCTACGTCGTAATTTTTGATCTGAAGCAGAATCTATTCACCCCATGTTGGATATGCGTCGACACGACATCGACCCTGGTTGCAGGTAGTGAAAGACACAAGCTCCCTGTTGCTTGTGATGAAAGCATTTAGAGTCGAGAAATGTATTGACACGTCTACTGCACGCATGCAGTCTGGTATTGCCTAGGCTGAATGCAGCAATGTGTCACTGCCTAATGCTTAGGCTAGGGCTGCCACCCGCACATGCGACTCCGCCAAAGAGTTGCAATGAACAGCACAACCGAGATCAATCAGCAGTCGTGCGCGAGCATGACAGCCTATTTACTGACTAAATATGGGTCAGTGATGCGCTACCAGGACGTTGCGCTGGAGCTGCGTGTCACGAACGACGCGTTGCGCCAGCGTGAGCATCGGCATAAGGATTTGCCTCCAACGCTCCTTGGTACCCGGCACAAAACATGGGCAACCCCAGTAGTCGCTGCGTGGTTGCTCGGGTTGCATGCACACGGGGTTATTGCCTTCGATGAAGTCTCGGGGCACAAGCGCCGGCCGGGACGCCCCCGCAAGTCGCGGGTCGGGGGTAGCCCATGAGTCAAAGTCAAACGGTTGAACTCGTAGAGCCGCGCAGCGGCGTCCATGCGCCATGGATGGCGCGCCTCTTCATCGCGGCGGAGCCGCCACCGTATCGTCGACGTTCGATTTCCGATACCACCTCCTCGCAGACCCTGCCGAAAATAACGTGCGCGAACACATCGAAGCGCCGGATGGCGCTGGTAATTGGGAGGCGCAGCCATGGATATCGATAGCATATCGACGCAAAAGACGCCGGCAGAAGTCGGGCTTGACCTGCGTACGTAATTTGTAGCCAGTTATGCAGTGAGTCCTGTGGGGATGTTATCTGTTTCCAACCAGCTGCGGCGGACGCTGGCAGGCGTCTTGTAGCGATGCGCGCTGTGCGGACGCTGC
>JAFEBY010000076.1 GCA_018242465.1 Pseudomonadota bacterium | reverse complement strand
TACGGCATGCGTTATCGCTTCTTCGAGTCGACGCGATTCTCCACGTCGGCACTCCTGATCACGTTCCCGCTGTTCGCATGGATGGCGCATCTGCTGGGCAGGGAAACCGAGCGCGCGCCGATCAAACGGTTTTCACCGGTCCGGCGTTGGCTGACCTATCTCACGCTGTTCTTCACCACTGGCATGCTGGTCGGTGACCTGACATCTCTGGTCTACAACGTGCTCGGCGGCGAACTCACGTTGCGCTTCGTGCTCAAGGTGCTGGTGGTTGCCCTGATTTCCGGCAGCGTATTCGCCTATTACCTGTGGGATCTGCGGCGCGACGAGAGCCAGACGCAAGCGTGGCACGCCATGGGCAAGCGTTTGTTGATCGTCGCCGCGGTGGTCGCGATCGCGGCGTTGGTAGGTGGCTTCCTGTTGATCGGCGGCCCGGGCCACCAGCGCGATCTGCGCATGGACGAGCGCCGTACCAGCGACCTGCGCACGCTCCAGAGCGCGATCGAGATGCATGCCTCGACCAACCACGACGTGCTTCCAAGGACGCTGGATGAGGTCGCGAAGAAGCCCGGAATGTCCCTATCGGTCCGCGATCCCCAGAGTGGCGCACCCTATGGCTATCAGCAGGTGGATGCGACCCATTACAAGCTGTGCGCCACATTCGCCACCGACAGCGCCGAGCAGAGTGGACGCGGGCGCTGGAGCCCGGAAATGGAATGGCCACATGCCGTTGGCCAGACCTGCTTCGACCGCACGATCGAGCTGAAACGGAGCGCTGTAGCCGATGCCGCGGCAGCGGCAGCGGCGGCCGCCTCCGCCGCAGCAGAGCCAGCAGGGATGGCGACCAGGCCCTGATCGACATGGTCTCGGACGATCGCCGGCGTTTCCTCAAGGGTTCGGCATTGGCTGCAGGTGCGTTCGGCCTGCAACTGGTTCCACCGGTAATCCGTGCCGCACTGGCAGTGGATCCGGCGCGCGTGACCGGCACCCTGCGCGATGCCGAGCACATCGTGGTGCTGATGCAGGAGAACCGCGCGTTCGACCACTATTTCGGGGCGATGCGCGGCGTGCGCGGATTCGGGGATCCACGCCCCGCGCCGCTGCCGAACGGGCGTACGGTATGGGAGCAACCAGCGCTATCGGGTGGCGAGCCGGCGATCACGCCATTCCATCTCGATTCGACCGCGACCGCGGCGCAATGTCTGGCCGACATCGACCACAGCTGGAAGGATTCACACGAACTATGGCGTCATCATGATGCGTGGATGAAGGTGAAGGGGCCGATGTGCTTCGGCCATTTCACCCGCAGCGACCTGCCGTTCTATTACGCGCTGGCCGATGCCTTCACTGTTTGCGATGCCTACCACTGCTCTATTTTTGGGCCGACCAATCCCAACCGCTTGCATCTGTTTTCCGGAACCAGTGGCCTGACTTCGGGCAACGCCGGAAAACAGGCGGTGACGAACGTCGATGATGGCAATTGGAGTGCAGACATGGCGGCCGACAAGGCCGAGTTCACTCCATTCGCGTGGCGCACCTATGCCGAGCAGTTGCAGGATGCCGGCGTGAACTGGAAGGTGTATCAGGAATACGACAACTACGGGGATAACCCGTTGCAGTCGTTCGCGACGTTCCGCGGCCTTGATCGTTCATCGTCACTGTATGCGCGCGGCCGCGCCTGGGCCGAGGGTTCGACCAGGGAAAACGCGCCGAAGACGCGCGGCGAGCATGTGATCGCCGAGTTCGCCCGTGATGTGCGCGAGGGCAGGTTGCCGCAGGTGTCGTGGATCGTCCCACCGTACATCATGAGCGAACATCCGGCGGCATCGCCGGCTTACGGCGAATCACTGAGTGCACAACTGCTGGCGGCGCTCGCCACCAATCCGGCCGTGTGGGCAAAGACGGTGTTCATCATCAATTACGACGAAAATGGCGGGTTCTTCGATCATGTCCCGCCACCGATTGGTTCGAATGCAGCGAGCATCGGCGCGAGTACCGTATCGCTCGATGGTGAGGACTATCACGGTGTGCCGCTCGGCCTCGGGCCGCGCGTGCCAATGCTGGTGGTGTCGCCGTGGAGTCGCGGTGGCTGGGTGAATTCACAGGTGTTCGATCACACCTCGGTGATCCGCTTGATGGAAGAACGCTTCGGCGTGCGTTGCGACACCATCAGTTCGTGGCGGCGTGCGGTATGCGGCGATCTCACCTCGGCGCTGGCATTCGATGTGCGCGACGAAGCGTGGCCGGCATTGCCGGACATGCACGGTCGCCAGCAATGGTCCGATGCCAGTTGCAAGCAAGCGATCCCGAAGGCGCCAGCGATGCCGGTTGCATTGCCGAAACAGGAATCGGGACAGCGCCCGGCGAGGGCATTGCCGTATGCATTGTCTGCGTTGGCGCGTGTCGATCATTCCGCGCGAAGCATCGAGCTCGAGTTCACCAACGCAGGCAAGGCCGGCGCGGTGTTCGCGGTGTATCGAACTGGTGGTGATGCCGGGCCGTGGTGGTTCACGGTGGAGGCGGGCAAGCAGCTGCGCCATCGCTGGGATCTTGCAGCCGATGGCGGATATGCGTTCGAGGTGCATGGCCCGAATGGCTGGTTGCGCACGTTTGCCGGCAAGTCCGTGGGCAAGGGCGCGCGTCCGGAAATCGAATTCGTCGCCCAGGCTGATCGCTGCGTGTTGCGGATGCGCAACGATGGCGACACCACGTGCATGCTGCGGGTTGTATCCGGACGTTACGACCATGGCGTAGCGCGTACCCACGTGCTGGTGCCGGGTGCGCATGTCGAAGATAGCCGCGACATCACTGCATCTGATCACTGGCATGACCTGCAGGTGACGCTGGAGGGCGATACTGCGTTCCTGCGACGTTTTGCAGGCCATGTCGAAACAGGTCGACACAGTCTCAGCGATCCTGCATTTTCAAGCTAGGGATGGTGCGTTGCACAAATTGAGACTGAATGCGGAGTTACACTGCGCTGATGCAACCATCACGCAAAAAGTCCCGGATCACTTCACTCGACATCGCACATCGTGCGGGCGTGTCGCAGGCCACGGTATCGCGCGTGCTGCGGGGCAGTCCGCTGGTGAATGCAGAGACGCGTCGGCGCGTGGAAGAAGCGGTTCGCGAACTCAACTACAAGGTTGATCGCCATGCGTCGAGTCTGCGAACCCAGCGCGCCGGCACGCTGGCGCTGCTGCTGTTCGAGGAACCGGGGCCGGAGGACGCGGTGATCAATCCGTTCTTCCTGTCGATGTTGGGTTCGATCACCCGCGAATGTGCGCGACAGGGTCACGACCTGCTGGTGTCGTTCCAGCAACTGTCCGACGACTGGCACGCCGATTACGAGGACAGCATGAAGGCCGACGGCTTGATCCTGCTCGGCTATGGCGACGACGTGCTGTATCAGGAGAAACTGGAGCACCTGCACGCGCAGGGCACGCATTTCGTGCGTTGGGGGCCGGTACGGGCAGGGCAGATCGGGATTTCCATCGGCTGCGACAACCACCTCGGCGGCCAGCTTGCCGGTGCACATCTGATGGGACTGGGGCGCAAGAAAGTTGCATTCCTCGGTGATGCATCGTCGCACTACCCGGAATTCTTCGCACGGTTCAATGGCTGCGAAGCGGCGCTGAAGGCGCAGGGACTGGCGCTGGATCGCGCACTGCAGGTGGATGCCAGCAGCAGCGAGGAAGACGGCCATCGTGCCGCGCGCGAATTGTTGGCGCGCGGGTTGGAGTTCGATGCGATATTCGCCGGCAGCGATTTGATCGCGATCGGGGCCATGTCGGCCCTGCGCAATGCCGGCAAGCGGATTCCGCAGGATGTCGCGGTGGTCGGCTTCGACGGCATGCCGCAGGCGCGCTACAGCACGCCGCCGTTGACGACGGTGGTGCAGGACACGCAGCTCGCTGGGCGATTGCTGGTCGACAGCCTGCTGATGCTGATCCGGGAGCAATCGGCGAACAGCATCATGATCGCGCCGCAATTGGCCGTGCGCGACAGCACGCGTACTTAGCCAGCGTACCTATTGCTTCCTGCGTGCACCCGCCATCGCGGCATCAAGGGCGGATTGCAGCTTCGGTTCGCTGACCCTCGCGGCCAATGTGTAGACCTGGACCCCGTGCGCGGGAACGCGACGGGTCACGGATTCACCCGCCGAGATCCTGCGTTTTCCGCCGTCCATCGCTGAAACCCAGTTGCCTGCCTGCATGTCGTCGATGCGGAAGTCCTGCGGCGTATCGCCCTTGTTCAACAATACCAATGCGATTTCGCTGCGTCCGGCGTGCTGGTAGACGCGGTAGAACGCCGCGCGATCGCCAGCAAGTTCGATGTCCACCTGGAGGCCGCGCTGGAGCGCGACATGGGCCTGCCGCACTTTTGCGATGCGTATCATCGCCGCGCGGATCGGGCTTTTGCGTGCTTCGGCGATGCCTTTCATGCCGAAATAATTGCGATTGCCGGCGTGTTCGGCGGCGCCGCGCTCGAATCCCATCTCCGATCCGTAGTAGATCACCGGGATGCCGCGGGCGGTGAACAGCCAGTTGTTGGCGTCGATGAAGCCGTTGTCGCTGGCATCCATCCGTGCCATGTCGTGGTTGTCGTAGAACGTCATCAGCTCGTAGGGATTCGCATACGGGCCGCCGGTGAGATACAACGGCTCGGCAAGCGCGGCATAGGAACTGCCGGCATGTTCGAAGGTGGCCTGCAATGCCTTGCGCAAGGGGAAATCGAGCACGCTGACATTGGCGTTCCGGGTCAATGTGTGCTCTGCGATCTTGTTGGCGTCGTAATCGAAGGCCTCGCCGAACATGAAGAAGCCCGGGCGCTTCTGGCGGATGCGATTGACGAAGGCATGCCAGTAGGCGTGTGGCATCCAGCCGATGGTGTCGATGCGAAAGGCGTCCGCACCTTGGTCGATCCACTGCGAATATGCGCCGACGAAGTACTCGAGCACCGCCGGGTTGTTTTCGTTCATGTCCGACAGTTGCGCCAGGTTGCCACCGGTGTTGTACCAGGCATGCAGCGGATTGTGCTGCGGGTCGAGTTTGTCGGGCAGCAGGTTCTGCTCGTCGGCCATCAATCGCCAGTGCTTGTCATAGATCTTGCCGTACTTCGGTTGGTCCTTCGGCATCGTGAATGCCGGTGATCCGTGATTGCAGACGATGTCGAGAACCACCTTCAAGCCGTGTGCGTGCATCGCGTGGGTGAAACCGCGAAAGTCGAGCCCACGACTGGGCAGGTGTTCATCCACCACCCAGAAATTGTCGCCCCAATAGCCGTGATAGCCGGTCTTGCCGCCATCGGTGAAGTGGCCACCCCATTTCACCGCCTCGCCACCGGTGAAGGCCTCATCGGGGTTGTCGACGATCGGGGTGATCCATACCGCGCCAAAGCCCATTTCCTTGATATAGCCGATATTGTCGACGATGCCCTTGAAGTCGCCGCCCATGTAGCCGACGTTGGCGCTCTTGCCTGGTGGTGCGCCGGGGACGGGGCGATCGAAGGTGTAGAACGCCGCACCCTTGGCCTTGCCCTGGTTGCGATGATCGTTCGACGGGTCGCCATTGACGAAGCGATCGGTCATCACGAAATACACGGCGTCGCTGGCCATTGGCTGCAGCGTGCCGTAGTAGTCGCCGGACGACGATTGCGCGGATGTCCCGGCATTGGCCGTCGCGGCGATGGCTGCGGTGAGCAGTGTGACCACCAGTAATGGGGTCGTTTTCAGCATGGTCATCGTCATGGATTCCGTGGTTCGGGGACGCGCAAGGTCAGCAGTCCGGCGACGGCCATGCAGGCCGCACCGATCACCAGGGCGTAGATCGGTTGGTTGCCGAACAGATGCTTCACCAACATGCCCAGCAGGCTGACCGCGACCAGCTGCGGGATCACGATGAAGAAATTGAAGATGCCCATGTAGATGCCCATCTTTTCCGCCGGGACGCTGTCGGAGAGCAGGGCATAGGGCAGGGACAGGATAGACGCCCACGCGAAGCCGACGCCGATCATCGACAACAGTAAAAGCTTGGGGTCGCGGATCAGAAACACCGAGGCCAGACCGAGCCCGCCCAGCAGCGAATTCAGCAGGTGACTGCGCCTCAGCCCGATCGCCCGCACCATGCGCGGGATCACGATCGCCGCCAGCGCGGCGAACCCGTTGTACGCGGCAAACAACACGCCGACCCAGTTGGCGCCCTCGTTGTAGGCGATCGATGTCGGGTCGGTGCTGCCGTAATGAACCGAAGTGACCGCTGGTGTCGTGTAGATCCACATCGCGAACAGCGCGAACCACGAGAAAAATTGCACCACGGCCAGCCGCCGCATTGCCACCGGCATTTGGTGAAGATCACGCATGATGTTGGCGAGCATGCCGGCATTCGCGGTGTAGCCACTCAGCAGCAGCAAGGCACCATAGGCGGCCACGCCACCGGCCAGCACGTACAGCTGCTTGTCGAGTGCGAAGTGGCCGACGGCCCAGAAGCCGGCCACGCCCGTGATGAGCGCCGCAATTGCCAGACGCAACCATGTGCGCGGGCTGGTGCCGCTGTCATGGACGCCGTCGGCGTCAGGGACGTGATCGTCAAAGGATGCAAGTTCGGCAGGGCTGTATTCGCGGCTGCGCAGTACTGTCCACGCGATCGCACCAAGCAGGACGATGCCGCCGACGTAGAAGGAATAGCGCACGGTATCGGGGATGTGGCCCGAGGGCGCGGTATTGGCGATGCCGGCATGTTCCAGCAGCCACGGCAGCAAGCTGGCGACGACCGAGCCGACGCCGATGAAGAAGCTCTGCATCGAATAACCGGCGGCGCGCTGATCCTGCGGCAACTGGTCGCCGACGAAGGCGCGGAACGGCTCCATCGACACATTGATCGAGGCGTCGAGAATCCACAGCATGCCTGCTGCGACCCACAGGGCACCGACGTTGGGGAAGGCGAACAGCGCCAGCGAGGCGAGGATGGCGCCGCCGAGGAAATAGGGACGCCTGCGCCCGAGCCCGCTCCAGGTGCGATCGGAGAGATAGCCGATGACCGGTTGCACCAGCAGTCCGGTCATCGGCGCGGCGATCCACAGCATCGGGATGTCGTCGACATTGGCCCCGAGTGTCTGGAAGATGCGGCTGACATTGGCGTTCTGCAGCGCGAATCCGAACTGGATGCCGAGGAACCCAAAACACATGTTCCAGATCTGCCAGAAGCCGAGGCGTGGTTTGGCTGTCATGCCGGGATCCGTGTAGAAGATGCAGGCATCGTGCCGCCTGCGCGCGGCGCTGGCATGTTGCACTGCAAACAAAACAGTGCGTTTCAGCGGTGATTGCATCGGCGCGCCACTGCCCGGATGCAGGCATACAAGCGTGTGCGCACTTGCATACGTATTCATCCGGGCAACGTCGCGATGCGTGGAATAGTGCGCGCTGGCACAGGCTGTGGAGCAGGCAATGGCGCATCCGTGGTGGCGCGGCGCGGTGATCTACCAGATCTATCCGCGCAGCTTCCGCGACAGCAACGGCGATGGCATCGGCGATCTGCCGGGCATCACCGCGCATCTGGACCACGTTGCCGCCCTCGGCGCCGACGCGATCTGGATCTCGCCGTTCTTCACTTCGCCGATGGCCGATTTCGGCTACGACATCGCTGATTTCCGCGGCGTCGATCCGATCTTCGGCACGCTGGCCGATTTCGACGTGGTGGTGAAACGGGCGCACGCGCTCGGACTCAAGGTGATGATCGACCAGGTGCTGAGTCATTGTTCGATCGAGCACCCATGGTTCCGGGAAAGCCGAAAGAGCCGTGACAACCCGAAGGCCGACTGGTTTGTCTGGGCCGATGCCAAGCCCGACGGATCGCCGCCCAACAACTGGCTGTCAATCTTCGGCGGCGTGGCCTGGCGCTGGGAACCGCGGCGTGGTCAGTACTATCTGCACAATTTCCTTTCCGACCAGCCGCAGCTCAATTTCCACCAGCCGGCGGTGCGCCAAGCCCAGCTCGACAACCTGCGCTTCTGGATGGATCGTGGCGTTGACGGTTTCCGGCTCGATTCGATCAACTTCTGTTTTCACGACGCGCAGCTGCGCGACAACCCGGCGAAGCCGATCGAGGCTCGCGCGGGGCGTGGGTTCTCGCCCGACAATCCCTACGCGTTCCAGTACCACTGGTACAACAACACGCAGCCGGAAACGCCGCTGTTCCTCGAGGAATTGCGCCAGTCGATGGATGCGCACGGCGAGATCGCCGCACTCGGCGAGATTTCCTCCGAGGATTCGCTGGCGACGATGGCCGAGTACGTGACGCCAAAGCGCTTGCACATGGGCTACAGCTTCGAACTGCTGACCGATGATTTCAGCGCTGCCCATATCCGCGGTACTGTCGAAACGCTGGAAGCGAAACTGCAGGGCGGTTGGCCGTGCTGGGCGCTGTCCAACCACGACGTGCAGCGCGTCGCCAGTCGCTGGGGTGGCGCCCATCCGCATCCCCACCTCGCGCGCCAGCTGGTCGCGTTGGTGTGTTCGTTGCGCGGCTCGGTTTGCCTGTACCAGGGCGAGGAGCTCGGGCTTCCCGAGGCCGACGTGCCGTTCGAAGCCTTGCAGGACCCGTACGGCAAGACGTTCTGGCCAAACTTCAAGGGTCGTGATGGTTGCCGCACGCCGTTGCCTTGGAGCGCCGAAGCCGATGCCGGATTCGGGGCACCGCGCCCATGGCTTCCGATCGCGGACGCGCATCGTGCGATGTCGGTCGCAGCTCAGGAAGCGGATGCCGGATCCACCTTGCATGCTTCGCGTGCGTTCCTTGCCTGGCGCAAGGGGCAACCCGCAGTGGTCGAAGGCGCGATCCGCTTCCTGGAGGCGCCGGAACCGATCCTGGCACTCGAGCGCGCAGAGAATGGCGAGCGCATGCTGATGGTCTTCAACCTCTCCGCAAACCCGGTCGAATGGAACTTGCCGCCGCAATGGACGCAGGCGTTGCAGGTGCAGGTGCCTGGGGTTGCCGCGGGAACGCTGGGCGATGGCCGCGCGGCGTTGCCGGCGCATGCCGTGGTCGCATTGAAGATGGGAGCATCGTGATGAAATCGAAACTCTTCGCGCTGTTGTTGTTGGTCGGCCCATTGCTGGCCCATGCCACCAACAACGAAGTCGCCCACGTCAGCTCGCCCGATGGCCATATCGTCGTCACCGTGCTCGATGTCAATGGCGAAGGGCGGATCGGATACCGCGTCAGTCGGGATGGCAAGCCGGTGATCGGCGACTCCCGCCTGGGATTCGTGCTGCGCAATGGCGCCGAATTGCTGCGCAATTTCAAGCTGGATTCGCAGTCGACCAAGAGCGTTGACGAAACCTGGGACCAGCCTTGGGGCGAACGCCTGCACACTCGCAATCATTACAACGAGCTCACGACGGCCTTTGTCGAGAGCGTCAACGACAAACGCCGTCTCGAGGTGGTGTTCCGCGTCTACGACGACGGACTCGGGTTTCGCTACCGTTTCCCCAAGCAACCGAACCTCGGTCGCGTGGAAATTGTTGATGAAGCGACCGAATTCGACATCGTGCGCCCGGCCACTGCATGGTGGGAGCCGGCGGGCGAGTGGAACCGTTACGAATATCTCTACAACAAGACGCCGCTGAACCAGTTGTCGCAGGCTCATACGCCGGTGACGATGAAGACAGACGATGGCCTCTATCTGTCGATCCATGAAGCGGCGTTGGTCGATTACGCGTCGATGTGGCTGCGGCGCGTCGATGGCCAACGGCTGAAGGCGCGGCTGGCGCCCGGCGGCACGCAGCCGGCCAGCGTGGTCCGCGAGACACCGTTCGTCACGCCCTGGCGCACCATCCAGATCTCCGATCGGCCGGGTGGATTGGTCGAATCAAGCATGATCCTCAACCTCAACGACCCCAACGTGTTGGGTGATGTCAGCTGGTTCAAGCCTTCGAAGTACGTCGGCGTGTGGTGGTCGATGCATCTCGATCAGCAGAGTTGGGCGACCGGGCCGAAGCATGGTGCAACCACCGAAAACACCAAGCGCTATATCGATTTCGCCGCCGCCAACGGGTTTCGCGGGGTGTTGGTGGAAGGCTGGAATCCCGGTTGGGATGGCGACTGGTTCGCGCATGGCTGGAATTTCGATTTCACCAAGGCCACGCCCGATTTCGACATCGAATGGCTATCGAAATACGCGGCATCGAAGGGCGTGCACCTGATCGGACATCATGAAAATGCCTGTGCCGTCAGTCATTACCTGAGCCAGCTCGATGCGGCGCTCGATCTCGACCAACGCCTCGGTATCGACGTGGTGAAGACTGGCCATGTCTGCGATGCCGGCCAGATCGAACGCCAGGACTCGCCGAACGATCCGATCACGCGTGAATGGCATGACGGCCAGTGGATGAGCGATGTACACCTGAAGGTGGTGAAGGAAGCGGCCAAGCGCCATATCGCCATCAATCCGCACGAACCGATCAAGGACACCGGGCTGCGCCGCACCTATCCGAACTGGGTGAGTCGCGAAGGCGCGCGCGGCAT
>JAFEBY010000075.1 GCA_018242465.1 Pseudomonadota bacterium | reverse complement strand
CCGCCGTAACTGGCGCCGTAGGTGCAGATGCGGTTGGGATCGGCGGCCTTGTGGTCGATTACCCACTTCACGCCATCGGCGATGTCATCCTGCAGCTTGCCGCCCCATTCGCGATGACCGCTGCGCAGGAAGCTCGTTCCACGTCCACCCGAACCGCGATAGTTCACTTGCAGCACCGCGTAACCGCGGCTGGCCAGGAATTGTGCTTCCGAATCGAAGCTCCAGGTGTCCTCAACGCCATGCGGTCCGCCATGCGGCATCACCACCATCGGGCCCGGGCCATCGTGGTTCGTGGTCAGGAAGCCGTGGATGGTTTCGCCGTGGCGGGACTGGAATTCGATCGGGATGACGGTCGCCATCTGTTCCGGTTTGAGCCAGGAGCGGAAATTGGCTACGCGTTGGAGCTTGTTGTTCGTGCGATCGAACAGATACCAAGCCCCCGGGTCACGGTCGGATACCGCAGTGAATAACACCTTGCTATTGTCGCGCGTGAATCCATGAAAGTAGATCAGGTGGCCCGGGAACGCATTCATCAGTCCCGCATGCAGTTGCGCATACTCCGACTTGGGATCGAAATACACCACCGATGGTTTTGAATAAGCGGAAACCAGCCCGAAGGGTGGGCCATTGCGTCCGGCGTGCAGGGTAGTGCCAATGTCAAAGCCGGGCTTGCTGGAGACCAATGTGCGCGTACCAGCCTTGAAGTCCAGCTTGTAGAAGGATTCCGCTTCGCCATGGTCGCTGATGGCGGCATAAGCGGTGTTGTTGTCCTTCTCGAAGAACAGCGTTGAAATCGCCCATCCTCCGAGTGATTTCGGCATCGGAATCCACGCGGCCTCCGAAGTTGGACGATAGTAGAGCAGCGGTTCGTCGTTGTCTGTCGTACGCAGGAATGCGCGTGCCCGCCCGAGGTTATCGACCCATAATGACGATGCATCCTTGATGCGTTCGATCAATTCGCGTTCGCCAGTGCGGGTATTGACCTTGTACAGCACGGAATCCGGTTTCTCACCGCAGTCCCAACACTCGAATTCGACCAAGGCCTTGTCGGGCTCGTTGTCCAGGACCTTGATCACTCGGGCGAAGCCATCATCCTTGCGGCGACCGCTCTGGAAATCATGGTCGCGGAAAAAACCGAATAGTGTCTGTTGGTTTTTGCCGACTGGGTCTGTCGAGAAAATTTGACCAAGGCTGTAGGGGCGCGGTTCCAGAGCTTTGTTGGCCGCGCGAGCGACCGTGATGGTGTTGTCGCCGGTCCAGATGATGTCCGAGACGTGTTCAAGGTTTCCGAATCGAAGCGTCTGAGCCTTGCCAACGCCATCCAACGGCACGATCTGCAACTGGGTCTCGCGGTTGTTGTCGGCGGGCACCGCCATCGCGATGTACTTGCCGTCAGGCGATATCGCGACTTCGTTCACCTCGCCCCAACGGGCGAAATCGCGGGCGGTGGGTTGTTGTGCGAACGCAGAGCACGGAATCAGCAGCGCCAGGAGCGCAGCGGCAGTTGTTTTCATGGAATCCCCATTCCATCGAGAGTGATGGCGAGCGTACCGCAATGCTTGGGTAAGTGGAAAGTGACGGAGCGAAGCCCCGTCCGGCGTCTTCACTGCATGCAATTCCCAGCCAGCCAGTGGCGCTGCGAAGGGCGGCGTTCCACGGGCTCGATAAAGTCGGCGGAATTGGGTGGACGCATGTCGACGCCGTTCAATTCCGCGCGATCGTTGGCCATCAGACGTCCAGGGTGGCGAGATCGCCCTTCTGTTCCAGCCACGCCTTGCGATCGCTGGCGCGCTTCTTGGCCAACAGCATGTCCATCAGGCCGCGGGTCGCGTTTTCATCGTCGTTGGTCAGCTGCACCAGTCGGCGCGTATCGGGATGGATGGTGGATTCCCGCAACTGCTGCGGATTCATTTCGCCCAAGCCCTTGAAACGGGTGATCGTCACCGCGCCCCCGCCTTTCCTGGAAGTGGTCTTCTCGCGCTCGATGCGCTCGAGCATCAGGCGCTTCTCTTCTTCGTCCAGCGCATAGAACACTTGCTTGCCGACGTCGACGCGGAACAGTGGCGGCATCGCGACGAAGACATGGCCGGCATCGACCAGTGCAGGGAAATGGCGCAGGAACAGCGCGCTCAGCAACGTGGCGATGTGCAAGCCATCGGAATCGGCGTCGGCGAGGATCACCACTTTGCCGTAGCGCAGGCCGGAGAGATCGTTCTTGCCGGGATCGCAGCCGATGGCGACGGCGAGATCGTGCACTTCGGTCGAGGCCAGTACCTGTCCCGATCCCACTTCCCAGGTGTTGAGGATCTTGCCGCGCAGGGGCAGGATCGCCTGGAAATCCTTGTCGCGCGCCTGCTTGGCGCTGCCGCCGGCCGAATCGCCTTCGACTAGGAACAGTTCGGTGCGCGAGAGATCCTGGCTGATGCAGTCGGCGAGCTTGCCGGGCAGGGCAGGGCCTTGCGTGACCTTCTTGCGGACGATCTGCTTCTCGGTCTTCAGTCGCGCCGATGCGCGTTCGATCGCGAGCTGGGCAATCTTCTCGCCGAAGTCGACATGGGCGTTCAACCACAGCGAGAAGGCGTCGTGGCTGACGGATTCGACGAAGGCCGCGGCCTGGCGCGAACTCAGGCGCTCCTTGGTCTGGCCGGAGAATTGCGGTTCCTGCATCTTCAGCGACAGCACGAAGGCGACCCGATCCCAGACGTCTTCCGGTGCCAGCTTGACGCCACGCGGCAACAAATTGCGGAAGTCGCAGAATTCGCGCAGTGCGCCGGTGAGTCCGGTGCGCAGGCCGTTCACATGCGTGCCGTGTTGCGCGGTCGGAATCAGATTGACGTAGCTTTCTTGCACCAGTTCGCCTTCAGGCAACCACGCGACCGCCCAATCGACGATCTCGGTGTCCTTCTTCATCTGGCCGACGAAGAGATCCGGCGGCAGTGATTCGCTGTTGGCGAGTTCGCCCTTGAGGTAATCACGCAGGCCGTCCTCGTACAGCCACTCGTTCCTTTCGCCCGAAGCTTCATCGAACAGGGTGACGGCGAGGCCCGGGCACAACACCGCCTTCGCGCGCAACAGGTGGCGAAGGGCGCGCGCGCTGAACTTCGGCGTGTCGAAGTATTTCGGATCGGGCCAGAAGTGCAGGCGGGTGCCGGTGTTCTTCTTGCCGACCGTGCCGATGATGTCGAGGTTTGAAGTGCGGTCGCCATTGGCGAACGACATCCGGTATTCGTTGCCTTCGCGCTTGATGTAGACGTCGACGCGGGTCGACAGCGCGTTCACCACGCTGACGCCGACGCCGTGCAGGCCGCCGCTGAAGGTGTAGTTGCGGTTGTTGAACT
>JAFEBY010000074.1 GCA_018242465.1 Pseudomonadota bacterium | reverse complement strand
GCGCAAGTGGAACCGCACTTCCTCTACAACACGCTGGCCAGCGCGCAGCTGCTCGTCCGCAGCGATCCCGAACGCGCCGAAGCGATGCTCGGCCACCTGATCCAGTACCTGCGCCGCTCGCTGCCGAGTGCCGGCGACGAGATGTCCACGCTTGGCGCGGAACTGGAGCGTGCGCTCGCCTATCTCGAAATCCTCGCGATCCGCATGGGCGATCGCCTTGATGTACAGGTCGATGTCCCGGAAGCGCTGCGTTCGACCCAACTGCCGGCGATGATGTTGCAGACGCTGGTGGAGAACGCGATCAAGCACGGGCTGGAACCGCGCACCGGCGGTGGAACCGTGTGGCTGCGTGCGCGCCGCGATGATGGCGATATCGCGATCACTGTCGCCGACAACGGCGAAGGCTTCACCGGCAAGACCAGTGGCAGCGGCATCGGCCTGAAGAACGTGCGTGAACGCCTGCGCCTGCGCTATGGCTTCGATGCCAACCTGTCGGTGATCGCCAATTTCCCCAGTGGCGTCGCCGCAACGATCACGGTTCCGGCTGCAACCGCGGAGCGCGCGAATCATGTCTGACCTGCGCACCTGCATCGTCGCCGAAGACGAAACCCTGCTGCGGCATGCGCTGGTCGCCGAACTCAAGCGCGCGTGGCCGGCCTTGCAGATCGTTGCCGAATGCGAAGACGGCGCCAGCGCGGTGGAGGCACTGGCCGAACACATGCCCGACATCGCCTTCCTCGATATCCGCATGCCCGGACTCAATGGCCTGGAAGTCGCGGCACTCGCCGCCGAAGCCAGTCCGCGCACGCGCATCGTCTTCGTCACCGCATACGATCAATATGCGATCGACGCCTTCGAACGCGGCGCGATCGACTATCTGCTGAAGCCCGTGAAACCGGAACGACTGGATGCAACCGTCGCCCGTTTGCAGGCGCAGGATGCCTCGCCCGATGCCGCGACGCTCGCCGCCCTGCTCGACAAGCTTGGCGCATTGCCGAACGCGGCCGGCGCGATCGAACCGCTGACCTGGATCACCGCGAGCGCCGGGCGCGAAACCAAATTGATCCTGGTCGATGACGTCGCCTATTTCCGCGCCGACCACAAATACACCACGGTGGTCACCGCCGACGGCGAAGCGGTGTTGCGCACGCCCCTGCGCGAACTGCTGCCGCGACTCGATGGCGCCCACTTCAAGCAGATCCACCGTTCCACCATCGTCAACCTGAAGGCCATCGCCGGCATCGTCCGCGACGACAGCGGCCGCGGCACCGTGCGCCTGAAGCAGCGCCCGGAAACGCTCGCAGTCAGCCTGCCCTTCATGGCCCTGTTCAAGCACATGTGACCCCGGGAGGAATCGCCATGTCCAAGTTCATCGCCTTGTGCCAGTTCCTGCTCGCCTTGTCGGGCTGCTCGCAGAGCGGCACCACCTACAGCCATCGCGTGCAATCAAACGAGGAAACCCTGTACAGCAAGATCCATGTCCAGGATGGCGTGTCGCGCTTCGAATGCGTGGACAGCAGCAGCGGCCAATGCCAGTACACGCTGTATCCGGACGCCTGCGGCGGCCTCGCGAGCTGCAAGCTGCCGCCCGTTCAACATTTCGCGGTTGCGCGTGGAGAGAGCCGCCAACTCGCCGGACTGGTGGATTTCCGCCCCTGCGTCACCACCACCGCCGCCATCCCCGGCGCCGACTGCCAACCGGCAGCGACGCCGCACTGAAACGCGACGTCAGCGCAATTCCTGCGAAAGATCGAAACCTTCGATGCGCCTGCCCAGCAGGCGCAGCACGAATGACAGTTCGAGTGCGAACACGACGCCGGCACAGATCGCCGCGAGCAATCCACCCGCACCCCAACCCATCATCCAGTTGCCAAGCAGGAAAGCGAGGCCACCAACCAACGCTGCGGGAATCGCGGCCAGCGCCAGCGTGATCAGGTAGCCGAACATGAAGAACATGCGTTGGCCCATCACCTCGACACCACGGCCGTTGGCATCGGTCCCGACAGTCCACGCCGGGAAATAGAGCATGCCCGCGAACGGCACGCACAGCATCAACCCGAACAACGGTGGCGCCATCAACGCCAGGCCGATCGCCATCGCGATCACCTGCGCCGGTGCGATCGAGCCGTACTTGACGGACAGCAGCTGGGCCGCGAGCAAGAGCAACAACCAGAACGCGAAGGACATCACCGTCGCCGGCGTCGACAATTCGCCCAAGGCGATCTGCCAGCCGCGCAACGGCGCGGCCTTGAGCACATCAAGGCGTTCGAAGGTTCGGCGCAACCCTTTCTGCACCATCATCGGACCGAGCAGCAGCAACCACGCGCCCAGTCCGAGCACGGAAATGCCCATCGCGGCCACCGCGCCCTTGCGTGACGGATCGGCGATCAGCCACTGGCACGCCACGGTGACGAGCACGGCAGCGATCAACCATGTCCGCAGGCGATAGATCGGCCCCATCGCCACCAATCCCTTCCACAGGAAGGCCAGCGCGGGTTCGCCATTGGCCGACAGGCGGAACGGTTCACTGCGCGGCTTGCTCGGTCCGCGCACACCCAGGCGACCTTCGCGCTTCGCCGCGACTTTCTCGGCATGACGCTGCGCGTGCACGATCGCCGCGTCCTCGAACGATACCTGCGCGCGCACCACCCAGATGTAGTTCACCACCAGCAAGGCCACGGCCGGAACCAGCGCACGCAGGAAACTCGCGGCATCGGGGGCAAAGATCGGCGCGACCATCCAGCGGAACGGAACCAGCAACCACGACAGCGGCGCGGTGGTGACGATGCGATCGAACCACGGCTGCAAGATTCCGAGGTCGGTCCCCTTGGCGATCACCGGCATCTGCAATGCATCGCGCAGCGGCCACCAGCACGCCACGGCGACCAGCAACAGCGCGCAGGTGAGCACGGCACGACGCAGCCACGGACGCACGCCGAATCCGATCAGCCGCTCGAACGTGAACGATGTCGCCAGCGAATGCAGCTTCAAGGTCGACATCAGCAACCAGATGCCGGTGGCGTATTGCAGCGGATGGCCGCCGCCGAAGCCGACACCGCGACGCACCAGCAGGCCGATCAGGAACGACGAGAAGAAGATCGCCAGCTGCGAACGCAACAGGCTGAAATGGATCAGCGAGGTGCGCGTCAGCGGCGCCGGGAACAGGAAATCGATTTCGGTTTCGGTGAATGAAAGCCGCACGCTTTCGCGCGACAGGATCCATTCCAGGAACACGTACAACGCCAGTGCCAGCGCAGCGAGCGTGGCGATATTCGCCATCATCGCCGGCGATGCCGTTTGCAGGCTGGTCCGCCCATGCCCCGCGCCGAGAACCTTGCGGATCATGAAGAAATAGATGTAGGCGGCGCCGATCACCGCACCAACGAGATACTTCGGCTGACGCAGGCGCAGCACGCGCTGGCGCACATTGTTGTAGAGCGACGTCGCCTGCAGATAGACGAAGGCGCCGAACACCGCTCCCGACCGATTGCCCGCCGACATCATGCGTGGGTGTGCCCGGCGTCGCTGGTGGCGCGGAAGAACACGTCTTCCAGGCTGGCATCGCCATCCACGCCGTACTGCGCGCGCACCTGTGCCACCGTGCCGTCCACCACCTTGTTGCCATTCTTGAGGATCAACAGGTGCGTGCAGACTTCTTCGACCAGATCGAGCAAGTGCGAACTGAGGATGATCGCCACGCCTTCGCCAGCCAGCCTGCGCATGGTGTCCTTCATGCGACGGATACCGTAGGGATCGAGGCCGGTCAGCGGTTCGTCGAGGATCACCGCACGCGGCGCGTGCAACAGCCCGCAGGCGATCGCGAGCTTCTGCTTCATCCCGCGCGAGAGTTCGGACGGCAGCAACTTGCGCTTGTCGGCCATTTCCAGCTCATCGAGGATCGGCTGCGAACGTGCCTGCCAGTCATTGATGCCGTAGAGACGCGCGACGAAATTCAGATGCTGCTCGACGGTGAGATGGTCGAACAATCGCGGCTCATCGGGAATGAAAGCGAGTTGGCGCTTGGCGGCCACCGGATCGCCGGCGACATCGACGCCACCGATATAGGCACTGCCCGCTGTCGCCGGAATGATCCCCGACAGGCAACGCAAGGTGGTGGTCTTGCCGGCACCGTTCGGCCCGACCAGTCCCATCACTTCCCCTGTGCCCACCACGAATGAAAGATCGCGGACCGCAGTGAAGTCCCCGTAGCGCTTGCTCAGATTCTGGAGTTCGATCATGGGCGAAGTCTAGCGCGTTACCCCGCCCCGAATTACAGTGACAGATGTCATGAACTACCTCGCCCATGCATGGCTGGCGCGTCACGGCGATGACGCCATCCTCGGCGCCCTGCTTGGCGATTTCGTCCTCGGCCAATCCGCGCTGCAGGATTGGCCGGCTCCGGTGCGTGTCGAGATCGTTCGCCATCGCCACATCGATCGCTATACCGATACGCATCCCGCGGTCACTGCCGCACGCATGCGATTTGGCGGCCTGCGCCGCTACGCCGGCATCGTCCTCGACGTCTATTTCGATCACTGCCTGGCGCGCGAGTGGTCGCGCTGGAGCGACATTCCCCTCGATGATTTCAGCGCGCGCGTCTATCGCATCCTGCGGCAACATCGCGACATCCTGCCGCCGCGTCTGCAGGCGATCGCCCCGCACATGGCGGAACACGACTGGCTCGGTTCCTATCGCCAACGTGCCAGCGTCGATCGCGCGGTACGCGGCATCGCCACCCGGCTCTCGCGCAATGGCGATCGACTCGTCGCCTGCCTGTCGGTATTGCGAGAGAACGAGGCCGACATCGATGCGACGTTCGAAACGTTCTTCCCCGACCTGATTACGGCTGCTGCGCGGATGCGCGACGCGCCAACAGATAGATCAGCAAGCCTCCCAGCGCCGTAGCGGCACCGACGTAACCGGTCGACGTCCAGCCATAACCGGCGGTGATCGCCATCCCGCCCAGCCACGGCCCCAATGCGTTGGCGGCATTGAACGCGGAATGGTTGGATGCCGCCGCCAATGTCTGCGCATGGCCCGCGACATCCATCAGATGCGATTGCAGCACCGTCGCCAATGCGCCCATGGTGCCAACCGCGACCACCACCGGCAGCACCGTCCACGGCGAATGCGCGGCGAACGGGAATGCCAGCAGTATCACGATCGACCACACCAGCAACATCGCCGTGGCACGGAAGCCGTAACGATCGAACAACCAGCCGCCACCGAGCGTGCCGAGGATTCCGCCGATACCGAATGCCACCAACCCGACCGGCACGAAACTCCGCGGCATGCCGGTGACCTGCACCAGCGTCGGCGAGAGATAGCTGAAGACGCAGAACATGCCGGCGAACCCGATCGCACCGATCGCCAATGACAACCACACCGGCGCACGATTGAAATCGCGCAACTCGGCCTTCACGTCCGCACGCGGCGCACCCATGCCCGGCGGCAGCACGCGCGCCGTCATCAGCACCGTTGCAATCGCGATGACGCTGACCAGCCCGAAGGCGTAACGCCAGCTCAGCAATTGTCCGAGCCACGTCGCCAGCGGATTGCCGATCAGCAGCGCCACCGCAAGGCCGAGCATCACCCGCCCGACCGCGGCACCACGTTGCGATGGCGGGCTGATGTGCGCCGCGACCAGTGCCGCCACGCCGAAATAGGCGCCATGCGGCAGCCCGGCGATGAAGCGGAACACCAACATCGCGTGATAGCTCGGCGACAACGCACTGGCGAGATTGCCGAATGCGTAGAACCCCATCAGCGCCAACAACAATGTGCGGCGACGCAGACGCGCACCGAGAATGGCGAGCACCGGCGCACCAACCACCACGCCCAATGCATAAGCGCTGACGACATGCCCGACCTGCGG
>JAFEBY010000073.1 GCA_018242465.1 Pseudomonadota bacterium | reverse complement strand
TGAGTTGAAAGGACGCGGCCGACAGAAGCGCGTGGCCGAACCCGAGCTGGAATACCAGCGGCTCAGCCAGGCCCAGCAGGAAGCGCGGATCAAGGAGCTGGAGCAGACGATGCACCGTCACGCCCGCGATCTGGAATTCGAGGACGCGGCGCGGGTGCGCGATCAGATCCGCAGGCTGCGCGAGGCGGCGATGTGAGGCGGGCTGCCCGCAAGGCCGTTCGTACTGGCTGGATCGCCGGCACGAGCCGTGTTCAACGGCAAGTATTTGCCCCCCGCTTGTTCATCCGGCCCCGGCCGGGCTACAATTCGCGCCCCCGAGAGGGGTATTCGGGCGGTTAGCTCAGCGGTAGAGCACTACCTTGACATGGTAGGGGTCACAGGTTCGAACCCTGTACCGCCCACCACGCGCAATCCGCGTGGTGATTGATCATCAGAGGCCCGGTCAGTCCGGGCCTTTTGCTTTTCAGCGCCCGCGCAGACACAGGTCGCGCCGAACAAGCCGCCGCCCCGCGCATGACCCTTGGCCGTCGTGACGTTCGGCGGATAGCTCAGGGTCGTGCTGTCGTGCTGCAATGCCGTGATTGTCTTCATGGCGAGCGGAGAAACAGCATGTCGAATAACGGGCATCGCGGGGTGGATCGTCGGCGCTTTCTCGGCCTTTCTGCGGCCAGTGCGGCAAGCCTGGGGCTCGGCTTCGCGCCGTTGGGGCGCAGCCTTGCACAAGGCCGCGCGACTTCGTCGTTGCCGCCTTCGATTGCCGCGCTGCAGCCGGTGACGGGCAAGGCCAAGCCCATTGGTGATGACGAGTACCGCGCGCGGCTCGGCAAGGCGCAGCGACTGCTCGGCGAGCACGGAATGGATGCGGTGTTCATCGCCTCGGGCACCACGCTGAAATATTTCGTCGACTTGCAATGGTGGGGCAGCGAGCGTACCGCTGGCGTGCTGCTCACCCGCAGCGGCGATCCGATCTACATCACCCCGGCGTTCGAGCGCAGCCGCGCGCTGGAGCAGATCCGCTTCGGCAGCGAGGTGCGCACCTGGCAGGAGGACGAAAGCCCGTATGCGCTGATCGCGCAGATCCTGCGCGAGAAGGGTGTGTCCACCGGCACCCTCGGCATCGAGGAAAAGGTGCCGTACTTTATGGCCGACGGCATCGCCAAGGCCGCGCCGCAGTTGCATCTGGTCAATGCCACCCCGGTCACCGCCGGTTGCCGCTCGGTGAAGTCTGAGGCGGAGCTGGCACTGCTGCAGATCGCCAACGACGCCACGTTGGCGTGCTACCACGCGGTCTGGCAGGCGCTGCAGCCGGGCATGACCCAGCAGGATGTGCAGGCGCTGGTCGCGCTGGCTTATGGGCGGCTGGGTGTGCGCGGTGATGTCGATATCAATGTCGGCAAGTACACCGCGCAGCCGCACGGTTCGATTGAGCCGCAGAAGATCGACGAAGGCACCGTGGTCATCCTCGACGATGGTTGCCAGGTGCATGGCTATACCAGCGACATCACCCGGACCTTGGTGCTCGGCAAGGCCAGCGACAAGATGAAGCGGGTGTTCTCGATCGTGCAGAAAGCGCAGATCGCTGCCCGCGATGCCGCGCGCACCGGCGGGAAGATGGGTGACATCGACGCCGCCGCGCGCAAGGTCATTGCCGATGCCGGATACGGGCCCGGCTACACCTATTTCAGCCATCGCCTCGGCCACGGCATCGGCATGGACATGCACGAGTGGTATTACGCGGTCGGTGGCAGCGAGCAACCGATCGTCGCCAACATGACCATGAGTGACGAGCCCGGTATCTACATTCCCGGCGAGTTCGGGGTGCGCCTGGAGGATTGCATGGTGACCACCGACAACGGTGGACGCTGGTTCACGGCGCAGAGTCCGTCGATCGAATTGCCGTTCGGGTGAGGCGCCTCACCGCCCCGAGTGTCGAGGCGGTGAGTGCGCAAACCATCACTCTGTGTCGGCCTGCCCGCTGGCCGCCGGCGCCACCTCGAGACGGCCATTGGCGGCGACGTGGAAGTGGCCGATCAGCACATTCCCGGTCCGTTCGAGCAGGCGCATGCTGATAGTCTGCTGTTTCAGGCTTGGCGTGCCGAAACCGGTCTGCAGGCTGACGTTGATGGTGGCACCACGCGCCAGCTGCGCCATCCGGCTGCCGAAATACACCACCGAGACCTGATAGTCGCCGGGCTTGGGATCGCGCAGGATGAATTCTTCCGGCCCATAGCCGCCGGTGAAGTCGCGCGACAGTGCGCCGCCCTGGTAGCTGCTGCGGTGGGCGTAATAGACCTCTTCGTTGTTTGGATCGGTGACGTGCAGGTCGATGTCGGTGTCGTTGAGGTCCCAGCGCAGGGTCACGCGCAGGCCGACCGGCAGGGCCAGCGTGGTGTCATCGCCGGCGCTTGTATTCGGCGCATTCGGGCAGCGCGTGTGCAGGTCGTTGCGCTCGGCCATGGCAATGATGCCGATGTCGGCAAAGCGCGGATCCCACGGTGCATCGACGACGTGCTGGAACAGGTCAATCGCCTCGCGGCAGGTGGCAGGTGCCGAAAGCGCCAGCGCGAGATCGCGGTAGGACTGTGGTTCGTCCGGTGCAATCAGGACGATCCGGCGCAGCAGGGCGATGGCGTCTGCTTGCATGCCCGCTTCCTGCAGTCGGTAGGCCACCAGTCGCAGCGCGGCCTGCTGGGTGGGCATCAACTCCACGATATTGCTGAGCACGCGCCAGCCCAATCGCGGATCGTTCAATTCGAACAGGCGCTGAGCCACATCGAAATGGAAGGCCGGGCTCTGCCCGTACTGACTGCGCAGGTCGAGGTAGCGCTGATAGAGCGTGGTGGCGTCCTGCGCCGTCTGCAACTGCGCGACGTAGGGGGAATCCATCGCCACTGCGCGCAGCTGCATGGCGATGGTGGGTGCGGCGGCATTTGCGTCACGGGCGACGGATACCGATCCCAACAGGGCCACGGCATCCGCGGCGGGGCTGTCGGCGACTTCCATCGCAGGCGGTGCGGGCGAGGGCGG
>JAFEBY010000072.1 GCA_018242465.1 Pseudomonadota bacterium | reverse complement strand
GCGACTTACTTGTTCTTCTTCGGCTGCAGCATCGTGCCGGTGCAATTCTTCGAGCCGCAGCGGCAACCCCACAGCTTCTTGAGCTTGGCGGTATGCGGTTCGTCGAGGACGATGCCGTAGTTGTAGCTCAGCTCTTCACCGGCCTGGATGTCGCGGATCGCTTCGATGAAAACCTTGTCCTTGTGGGTCTTGCCCTTGGCGTTTTCTTCCTGCACCGCTTCGCAATTCGGGGCGCAACTGTGGTTGATCCAACGCGCGACGTTACCGTCCACGTTGGCATCGATCACGTAGTCGTCGTTGAGGGTGAACAGGAAGGTGTGGCCGTCCTCGTCCTTGTCGCCGTACATGCCATCCACTTCATCATGACTGCGCAGCGTGCCCTTGTAACGCACGACCCGTTCGCCCTTGGCGATGAACTCGGTGGCGAACACGCCGTTGCCGTGGATCTCGGACTCGCGGCGTTCGATCTTGCGATGCTTCTTGGGCATGGGTGGACCGGGGAAGAAGGAATCAGCATTGTCCCCCATCCGCGGCGGCTGCGTCATCACCAGAGATGGCCGCCCCGCGTCCAGTAGAGGATCCACGCGATGCCAAAAGCAGTCCAGAACAGCGACTTGACTCCGCGCAGCAGGCGCCAGCCTGCGAACACGCCCAATGCCAGCCACAGGTGGCGTTCGCGAAGGCCGTAGGGAAATGTCGTCGACGTCTGCATGAGGGTTCTCCGTTTCAGGTGAAGCCAGCATGGTCTTTGTCGGTCACGCCAGGCAGTGGCATCGATCAGCCATCGTGGGTGACGGCTGTCATATGCCCGATCATCCCGTTCTGGCGGCGCGGCCCTGGAATCAGTACAATATTGGTCCTGATTCAAACCGGACGCCGCCATGCTTCGCGTCGCCAAACTCACCGACTACGCCACTGTCCTGATGACAGTCCTGGCCCGCGAGGCCGGAACCGTACTCAGTGCGTCAGAAATGGCCGCCCGTGCCGGGCTGGAGCTATCGACCGTCGCCAAGGTGCTGAAGCCGCTGGCGCAGTCCGGGCTGGCCGAAAGCGTGCGCGGCGCCAATGGCGGCTATCGCCTGGTGCGCGACCCGCAGTCGATCAGCCTGGCCGACATCGTCGAGGCGATGGAAGGCCCGCTGGCGATGACCGAATGCAGCATCCACGAAGGCCAGTGCGGGATCGAGACATCATGCGGCGTGCGGATGAACTGGTTGCGCGTCAACGACGTCATCGCCGACGCCCTGCGCGGGGTCACCCTGGCCAGCATGGCGCAGTCGGCCCCACTGCCGCGCGCCGTGCGCGGCATCCCGGTGCGCCTGACCGCCTGAGGACTTTCGAATGAACACGCAAAACGCAGAAATCATCGAGCAACTGGGTCGTCGCTACGATGCCGGCTTCATCACCGACATCGAATCCGATTCGTTGCCGCCGGGGCTGTCGGAAGACATCATCCGCGCGCTGTCGGCGAAGAAGGAAGAGCCGGAATGGATGACCGAATGGCGCCTGTCGGCCTATCGCCACTGGCTGACCATGCCGGTTCCGCATTGGGCGAAACTGAATGTCGGACCGATCGACTTCCAGGCGCTGAGTTACTACAGCGCGCCCAAGGGTCCGAAGTACAAATCGCTGGACGAGGTGCCGAAGGAACTGATCGACACCTACGACAAGCTTGGCGTGCCGCTGCACGAACGCGCGAAACTGGCCGGCGTCGCCGTCGATGCTGTTTTCGATTCGGTCAGCGTCGGCACCACCTTCCGCAAGGAACTCGCCGACAAGGGCGTGATCTTCTGCTCGATGTCGGAAGCGATCCGCGAGCATCCTGAACTGGTGAAGCAGTACCTCGGCAGCGTAGTCCCGGTTGGCGACAACTACTTCGCAGCGCTCAATTCTGCGGTGTTCTCCGATGGCAGCTTCGTGTTCATCCCCAAGGGCGTGCGCTGCCCGATGGAGCTGAGCACCTACTTCCGCATCAATGCCGGCCACACCGGCCAGTTCGAGCGCACATTGATCATTTGCGAAGACAAGGCCCACGTCAGCTATCTGGAAGGTTGCACCGCGCCGATGCGCGACGAGAACCAGCTGCACGCCGCGGTGGTGGAGCTGGTGGCGCTGGAAGACGCCGAAATCAAATATTCGACGGTGCAGAACTGGTATCCGGGCGACGAGAACGGTGTTGGCGGCATCTACAACTTCGTGACCAAGCGCGCCGAATGCCGTGGTGCGCGCAGCAAGGTCACGTGGACGCAGGTGGAAACCGGCTCGGCGATCACCTGGAAATACCCCAGCTGCGTGCTGCTGGGCGACGACAGCGTCGGCGAGTTCCACTCGGTCGCGCTCACGCATCATCGCCAGCAGGCCGATACCGGCACCAAGATGATCCACATCGGCAAGCGCACCAAATCGAAGATCGTGTCCAAGGGCATCAGCGCCGGCCACGGCCAGAACAGCTATCGCGGGCTGGTACGGGTGGAGCGCGGCGCTGAAGCCGCGCGCAACCACACCCAGTGCGATTCTCTGCTGATCGGCAAGAAGTGCGGCGCGCACACCTTCCCCTACATCGAAGTGAAGCGCAGCGACGCCACCGTCGAGCACGAAGCGACCACCTCAAAGATCAGCGACGACCAGCTGTTCTATTGCCGTTCGCGTGGCATCGGGGAGGAAGATGCGGTGTCGATGATCGTCGACGGTTTCTGCAAGCAGGTGTTCCGCGAATTGCCAATGGAGTTTGCGGTGGAGGCGAAGAAATTGCTGGAAGTGAGCCTTGAAGGCGCAGTTGGGTGAACAAGCACGCTTTGCCGATGCCCTATCGGCATCGGCAGGGCTTGTGAACGCACGGCCATGGATGGCCGGGCTGGGCGCCTGGAAACAGGAATGCAGCGCCATGGATGGCACCACAATGGATCAGGAAAATTTGAAATGCTGAAGATCGACAACCTCCACGCCTCCGTCGGCACCCGCGAAATCCTCAAGGGGCTCACGCTCGACGTGAAGCCGGGCGAAGTGCACGCCATCATGGGCCCGAACGGTGCAGGCAAGTCCACGCTCGGCAACGTGCTGGCCGGGCGCGATGGCTACGACATCACCGCAGGGCATGTCGATTTCGACGGCCGCGACCTTCTGGCGCTGGAACCGGAAGAACGCGCCGCCGCCGGCGTCTTCCTCGCCTTCCAGTACCCGGTCGAGATTCCCGGCGTCAACAACACCTACTTCCTGCGCAGCGCCTTGAACGCGCAGCGCAAGGCGCGCGGCGAGCCAGAACTCGATTCGGTGCAGTTCCTCAAGCTGGTGCGCGAGAAGATCAAGGTGCTGCACCTGCCCGACACCCTGCTCAACCGTGGCGTCAACGAAGGTTTCTCCGGCGGCGAGAAGAAGCGCAACGAGATTTTCCAGCTCGCGGTGCTGGAACCGAGGCTGGCCATCCTCGACGAAACCGATTCCGGCCTCGACATCGACGCGCTCAAGGCGGTCGCCGATGGCGTCAACGCACTGCGCACGCCGGATCGCGCCTTCATCGTCATCACCCACTACCAGCGCCTGCTCGACTACATCAAGCCCGACGTGGTGCACGTGCTGGCCGATGGCTGCATCGTCGAGACCGGCGGACCGGAACTGGCGTTGCAGCTGGAAGAGCACGGTTATGCGTGGTTGAAGGATCGCGTCACGCCGGAAGCGGCTGCCTGAGATGAGCGCACTCTCCGACTCCTTCGCCGTCGCCGAATCCGCGCTGCCGACATCGCGCGAGGAAGCCTGGCGCAGCATGCCGTTGCGCGTGCTGGAGCGCCGCGCATTTGCGGCAGCAACACATCCCTCCGCACCACTGGAACTGGTTGCCGGCATTCCCGCGCCGCGACTGGTCTTCGTGCATGGCGCGCATGACGAACGATTGAGCGATATTTCCGGGCTCGCCGACGGCATCACCATCGGGCATGGAGTGATCGTCGATGTCGCAAGCGACAGCCACGCATCCGCGTTCACCCGAACCGCGCTGGCACAAGCCGCCACGAAGATCTCGCTCGCTCCCGCCTCCAGCGCGCGCCTGCACATTGTCGAGTTGGGGCTGGCCACCGGCGATGCCGAGCTCTGGCATCACCATTTGCGCATCGACATCGGCAATGACGCCCATCTCACCCTGGTCGAGCACCAACTCGCGGATGGCGCGCATACACACTTCGCCAATGGCGCTGTCAGCGTAGCGCTCGCCGCAGGCGCGACCATGCGCCATGCCCGCGTGAACGACGACCCCGATGGCGCGACCCGCTTCCTCCATACCGATGTCAGTGTCGCGAACAAGGCGCATTACGCGCGTTTCGATCTCGAACTCGGTGCCGCTCTGAGCCGCCACGAACTGCAGATCCGCCTCGCCGGCAACGACGCAACCACCGCGGCGCATGGCGCCCTGCTTGGCACCGGCAAG
This sequence comes from Pseudomonadota bacterium, assembly GCA_018242465.1. Lineage (GTDB taxonomy): Bacteria > Pseudomonadota > Gammaproteobacteria > Xanthomonadales > Xanthomonadaceae > Solilutibacter. The sequence goes on along the minus strand of JAFEBY010000072.1, from coordinate 13,289 downwards.
CGCCATGTCGAAACACGCTTGCAGGTGGAACACGTCGGCCGCGATACCCGCAGCGACCTGCAATGGCGTGGCCTCGCCAGTGGCCGTTCGCGCGTGGTGATGCACGGCGGCATCCGCATCGACGCCGGTGCCGACGGCAGCGACGCGCAACTTTCCAATCGCAACCTGCTGCTCTCCGACAACGCCGAGGTCGATACCCAGCCGGTGCTGGTGATCCACGCCGACGAAGTGAAGGCCGCGCACGGCGCCACCGTCGGCCAGCTCGACACCAACGCGCTGTTCTACCTGCGTTCGCGCGGCGTGCCGGAAGCGCAGGCGCGACGCATGCTCACCGCTGCCTTCGTGCAATCGTTGCTGTCGCAGGTCGACGATGCCGACATCCGCACCCTGCTCGATACCCGTCTCGCCGCGGCACTCAGGCAACTCGATCCGGCAGACGTCGAATGACCACCACGCCGGACTGGGCCGCGATCCGCGGCGATTTCCCGCTACTCACCCGCGAGGTGAATGGCAAGCCGCTGGTCTATTTCGATTCCGCCAACACCGCGCAGAAACCGGCGGTGGTCATCGAGGCAGTCGATGACTTCTATCGCCAGCACAACGCCAACGTCAGCCGTGCCGTGCACACCCTCGGCAGCGAAGCGACCGAAGCCTACGAAGGCGCGCGTCGCAAGCTTGCTGCCTTCCTCAACGTCCGAGCCGACGAGCTGGTGCTGTGCAGCGGCACCACCTTCGCGATCAACCTGGTCGCCTACAGCTGGGCGCTGCCGCGGCTGAAAGCCGGCGATGCCATCCTGCTGACGCGAATGGAACACCACGCCAACATCGTGCCGTGGCAGCTGATCGCCGAACGCACCGGCGCCAGGATCAAGGTCGCGGAGCTGCGGCCCGACGGTTCGCTTGATCTCGATGCACTGCATGCGGCGATGACGCCCGACGTCAAGCTGCTTGGCGTGGCCCATGTGAGCAACGTGCTCGGTACGGTGAATCCCGTGCGCGAGATCTGCAAGGAAGCGCGCAAACGCGGCATCGTCAGCGTGGTCGACGGCTCACAGGCGGTCCCGCACATGGCGGTCGACATCGCATCAATCGGCTGCGACTTCTATGCCTTCACCGGCCACAAGCTGTGCGGCCCGACCGGCACTGGCGTGCTGTGGGGACGCCGTGAACACCTCGAGGCAATGCCGCCCTTCCTCGGCGGCGGCGAAATGATCAAGGAAGTCAGCTTCGACGGCACCGTGTTCAACACGCCGCCCCACCGCTTCGAAGCCGGTACGCCGAACATCGCCGGCTTCGTCGGGCTTGGTGCCGCGGTCGACTATCTGCAAGGCATCGGCATGGACGCGATCCACGCCCGCGAGGCGCAGTTGCTCGCACACGCGACCGCAGCCCTCTCCGATATCCCGGGAATGCGCATCTTCGGCACCGCACCGGGCAAGGCCGCGATCATCTCGTTCGCGATCGAAGGCACCCACGCCCACGACCTCGCCACCCTGCTCGACATCGAAGGCGTCGCGGTGCGTTCCGGCCAGCACTGCGCGCATCCGTTGCTGCAATTCTTCGGCGTCTCCGCCACCTGCCGCGCCTCGTTCGCCTTCTACAACAGCGAAGACGAAATCGAGCGATTTGCCGCCGCCCTGCGCAAGGTGCGCACACTGCTCGCATGAACGATCAGCCCATCCAGTTCCGCACGGCCGACAGCCGCGACATCCCCGCGCTGGTCGACCTGGTGACGTCGGCCTATCGCGGTGACGACAGTCGCGCCGGCTGGACCACCGAAGCCGACCTGCTCGACGGCATGCGCATCGATGGCGAACGCATCCAGGCCGACCTCGACCGCGCACGCAGCCGCATCATCATCGCCGAACGCGACGGCGACATGCTGGCCTGCGCGCATGTGATGGACGAAGACGGCGCCGGCTATTTCGGCATGTTCGCGGTACAGCCGAACCTGCAGGGCGCCGGACTCGGCAAGCTGGTGCTGGCGGAAGCCGAACGCGTCGCCCGCGAGGATTGGTCGCTGCCAGCGATGCGGATGACGGTAATCGACGTCCGCGACGAACTGATCGCCTTCTATGAGCGACGCGGCTATCGCCGCACCGGCATCCGCAAGCCCTTCCCCTATGGCGATGCGCGCTACGGATTGCCCAAACGCGACGACCTGCGCTTCGAAGTCCTGGAGAAGCCGTTGTGAGCCACGATGCCCTGAAGGGTTGGGAATACGTCTGTACCGAAGGCGAATTGCTGCCCGGCGAAAAACGCACGGTCTGGGACGGCGACACGCCGATCCTCGTCGTCAACCTCGATGGCGACTATTACGCCGTCGAAGACCGCTGTACCCACGAGGATTTCGAACTCTCGGCGGGCGAAGTCAGCGAGGAGGACAGCAGCATCGAATGCGTCCTGCATGGGGCGAAGTTCGACCTGCGCAATGGCGCCGTCATGTGCGCGCCCGCGTATACGCCGGTCGCGAGTTTTCCGGTGCAGGTGGTCGATGGCGCGGTGTGGACGCGCGACAACCGCTGATCGAATAGCCGAAAACTTCCTGCTGCCCGCGGACGCGCCTGCAGCTCGATCAAGTCGACTGCTCCCATGTACTGTCGTGGACGGATCGGCTCGTTGTTGCAAATGGGAATAATTATCATTTACTATTAGCGCCCATTCAGCGCGCGGCCTCCTTCCGCATTTCCGTCCCCATGTCCCATATCAAATCGCGCAAGCACGCCACGCCTTCGCTTCGTTCCGCAGCCCTGCCCGTCACCACCCTTGCCGCCGGCCTGGCCCTGGCCACCGCGACGCCTGTGTTTGCCCAAACCGGAATGGCGCAGGATGACCAGTCGCCGCAGCAGCGCGATCACCACCAGGATGAGCACCGCGGCCACGATCACAGGGGTGGCGAGCGCAACGATGGCGGCCCGCGGGAACTCGACAAGGTGGAAGTCCGCGGCCTGCGCAGTTTCGTCGTCTCGCCGAAGTTCACCCAGACCCTGCAGGACACGCCACAAACGATCCAGGTGATCAGCAAGGAAGAACTGCGCCAACAAGGCGCGACCACGCTGACCGAAGCGCTGCGCAACAGTCCCGGCGTTGGCACCTTCTACGCCGGCGAAAACGGCGCCACCAGCACCGGCGACACCCTGTACATGCGCGGCTTCGATTCCTCATCGAGCATTTTCGTCGATGGGGCGCGCGATCTCGGCAGCATCTCGCGCGACTTGTTCAACATCGAGCAGGTGGAAGTCGTGAAGGGACCGGCCGGCACCGATACCGGTCGCTCCGCGCCCACGGGTGCGATCAACATGGTCACCAAGCAGGCGATGCGTCGCAACGCCACCTCGGGTACGGTGTCGATCGGCGACGAAGGCCAGAAACGCGTCAGTGCCGACTGGAACCAGCGCTTGGGCGCAACCGGTGCATTCCGTCTCAATGCCATGTGGCAGGACAGCGACGCCCCCGGACGCGATCGCGTGAACAACAGCCGTTGGGGTCTCGCGCCGTCGCTGGGCTTCGGCCTCGGCATCGATAGCCGCGTGTGGTTGAACCTGCTCTACGTGAAGCAGGACAACGTTCCTGATGATTGGGTGCCGACCATCGGACTGCCGCACTGGACGCCGCAACCGGGCTTGCAGCAGTTGGCCGGCCATCCCATCGATCCAAAGAATTACTTCGGCAGCCCGCTCGATCACGACAACGTGACCGCGCAGATGGCCACGCTGCGTTTCGAACACGACTTCAGCGGCGCGCTGAAGCTCAGCAACACCCTGCGCTGGGGCAAGACGATGCAGGACTATTTCATTACGTCGTTCATGACCACTGGCGGCACCAGCGCCAATCCGTTGGCCGGCAACATCAAATGGACGAACATCAACGACCTGTCCACTTACACCCTGCTGCGCAGCAACTTCAACACCAAGGATCAGCAGAACAAGATCCTCACCGATCAGCTGAACTTGCGCGCCGACTTCAGCACCGGCGCGGTCGATCACTTCCTCAGCGCCGGCATGGAACTGACGCGCGAGGAACAGACCGCCTGGAGCATCGCCACCAGCGGCAGCCTGCCCCCGATCAGCCTGTACCACCCGGATTGGCAGGCGGCCGGCGCCGGAACCGTAACCTACGGCCGCAGCGGTGCCATCGCCCACGGTAAAACCGATACCAGCGCGCTCTATCTGTTCGACACCCTGAAGTTCGGCGAGCACTTCCTGATGACCGCCGGCGTGCGCGTCGACCATTACACCACCGCCTACGATGCCACCGTCGCCTGCACTACGGTGACGCCATTGCCGCGCGGCAGCGTGGCCTGCCCGGCGGGCACCGCCAATGGCAGCATCATTCCGAGCATCGATCTGAGGCATTCGGGCACGCTACTGAACTGGAAGGTTGGCCTGGTCTACAAGCCGGTCGAAGTGCTCAGCCTGTACACGAATTTCGCGTTGTCGCAGCAGCCGCCTGGCGGCGCCAACTTCGCCCTCAACACCACCGCCAACAGCGCCGACAACATCGACAACGCCCCGCAACAGGCCAGGACCTCGGAAATCGGCGCGAAGTGGGACGTGAACCATGCCCTGACCGCGAACCTGGCGCTGTTCCAGACCACCGTGAGCAATGAAATCGCCCCCGACACGACCTCCCCCAGCGGCTATTCGCAAACGGGAAAGAAGAAGGTCAAGGGCGTGGAGGCCTCGATCGGCGGCAACATCACCAAGGCCTGGAACATCTCGTTGGGCTATCTCTACCAGAAGGCGACGGTCGAGCAAGGCACGATCATGGCGCAGGATGGCAGCAACACCCTGACCTACACGCCCGCCAACGCCTTCACCAGCTGGACCACCTACCGCTTCCCGTTCGGCCTGACCATCGGCGGCGGCGTGCGCTATACCGCCGGCCTGCACAAGGGGACGGACGGTGCGGCAGGCACGCCCTCCTTCACCAATCCGTGGACCGTGGTGGATGCGATGGCGTCGTACGACATCAACCGTCATCTCACCCTGCGCTTGAACGGCTACAACCTGGGTGACAAGAAGTACGTGGCGGCGATCAACAAGAGCGGATACCGCTACACGCCCGGGGCGCCACGCACCTTTCTGCTCAGCGCCGATTTCAGGTTCTGAAGCGGCAACCGGTAACATCACGCCATGCTCCTGCACGTTCCCGAAATCCTGAGTCGCGATGAACTGGCGCACCTGCGTGGTGCGCTGGACGCGGCGGACTGGACCGACGGCCGCGAAACCGTCGGTACCCTTGGTGCACAGGTGAAGCGCAATGAACAGTTGCCCGATGCTTCCCCGCTGCGTGCCGAGCTCGGACGCATGGTGTTGGCGGCGTTGGCGCGCAACCCGCTGTTCTTCTCCGCGGCGTTGCCGCTGAAGACACTGCCGCCGCGCTTCAATCGCTACCACGGTGGTGGCGAGTACGGCTTCCACGTCGATGGCGCGATGATGCGCAGCGGCGACGGCCACGTGCGATCGGACGTGTCCTGCACGCTGTTCCTGTCCGATCCGGGCGACTACGAGGGCGGCGAGCTCGTCATCAGCGACACCTACGGCGAGCACGAGGTGAAACTGCCCGCTGGCGATCTCATCCTCTATCCCTCCAGCAGCCTCCACCGGGTCATGCCCGTGACCCGGGGCGCGCGCATCGCGTCGTTCTTCTGGGTGCAGAGCATGGTCCGCGATGATGCCGGCCGGCGCATGCTGTTCGAGATGGATGGCGCGATCGAACGCTTGCGCGCCAGCGGTGCCGACGAAGGCGCGGTGCTGCAGTTGACGGGCATCTATCACAACTTGTTGCGGCGCTGGGCCGACAGCTGACCCCCACACCATCGATAACGGAAGCTTTCCACATGGCCTTCAAGATTTTCAGTCACCACCGCACCTTCCGCTGGATGCGCCAGCTCCACCTGTGGATCGGCGCCTGGGGCGCGATCGCTGCGCTGCTGTTCGGCATCACCGGGCTGGTGCTCAACCACCGCATGGGCGACAACGCCTGGCCGCAGGGCAAGACCGAACCGGTGCGCAAGGAACAGCTCGTCGCGCCCGCCGAAGTGCGTTCGTCGCCGGAAGCGATGTCGGCCTGGTTGCGACAGGCGCGTGGCCTCGACGCCGACATGATCCGCAAGCCGCGCCCGGGTGGCGATGGCAAACCCGAAGGCCCGCAGAAATGGAATTTCTCCGGCGGCAGCGCGCGCAACAGCTGGAGCGCGGAATACGTGGTCGGCGGCGAGAATATCGACGTGAAGTGGAGCACCAGCACCCCGCTCGCGGTATTCAACAAGCTGCACAAGGGCATCGGCGGCACTTGGTGGCGCGTGCTCAGCGACAGCTATGCGATCGCGATGATCCTGCTCGCAATCACCGGCCTGTGGATGTGGGCACGCGGACGCGGCGCCAAGGAAATGGTGGTGAGCGTGTTCGCGCTGGCAGCGCTGGCGACCGGATCAGCCTTCGTGCTGGCGTTCCTGTAACCGCACCAGCAAGGCGGTGCCTGCGCCGTCAAGACGCAGGTGGCGCGCAGTACCGTCGTCACCGCTGACGAGCGTGTCGCCGGCGTCGAGGTGCAGGCCATCGTCACCATCGACATGCCCGGCGGCAACATGCAGGGCCCAGGTTTCACAGGGTGACGCGAATAGCTGGAGCGATCCCACCATCGGTCGTACCCATAGCTCGGCGTCGAAGCGATCGCGCTGCCACATCAGGTTGAAGTCGGTGGTGGGCCCGTCGATCGGACCGCCCGAGAGCGCCTTCTCGCCGGGAAACCGGGTGAAGGCGAATGGCGTGTCGAGGCGGACCTCGCCACCGTCGGCGAAGCGCAGGATCAGGCCATCGCCGCTCAGCAAGACGAGGATGCGATCGACGCCGGGGAACCCCGAAAATGGGGCATCACGATCGACGTCGGCGATCGACAGTCGCCACTGCCAGGCTTGGCCATCGCCCGGCCACTGGATCAGTTCGCGGGTGCTGCCGGCGCCATTGGCCCAGGGCTGGCGCGTGCTGTCGTTGGATCGGAGGATGTGGATACCCATCACGCCAGTGTAGTGGGTGACGAAAACTGGCCGCCCGGCCGCACCTCCCAATGCGACCGAACGACCGACCTCCCTGTCACTCCCCCCATTTGCTGTACCGCGGGCATCCTTGCCCATCGCAACGCTTCAGTTCACTCCAAGCATCCATGCCGCAGCTCCCCTGTGCTGCACAGTCTCCGCCGGAGCGTGGCTACCGTCTGTCGGCGCGATGCGCGCCGTGGGGTCAGGAAAATCCGACACGCGCCCGCGGCGCTAAAATGGTGTTTTCGCCCCGGAGTCGCGCGTGGACATCACCAAACTGAAGGCCTTTGTCGGCAACAAATGGGACACGGACATCGTCCCGCAGCTGGTGAACTACATCGCCATCCCCAACAAGTCGCCGATGTTCGATGCCGACTGGCAGGCACACGGCTACATGGACAAAGCGGTTTCGCTGATGGAAACCTGGGCCAAGGCGCAGGATCTGCCCGGCATGCACGTCGAAGTGGTGCGACTGGAAGGGCGCACGCCGCTGATCTTCCTCGACATCCCGGCGCATGGGGAGCGAAGCAGCGGCGACGATTGCGTGCTGCTGTACGGCCATCTCGACAAGCAACCGGAAATGACCGGCTGGGATGACGACCTCGGCCCGTGGAAGCCGGTGTTGAAGGGCGACCGCCTCTACGGCCGCGGTGGTGCAGACGACGGTTACGCCATCTTCGGCTCGCTCACCGCCATCCTCGCCCTGCGTGACCAGAACCTGCCGCACGCGCGTTGCGTGGTGATGATCGAGGCCTGCGAGGAATCCGGCAGTTATGACCTGCCCGCCTACGTCGATCACCTTGCGCCGCGCATCGGCAAGCCGTCGCTGGTGGTCTGCCTCGACTCCGGCTGCGGCAACTATGAGCAGCTGTGGTGCACGACCTCCTTGCGCGGACTCGCCGGCGGCAATCTGCGCGTTGATGTGCTGCATGAAGGCGTGCACTCCGGCGACGCATCCGGCATCGTGCCGTCGAGCTTTCGCATCCTGCGCGAACTGCTCGATCGCGTCGACGATGAAAAAACCGGAAAGATCCGTCTCGACGGCCTGTTTGTCGACATCCCCGGCGAACGCAAGGCACAGGCGGCCAAGGTCGCCGAGGTGCTGGGCGACGAGGTGTGGAACAAGTTCCCCTTCATGGACGGGATGACGCCGATGGCCGGCGACAATACCGAGCGCGTGCTCAATCGCACCTGGCGTCCGGCATTGTCGATCACCGGCGTCGATGGCATGCCGCCGCTGTCGTCTGCCGGCAACGTGCTACGGCCGTTCACCGCGGTGAAGCTGTCGCTGCGCCTGCCTCCGACGCTCGATGGCACGGCCGCGGGCAACCTGCTGCGAGACACCCTGCTGAAGGATCCGCCGAACGGTGCAAAGGTCAGCTTCGAGCTCGAGAAGTCGTCCGCGGGCTGGAATGCACCGGCACTGGCGTCGTGGCTGGAACAGGCGATCGACGCCGCCAGCCAGTGCAGTTTCGGCAAGCCGGCGATGTACATGGGCGAAGGCGGCTCGATTCCCTTCATGGGCATGCTCGGCGAAAAATTCCCGGGTGCGCAATTCATGATCACCGGCGTGCTCGGCCCGCATTCGAACGCGCATGGCCCCAATGAATTTCTGCACATTCCCATGGGCAAGGGCGTGACGGCGTGCGTGGCGCAGGTGGTCGCGGCGCACCATGCAGCAAGCCTGCGTGGCGAAACGACTGGCAGTGCGGTTGCGCCGGATAGCGGGCAACGGCACGGAGACCACGGCTGTTGTTGATCTCGCACGCGCTGGTGGCGTGGGTCGCCACTCCGCTGCACGGGACGCCGTGAATACGTCCATGTAGGCTCATGCACCGCATCCATGCGGCGCAATGCCCGCGCATCGGAGTAGCGACCCACTTCCGCGCGCGTATTGTGGCTTTCCGGAGAGCGAAAAGCTCGCCACCGGCAGCGCCTGTGCGGTTTGTCCGTCTCGCCGACCATACGAGGCAGGATGCCGAGTCGAGCCTACATGGATGTATTCACGGCATGCCGGCGAGATGGATAATCGCTGCAGGCGCTTGGCCGGGCGATGCTTTTGCGAGCGCCCCGCGGAGCCGTCAAGGGCGCTCGGATGAATAAATCCGCCACGCACGCGGCAACACGTCGATCGTCGCGCCAACCGCGGGAACGTCGGTATCCGGGCCGACCGGGAGATCGAGTTCCAGCAATCGCGTCTGCGCATCGACTTGCGCTTCGACCGTGATGCGTCCAGAACGCAAATGCGTCGCCAGCACGGTCACGGGAATTCCCGAAGCGGCATCGACAATATCCAGATCGTGCGGGCGCACGTACATTCGCGCGTGTCCGGCGGCGACATCGGTCGGCACCGTGAAGCCATGGCCATCGATGCCGAAGCGGCCATCGATCACCCGGCCATCCAGTGCGTTGGCGCGACCGATGAAATCGAACACGTATTCCGATGCCGGTGCCTCGTAGATTTCGCGTGGCGTGCCGACCTGCTCGATCCGGCCTTCTCGCAACACCACCACGCGATCGGCCAATTCGAGTGCTTCTTCCTGGTCGTGGGTGACGAACAGCGTCGTCTGCCCGGTCTGCTCGTGCAGCGTGCGCAGCCAGCGCCGCAGGTCGACGCGCACCTTGGCATCGAGCGCGCCGAAGGGTTCGTCGAGCAGCAGCAGGCTGGGATCGATCGCCAATGCACGCGCCAGAGCCACGCGCTGGCGCTGGCCGCCCGACAACTGCTCGGGATAGCGGCCGCCGAACTCGTCGAGCTGAATCAGTTTCAGCAATTCCTTGACTCGCTGGCGGATCGTCGCTTTGTCCGGTCGTCGTGACCGCGGGCGGCTGCGCAAACCGAAGGCGATGTTCTCCGCGACTGTCATGTGGCGGAATAGCGCGTAGTGCTGGAACACGAAACCGACATTGCGCTGGCGCAGGCTCAGACGCGTGGCATCGACATCGCCGAACAAGACCTGGCCGGAGTCGGCATCAAGCAGGCCGGCGATCACCCGCAGCAGCGTGGTCTTGCCCGAGCCCGACGGCCCCAGCAGTGCGACCAGTTCACCCGATGCAATGTCGAGATCGACGTCATCGAGTGCGGCAGTCCTGCCGTAGCACTTGCCGAGTTGGCGGATGTGGAGATCCATGCCCTGCCTCGCCGCGACCGCCCCGGGATGGGCGACCGTTGGGACATGATGTCTTTCAGGCGTGGCATCGCCTGTCATGTCCAAGGCGCGGTGGATGGCAGTGTTCATGCGTGATGCTTCCGGTGCGTTTGGGCGAGCGAATCTCCATGGCTCGATTCCAGCCAGAATTTCGCCACCAGCGTGACCAGCGCGAGTCCGCTGAGCAGCGATGCCGCAGCAAAGGCCGCAGTGGCGTTGAATTCGTTGTAGAGGATTTCGATATGCAACGGCAGCGTGTTGGTGAGCCCGCGAATGTGGCCGGACACCACCGAGACCGCACCGAATTCACCCATCGCGCGCGCACTGCACAGCAACACGCCGTAGAGCAGTCCCCACTTGATGTTGGGCAGGGTGACGCGCCGGAACATCGTCCAGGCGCCGGCGCCGAGCGAACGCGCCGCGAGTTCTTCGTCGCTGCCCTGCTGTTGCATCAACGGGATAAGTTCGCGCACCACGAATGGAAAGGTGATGAACAGGGTCGCCAGCACGATGCCGGGACGTGCGAACAGGATCTTGATGTCGAAGCGTTCCAGCAATGGCGCGAACCAGCCGTGGGTGGTGCTGAACAACAGCACCAGGCACAGGCCCGCCACCACCGGCGACACAGCGAACGGGAGGTCGACCAGCGTCAGCAGCACGCGCTTGCCGGCGAAGTCGAAGCGCACGACCGCCCACGCCATGAGGGTGCCGAACACCGCATTGACCGGAATCACCACCGCCGCGGAGAACAGCGTCAGCTTGAGCGCGGCCACGGCGTCAGGATCGCGCAGCGCCGACCACCAGGCGTGGAAGCCGTCACCGAATGCAGCGGCAAGCACCATCAACAATGGCAGCACCACCAGTCCGACCAGGACGATCACTGCGAGCGCGATCAGGACGATGCGCAACCACCATGGTTCGCGCAGGGCGTTATCCATGGCCGCGCCCCACGCGTGCGTAACGGGACAGTGATGGCAGCGCGTTGATCGCCAGCAAGCAGGCGAACGATGCCGCAAGCAGCAATGCGGCGATCGCAATCGCGCCGTCGTAGTCATATTCCTCAAGGCGGATGGTGATCAGCAATGGCGCGATTTCGGTCGAGTACGGCTTGTTGCCGGCGATGAAGATCACCGAACCGTATTCGCCCAGCGCGCGCGCGAACGCCAGCGAGAACCCGGTGAGCAGGGCCGGCAACAGTTCCGGCAGGATCACCCGGCGCAACGTGGTGAAGCGCGACGCACCCAGCGACACCGCAGCCTCCTCCTGGTCGCGACCGAGCGTTTCCAGCACCGGCTGCACCGTGCGCACCACGAATGGCAGGCCGATGAAGACCAGTGCGATGACGATGCCGATCCAGGTGTAGGCGATCTTCAAGCCCATCGGCTCGACGAAGCGACCGATCCAGCCATGGCTGGAATAGATCGCGGTGAGCGCAATGCCGGCGACCGCCGTCGGCAACGCGAACGGCAGATCGACCAATGCGTCGAGCAGGCGCCGGCCCGGGAAGCGGTAACGGACCAGTACCCATGCCACCAATGCGCCGGCGACCAGCGCCAGCAGCGATGCCACGAGCGATGCGCCAAAACTCAGCTTCAACGCGGCTTGTACGCGTGGATCGTGGATCGCGCGTGACCAGCCTGCCGTACCGAGCCCCAGCGCATGCCAAGCCAGTGCCAGCAACGGCAGCAGCACGACGATGCCAAGCCATGCCATGCCGAGACCGAGGCTCAATCCGAACCCCGGCAACGGACGCCGTCGACGCGGCGCGAACAATGGAACGGACAGTGCCGGCGCGTTCACGGGATCAGACCGTCAATGTGCGCGCTTGGCGTTGATCTGGTCGAAGAATCCGCCATCGGCGAAGTGTTGCGCCTGCGCCTTCTTCCAGCCGCCGAATGCGTTGTCGATCGTCACCTGCGTCATCCTGGGGAAGCGCGCGAGTTCGGCGGCCGACACCTTGTCTGGTTCGGCCGGGCGATAGAAGTGCTTCGCTGCAATCTGTTGGCCCTGCGGCGAATACAGGAAGCGCAGATAGGCCTCGGCCTGCTTGCGGGTGCCGTGCTTGTCGACGTTCTTGTCGACCCAGGCCACCGACGGTTCGGCGCGGATGCTCAGCGACGGCACCACGATTTCGAACTTTCCGCGCGTACCTGCGTCGTTCACCGTCAACAACGCCTCGTTTTCCCAGGCGATCAACACGTCGCCAATGCCGCGCTCGACAAAGGTGGTGGTCGAACCACGGGCGCCGGCATCGAGCACGGGCACGTTGCCGTACAGGCGCGCGAGGTAATCAAGCACCTTGCCGCCATCGCGATACTGGTGCGACGCCCACGCCCACGCCGCGAGATAGTTCCAGCGCGCGCCACCGGAGGTCTTGGGATTCGGCGTGATCACCGCGACGCCGGGCTTGGTCAGGTCGCCCCAGTCGCGGATGGCTTTCGGGTTGCCCTTGCGTACCAGGAACACGATGGTCGAGGTATAGGGGGCGCTGTTGTGCGGAAGGCGCGATTGCCAATTCGCGGGCAGCAACTTGCCCTTGTCGGCGATCGCATCGATATCGGCGGCGAGTGCCAACGTGACGACGTCGGCTTCAAGGCCATCGATCACCGCGCGCGCCTGCTTGCCGGAACCACCGTGCGAGGCGCGGATATCCACCGTCTCGCCGGCCTGCTGCTTCCATTGCGCCGCGAATGCCTGGTTGATGTCGGCGTAGAACTCGCGCGTCGGATCGAAGGAAACATTGAGCAGGCTGCTCGCCCTGGCATTCACCGCTGCCGTGATCAGGACAAGCCCGGCAACCACGCTCAGGAAGACCTTGTTCATCGCAGAATCCTTCACGGAGTCGGGAGGGAAATCTGCAGCGGGCGCATCGTCGACGCCACGGCGACTTCGGGAAAACCTGGCACGACGGATGTTCATATTTCGTAATTTCCTTCAAGGAGGCGAGCCACCACCCGTTCCGCAAGGGTTGGGGCGGATGCGCTGGTGGTATCGAGCACGATGTCCGCGGATTCCGGCGCCTCGTAGGGCGAATCGATGCCGGTGAAATTGGGGAGCTCGCCGCGACGCGCCTTGGCATACAGGCCTTTCACGTCACG
>JAFEBY010000071.1 GCA_018242465.1 Pseudomonadota bacterium | reverse complement strand
GCGACCAGCGGATGCATCTCCCGGCAGGAACCTATGTCGCGGTGGCCAAGCCGGCCGCGGCACAGGCGGATAATCCGGCCTTGCGCGCGGCCTTGCTTGAATTGCTGGCGCGCGCCGCCAGATTGCCGGTTCAACCTGCCATCGGCACAATGCCGCGCGACGCTTCATCTACTTCTTCTTCTCCCGATGCCGGAACCGCGGCATCCCATTCCGACTGATCGCATGAACCAGCAGACCCGCCTCTTCCTTTTGTTCGCCTGGCTGATGGTGGCCGTCCTGTTGTGGATGGAGTGGGGCAAGGAACAAGCCGCCAAGCTGGCGCCACCGCCGGCCACGCCCGCCGCGCAAGTCGTTCCGCAGGTGGTGCCGGGTGCATTGCCGGCGGCAACGCCTGCGGGCACCGCTGCACCCGCCGCGTCTGCCGCGACGCCGGTGACCGCCCAGGCCAGCGCTGCCGCCGCGACAGTGCAGGTCGAGACGGATGTCCTGCGCGTGCAACTCGATGGCGGCAGCTTCCGCCAGGTCGATCTGTTGCAGTACCCCAAGACCATGGGTGGCAGCGATCCGGTGCGCCTGTTCTCGGCCGACAACGCCGACTACTACCAGGCGCAAAGCGGCTGGAGCGGGCAAGGTGGTTCGTCCGCGCCGAACCACACCGGTTTCGTCGTCGATGGTGGTGCCACGCAGTTCAAGCTGGCTGCCGGTGCAGCGACGCTGGATATTCCGTTCACCTGGACCGGCGCCAATGGCGTGGTGATCCATCGCGTGGTGCGTTTCACCCGCGGCAGTTACGCGGTGGACGTGCGCGACAGCGTGACCAATGGTGGAACCACGCCGTGGCAGGGCTTTGTCTATCGCCAGCTGGTGCGGGTGCCGCCGAACTTCCAGACCGGAATGATGCATCCGGAGTCGTACAGCTTCGTCGGTGCGACGTGGTCGGACGGCAAGCACTACGATCGCCGCGCGTTCAAGGACTACATGGATGGCGGTAGCCTCGACCAGACGGTCAAGGGCGGCTGGCTGGCGATGCCGCAGCACCATTTCCTGAGCGTGTGGATTCCCGAAGCCGACCAGCAGGCGAAGTTCTCGCTGAGCCAGAACGGTCCCGCCGACAGCATCGCGGCGATGGGCCCGGGCTTCACCTTGCAGGCCGGCCAGACCGCAACGAGCAATGCGCGCCTGTGGGTCGGACCGAAGGACGTCAAGGCGCTGGAAGCACTGAACGTGCCCGGGCTCGATCGCGTCATCGACTACAGCCGCTTCAGCATCTTCGCGGTGCTTGGTGGCTGGTTGTTCTGGTTGCTGATGAAGATCCATGCGCTGATCGGCAACTGGGGCTGGTCGATCATCGGCCTGGTCTTCCTGCTGAAACTCGCGCTGTTCCCGTTGTCGAACGCGCAGTACAAGTCGACCGCGCAGATGCGTCGCGTGCAGCCGCGGATGAAGGCGCTGCAGGAACGTTACGGCGACGACAAGCAGAAGCTCCAGATGGCGATGATGGAGCTGTACAAGACCGAGAAGATCAATCCGATCGGCGGCTGCCTGCCGATCATCCCGCAGACGATCATCTTCATGACGCTGTACTGGGTGCTGTCGGAATCGGTGGAGTTGCGCCACGCGCCGTGGATGGGCTGGATCCACGACCTCACCGCACGCGATCCGTATTTCATCCTGCCGATCCTCAACGCCGCGATCATGTTCTTCACCCAGCACCTGACGCCGCCGGCGCCGGGCATGGATCCGACGCAGCAGAAGATGATGAAGGCGATGCCGGTGATCTTCGGCGTGGTCCTGGCCTTCCTGCCTGCCGGCCTGGTGCTGTACCAGGTGGCGAACGGCGCGCTCGGCCTGATCCAGCAGACCTACATGCTGCGCAAGTACGCCGACAAGGCATCGCCGGGCACGCACGACGCCAAGAAGAAATGATCGAACCCGGGTGAGCGCGGACCAGCGCCATCACCCGGGCGTTGATCGGATTCGAATGAGTTCGTCCAGCCACACCATCGTCGCGATCGCCAGCGCCCCCGGACAGGGCGGCGTCGGCATCGTGCGGTTGTCGGGATCGCGCGCGCACGACATCGCCGCGCGCCTGTGCGGGAAAACGCTGGCGCCGCGCCAGGCGATCCGCGTGCAGGTGCGCGCCGCCGATGACGGCGACCTCATCGACGATGGCATCGCGCTGCGTTTCGTCGCGCCGGCGAGTTTCACCGGCGAGGACGTGGTGGAACTGCAGTTGCACGGCAGCCCGGTACTGCTGGAGCAGGTGTTGCAGGCGGCGGTGCAGCTGGGCGCGCAACGCGCGCGACCGGGCGAGTTCAGCGAGCGCGCCTTCCACAACGGCAAGCTCGACCTGGCGCAGGCGGAAGCGATCGCCGACCTGATCGCCGCGCGCGACATCCAGGCCGCGCGCGCCGCGCGCCGTTCACTCGATGGCGCGTTCTCGACGCGCGTCGATGCGCTGGCGGCGCGACTGCTGCATTTGCGCGTGCACATGGAAGCCGCGATCGATTTCGCCGACGAGCCGATCGAAACGCTGGGCGGCGATGCGTTGCGCGATGGCATCGACGCCGCGATGCGCGAGCTTGATGGCCTGCTGGCCGCCGCGGAGCAGGGACGACGATTGCGCGATGGCTTGCACGCGGTGCTGGTCGGCCTGCCCAACGCCGGCAAGAGTTCGTTGCTCAACGCATTGGCCGGCAGCGATCGCGCCATCGTCACCGATGTCCCCGGCACCACGCGCGACCTGCTGCACGAAACCATCCGCGTCGATGGCGTCGAACTGACGCTGGTCGATACCGCCGGGCAACGCGACGATGGCGATGCGATCGAGCGCGAGGGGATGCGTCGTGCACGCGCCGAACTCGAACGCGCCGATCTGGCGATCGCGGTGGTCGACGGTCGCGAAGCCGGCGAACAGCGCGAACGGTTGCAGCCGCTGCTGGCCGGCGTCCCGCAGGTGTTGTGGCTCCACAACAAGAGCGACCTGTTCGACGCGGCGACCGCGCCTGCCGATGCCATCGCGGTGTCGGCGCGGAGCGGGGAAGGACTGGATGCGTTGCGGGCGCGACTCGTTCAGCTAGCCGGACGCCAGCATGGCGAGGGCGCATTCAGCGCGCGCGCGCGCCATGTCGAGGCCCTGCAGCGGGCGCGCGAACACCTGTCGGCGGCGGGTTCTGCATTCGACCACGACCAGCTGGAACTGGCAGCCGAAGACCTTCGCCTGGGCCACGACGCCCTCGGCGAGATCACCGGTCGCCTGCTTGCCGACGATCTCCTCGGGCACATTTTCACGAGCTTTTGCATCGGCAAATAGGTCCGGGCTGTGACGTGCCCGACATATCCGGACATCGGGGTGTTGACAAGGCCCCTGCACGCCGCTTGTATTCGTTCGGTTACGCATCTGTCCGGGGAAATCCACATGCAATCGACCGTCGCCGCAAGGCCCGCGCCCACCCTGTTGTCCCGCTCCCTGCTCGCCGGTGGCGTCGCCCTCGCGTTCGCGCTGGGCATGACCGCCTGCAAGAAGGACGAGACCGCCACGCCAGCCGCCGGAACTCCGGCTGCAGCACCGGCCGCCGCACCCGCCCAGGCGGTGTCCTCGGCAGTCGCCGCGATGGGTGCCGACCAGCTGCGCGATGCCGCCGCCAAGGCCCTGAGCGAACAGCGCCTGTACGCGCCCGCCGGCAACAACGCGATGGAGTACTACCTCGCGCTGCGCGACAAGTCGGCGAATGATCCCTCGGTCGCCAGCGCGCTAACCGACCTCCAGCCGTACGCGACCATCGCGACCGAGCAGGCCATCGCCCGCAAGGACTTCAGCGAAGCCGACCGTCTCTATGCCTTGCTGGAGAAAGCCGATTCCGCCGCGCCGGCATTGCCGCGCCTGAAGAACGCGATCGCCGACGGCGCGAAGGCCGCGGCGGCAACGGCGGCTTCCGGCACCACGCCGGTGCTGACGCCGCAGGAACAGGCCAAGCAGGCCGAGCTCGAGAAGAAGCGCCTGGAAGACCAGAAGAAGCTGCAGGAACAGGCGGCTAAGGAACTGGCGGCAAAGCAGGCACAGGACAAGGTCACGCAAGCGGCCCAGAAGCAGCAGCAGGACGCCACGGCGAAGGCCGAAGCCGATCGCAAGGCGGAAGCCGACCGCAAGGCCGAGGCTGATCGCAAGGCGGAGGCCGATCGCAAGGCCGCAGCGGACCGCGCCGCCGAACAGCAGCAGCGTGCAGCCGCCGCGCCGGCGCGCAGTGCCAGCAGCGAATTGCGTGCGATCAGCACGCCGAGCCCGCGTTTCCCGGTCGAAGCACTGCGCAGCGGCCAGAGCGGCAGCGTGACCGTGGAGTTCACGGTGTCGTCGGACGGTTCGGTCAGCGCAGCGCGCGTGGTCGATGCCAATCCGCCGCGCGTGTTCGATCGCGAAGCGTTGAATGCCGTGCGCAAGTGGCGTTTCGAACCGGTTGGTTCGCCGGTGACCACCCGCCGCACGATGCAGTTCAAGCCGAGCGAATGATCCATTCATCGCGCAAGAAAAAGCCCGGCGCAAGCCGGGCTTTTTTGTTGCCCGCCACTCGAGGAGGTCAGGAGGCGACGGCGAGTTTCTCCTGGCCGTAGCGGCGCACGGCCAACCACCACAGCAGCGCGGTGACGCCGATCGCGGAGGCGAAATACACCAGCCATTCCAGCGGCTGGATGGTTTCGCTGCGCAGTACCTTGAGGATGATCTGGTTCTGCGCGAGGAACGGGATCGCGAATTGCCACAGGGCGTTCTTCACCGGGTTCACCATCAGGAAGATGGTCGGGACCATCGGCAGCAGCATCAGGATCGACATGAAGCTCTGCGCCTCTTTCACCGATTTCGCGCCCGAGGCGATCAGGGTCAGCAGGCTGCAGCCGAGCGCGACCAGTGGCAACAGGATCAGCAACATCTTCAGCACCGCGAATGCGCTGATGTCCATCGCCTTGCCGATGCCGGGCGTGAGTTGCGCGCCGAGCTTGAACGACAGGCAGGTGAGGGTGACCGAGACGATGCCGATCAGTACCGCCGCGATCACCTTGCCGCTGACCATGGTGCCGCGCGCGACCGGGTTGGTGAGCAGCGGTTCCAGCGACTGGCGTTCGCGCTCGCCGGCGGTCATGTCGATCACCAATGCCGCGCCGCCGAGGAAGCCGCCGAGGATCAGCAGGTAGGGCAGGAACGACATCACCCGGCCGCGGCGCGCTTCCGGCGTCGACAGGTCCTTGTTCGCAACCATCACCGGTGCCGCGACCTGCGGATTGATGCCACGGGCGAGCAGGCGCAACGCTCCCATCTGCTGGGTGTAGATGTTGAGGAGCGTGGTCACGCGTTCGGTCGGGATGCGCGCGTCCTGGCGGGTGGAATCGTTGACCACTTCGATGAGCGCGGGTTCGCCCTTGCGCCACTGTTCCTCGAACTTGTCGCCGATGCGGATGTAGACGTCCTCGCGCTGGCTGCGGATGGCGGCGTCGGGGTCGGCGACGTTCTTGGCGGTAACGCCGCGCCCCGCCAGCCATTTGACCAGGTTGGGCGCGTGCTGCGCACCGACGATGGCGACTTCCAGCGGCTTGTCGTTAAGTTCCTTCATCTTGTGCTGCATGAAGGTGCCGAGGCCGAAGATCAGCAACAGCATCAGCACCGGCGTCATCAGCAACGTCAGCAGCATGGTCTTGCGGTCACGGGAGAAATCGAGCAGTTCCTTGCCGATGATGGCGTTCAGGGCATTCATGCGTGCAGTCCTTCTTCGCTGCCGATCAGGCGGACGAAAGCGTCTTCGAGGTTGGATTCATGGGCTTGTTCGCGCAGTTCGTCGGGGCTGCCTTCGGCCATGACGCGACCCTGGGCGATGATGACGATGCGATCGCAGAGCGCGGCGACCTCCTGCATGATGTGGCTGGAGAACACCACGCAATGGCCTTCGTCGCGCAGGTGCTTGAGGAAGCTGCGCAGGCCGCGGGTGGTCATCACGTCGAGGCCGTTGGTCGGTTCATCCAGGATGACGTTGCGCGGCGAGTGGATCAGCGCGCGCGCGATCGCGGTCTTGGTGCGCTGGCCTTGCGAGAACCCTTCGGTGCGGCGATCGAGGAAATCGGCCATTTCCAGCGGCGTGGCGAGGGCGGCGATGCGCTGGTCGCACTGCTGCGGCGACAGTCCGTGCAGCTCGCCGAAGTAGCGGATGTTCTCGCGTGCGGTCAGGCGCTTGTAGACACCGCGGGCATCCGGCAACACGCCGAGTGCGCGGCGCACGGCATTGGCGTCGACGCGGGTGTCGATGCCATCCACGGTCACGCTGCCGCTGTCCGGCGTCATCAGGGTGTAGAGCATGCGCATGGTGGTGGTCTTGCCGGCGCCATTGGGACCGAGCAGGCCGGTGATCTGGCCATCGCGCGCGGTGAAGCTGACATCGTTGACCGCGACCACGGGCGCATCGGTCTTGCCCTTGCCGGGGAACGTCTTGCGGAGATGTTCGGCGACGATCATGGGGTCCATCCGTTGTAGTCGATGAAGGAAGGCGTCGGGCTGAGCGCATCGAGGCACTTGGCGTCGAGCGACTTGGCGTCGGCGGTTTCAATGAACTTGGTGAACAGGCGTGGCATGCAGCCGGCAGTGATGACGTTGTGACCTTGGCCGTTGAGCACCAGCAGGCGGCCATTGGGCAGTGATTTCGCCACTTCTTCGCCATAGCGCGGCGGCGTCACCGGATCGAACTGGCCTTCCAGCACCAGTGCCGGCACCGACGTCGCCAATGCGGTGTGGAAATCGGCTGGGACCTTGCCCTTCGGCCATTGCATGCAGGCCTGCGTCATGAAGTGGGCCATGTCATTGCCGAGCACGGTGCCACTGTCGTCCTGCGCTGCCGCAGGCGCTTGCCCGGCGTCTTCACTGCACACCACCGAGAGCTGCATGCCCATCGCCATCTGATCCTTCATTTCGCTGCGCAGCATCGAGGTCAGCGCCTTGAGGCCGGCGTAGCGGCCCTGCGCGGCTTCGTGAATCTGCAACGGCAGGATCGAGGCGATCGCGGGCATGTAGGCGAACATCCGCACCAGACCCGCCACTTCATCGGCGGTCAGGGCTTGGGTTTTCTGTTCCCCGCTCAATGGATCGCGATAGCTGACCTGTGGCGGCGCCTTGCGCAGCGTGTCCAGCAAGGTGCCGAGTTCGGCGCGCGGGTCGCCGAATTTGGCCTTGCACTGCGGATCCTTCGTGCAGACGCTGAATTGCAATGCCAGGGCATCGTCGAGGTTGCGCGCGAAGATGTTGGAGAGATGAAGGGAATTGGGCACGACCGAATCGAGGACGATGCTGCGCGTCTGTTGCGGATGGCGCATCGCGTACTGCTGCGCCACGCGCGTGCCGTAGCTCACGCCGTACAGGTTGATCTGCTTGGCGCCGATGGCGCTGCGCACGGCGTCGAGGTCGGCGACCGCTTCGGTGGTGCCGTACTGGCGCAGGTCGGCGTGCTTCGACAACGCATCGATACAGGTCGCGGTTTGGCGCAACATCGCGGCGGCATCCGGCGTGGTCGTGCTTTCATCCCCGGTGTCGCAGGCGAGCTTGTTGGAACCGCCGGTGCCACGCTGATCGACCAGGATGACGTCGCGCTGGTTGAGCACGCCCTGGAACACCGGCGCGAGCATGGAATAACTATCGACAGCCGACTGTCCGGGGCCACCGGCGATCAGGAACACCGGATCGTCATGCTGGTCGGCGTCTTCATCGGCCGGAACCCAGGCGATGCGCAGGTCGATCTTGCGGCCGTTGGGCTCGGAACGGGTTTCCGGCACCGACAGCGTCGTGCACTGTGCGGGCAGGCCTTCGCGTCCCGCTGCGCCAGGCAAGGTGCAGGGCTTGAAACCCAACTGGCCGAGCTTGCGCAACTGTGCCGGTTCGACGTGCGCAGGCGCGTTGCTGGCCGCTGTTTGCGCAGAAGGTTGATGCTTGCGCCATGACTGGTAGCCGAATAGCGCAATGGCGGCCAGCACTGCAAGGATGATGCGGATCTTTCGGGACATATGCCCCTCCTCAAGGGTCCTGGTAGATGAAAACGGATTCGATGGGTTCGTCGAACAATTTCGCGATGCGGAAGGCCAGCGGCAGCGACGGGTCGTACTTGCCGGTTTCCAGCGCGTTGATGGTCTGGCGCGAGACGTCGAGGCGCTCGGCGAGCGCGGCCTGCGACCAGCCCATCTGTTCGCGCAGTTCGCGCAGGCGGTTGTCCATCAGCGGTAGCGCCGGGTCGCGAAGAACTTGCCGATGGCGTAGCTGAAGCACATCAGCGGGAAGACCCAAATCATGGCGAGTCCGGACGGGACGTCGATGACCTTGCCGAGCTGCAGGAAGCCACCTGCCAGATAGATCTGCGAGACGGCCAGCGCGGCGACGCCGACCGCTTCCATCTCGATGCGGCGTTGCATCTCGTCGACGGTGCGCAGATAGCGCAGGAAGACCAGCATCACGAAGAAGATCGGCAGCGCCGGCGCGATCGCGATCAATGCGCGCAACGCCAGCGGCTGGACGGTGTTCTTGAGGAGCCAGGTCGAGCCGAACACCAGCGCCATGTAGACCAGCATCGCCGGCCACATGCGGCGGCGGTATTCGCGATAGGCACGGCTGGAATATTCCTCATCGCAGTGTTCGCGCCACCAGCGCGGCGCGAACGCAAGCATTAGCGCGAACAAGAGGAAAGCCGTGCCCATTCCGGCAAACACGCCAACGCTCTTGTCGGTCCAGCCGGCATGGTTGCCGTAGAGGGCGAAACCGAAGGCGACCATGGCGGCCACTGCCGCGGACAGCAATTTGTGCCGGCCCATCATGGCGCGCGGTTCCTGTCGTTGCGAAGCGAGCGACTGCCAATGGCGATGAAGGCCGCACCGATGCCGATGAAGGCCGGTTGCTGAATGCCGATGGCGATGAACGACAGGCCCGCAGCGAACCAGGCAGCGGCGGACATTCCCGGGCAGCGGGGAAAACGAAGAGTCATTGCGGCTTCCTCCGCGCGCTGGCCATCAGGGCGACGCCGAGGGCGATGAAGGCTGGACCCGGTGCCCACAGGGCGACATTGCGAGTCGCCAGTCCGGAGGCGAGGAACACAATCCCGACGATCAGGAACACGAGGCCGGGACTGCGGGTGGAGCGGGGCGTGTCGTTCATGGCGATGTGTCAAGTGACCTTGACAACACACTAAGCCCGGCAAATCCGGGTTGTCAAGCATCCTTTACAGTTCGGCCACCAGACTCGAAGCCGGGAAAGGCGCTGGAGTACCATTCTTGCCATGAACAGCACCCACAAGAAGCCGTTGCCAGGCACCGATTTGGCGTATTTCGACGCGTCCGCCGCCGTCGAGGCGATCCAGCCCGGCGCTTGGGCTGGCCTGCCCTATACCTCGCGCGTATTCGCTGAAAACATCGTCCGCCGCGCCGAACCGGCGCGGATCGCCGACTATCTCGGCCAGCTGGTCGGCCGCCATCGTGATCTCGATTTCCCGTGGTTCCCGGCGCGCGTGGTCTGCCACGACATCCTCGGCCAGACCGCGCTGGTCGATCTGGCCGGGCTGCGCGACGCCATCGCCGACCAGGGCGGCGATCCCGCGCAGGTGAACCCGGTGGTGCCGGTGCAGCTGATCGTCGACCACTCGCTGGCGGTCGAATTCGACGGCAACGACCCCAATGCGTTCGCGAAGAATCGCGCGGTGGAGGATCGCCGCAACGACGACCGCTTCCACTTCATCGACTGGACGAAACATGCGTTCCGCAACGTCGACGTGATCCCGCCAGGCAACGGCATCATGCATCAGATCAACCTGGAGCGGATGTCCCCGGTGGTGGGTGTCAGCGATGGCGTCGCATATCCCGACACCTGCGTCGGTACCGATTCGCACACGCCGCATGTCGATGCATTGGGCGTGATCGCCGTTGGCGTGGGCGGACTGGAAGCCGAGAACGTGATGCTGGGACGCGCATCATGGATGCGCCTGCCCGACATCATCGGCGTCGAATTGACCGGCAAGCCGCAACCAGGCATCACCGCGACCGACGTCGTCCTCGCGCTGACCGAATTTCTGCGCAAGCAGAAGGTGGTCGGCGCATTCCTGGAATTCCGTGGCGAAGGCGCGGCGGCGCTGACGCTGGGCGATCGCGCGACGATTTCCAACATGGCGCCGGAATACGGCGCGACCGCGGCGATGTTCTTCATCGACCAGAACACGCTGGACTACCTGCGCCTGACCGGGCGCGGCGACAAGCAGGTTGCGCTGGTCGAAACCTATGCGAAAACGGCCGGTTTGTGGGCCGATACGTTGAAGGACGCGCAGTACGAGCGCACGCTGGCATTCGATCTCTCGAGCGTGACGCGCTCGCTGGCGGGACCGTCGAATCCGCATGCGCATCTGCCGGTGAACGAACTGCAGTCGCGCGGCATCGCCGACGAAGCAAAGCTGGAAGCCGGTCGTGGTGAAGAAGCGAAGGGCCTGATGCCGGACGGTGCGGTGATCATCGCTGCCATCACCAGTTGCACCAACACCTCGAATCCGCGCAACGTGATCGCCGCCGGCCTGATCGCGCGCAATGCCAATCGTGCCGGACTCGTGCGCAAACCGTGGGTGAAATCGTCGCTGGCGCCGGGATCGAAGGCGGTCGCGCTGTATCTCGAAGAGGCCGGGTTGAAATCGGAACTCGAGAAGCTCGGGTTCGGCATCGTCGCCTTCGCCTGTACCACCTGCAACGGCATGAGTGGCGCGCTCGATCCGAAGATCCAGCAGGAAGTGATCGATCGCGATCTCTACGCGGTCGCGGTGCTGTCGGGCAACCGCAACTTCGATGGTCGCATCCATCCCTACGCCAAGCAGGCCTTCCTCGCATCGCCGCCGCTGGTGGTGGCCTACGCGATCGCCGGCACCGTGCGTTTCGACATCGAGAAGGACGCGCTCGGCCATCGCGCCGATGGCACGCCGGTGTATCTGAAGGACATCTGGCCGGACGACGCCGAGATCGACGCGATCGTGAAGTCGGCGGTGAAGCCGGAACAGTTCAATGCGGTGTACGACCCGATGTTCCGTCGCCACGGCGACGATGGCGTGCAGGCCGCGCCGCTGTACGCATGGCGCCCGCAATCCACTTACATCCGTCGTCCGCCGTACTGGGAAGGTGCGCTGGCCGGAGAGCGCACGATGCGTGGAATGCGCCCGCTGGCGGTGCTTGGCGACAACATCACTACCGATCACCTGTCGCCGTCGAATGCGATCCTCGCCAGCAGTGCCGCCGGCGAATACCTGGCCAGGATGGGCCTGCCGGAAGAAGACTTCAATTCCTACGCGACGCATCGTGGCGATCACCTGACCGCGCAACGCGCGACGTTCGCCAATCCGAAGACCATCAATGAAATGGCGGTGGTCGACGGAACGGTCAAGCAGGGATCGCTGGCGCGCGTGGAACCCGACGGCAAGGTGATGCGGATGTGGGAAGCGATCGAGACTTACATGGATCGTGGCCAGCCGTTGATCATTATTGCGGGTGCCGACTACGGCCAAGGCAGCTCGCGCGACTGGGCAGCCAAGGGTGTGCGTCTGGCGGGTGTGGAAGTGATCGCCGCCGAAGGCTTCGAACGCATCCACCGCACCAACCTGATCGGCATGGGCGTGCTGCCGCTGGAATTCCTGCCCGGCACCAACCGCAAGACGCTGGCGATCGACGGCACCGAGACCTATGACGTGATCGGCGAACGCATGCCGCGCGCGACGTTGACGCTGGTAATCCATCGCCGCAACGGTGAGCGCGTGGACGTGCCGATGCTGTGCCGCCTCGATTCCGATGAGGAAGTCTTGATCTACGAAGCGGGTGGCGTGTTGCAGAGGTTCGCGCAGGATTTCCTCGAACACAGGCACAACGCGTGAGCCCGGCGATGAAGCAGATCAAGGTTCCCGCCACCTACATGCGCGGCGGCACGTCGAAAGGCGTGTTCTTTTCCTTGAATGACCTGCCGGAGGCGGCGCGCGTTCCCGGCGTGGCACGCGATGCCTTGCTCATGCGGGTGATTGGCTCACCCGATCCCTATGGCAAACAGATCGACGGCATGGGCGGCGCGACCTCGAGCACGTCGAAGACGGTGATCGTGGCGAAAAGCACCAGGCCCGGCCACGACGTCGATTACCTGTTCGGGCAGGTCGGGATCGACAAGGCCTTCGTCGACTGGAGCGGCAACTGCGGCAACCTCACTTCCGCGGTCGGCCCGTTCGCGATCGCGCATGGGTTGGTCGATCCCGCGCGCGTGCCTCGCGACGGCGAATGCGAGGTGCGAATTTTCCAGGCCAATACCGGCAAGACGATCATTGCCCACGTGCCGATGGTCGACGGCGAAGTGCAGGAGCTCGGCGATTTCGAACTCGACGGCGTGACCTTTCCCGCCGCAGAAATCCGCCTGGAATTCCTCGATCCCGGTGCCGATGAGGGTGAAGGCGCGAGTGGTGCGATGTTTCCGACCGGGAATGTCGTCGATGAATTGCATGTCCCCGGCATCGGCCTCAAGGACGATCGCGTGCGTGCGACCCTGATCAACGCCGGCATCCCGACCATCTTCGTCAATGCGTCCGACATCGGGTACACCGGCACCGAATTGCAGGACGCGATCAATGGCGATGCCGCGGCGCTCGCGCGATTCGAAACGTTGCGCGCACATGGTGCGCTGAAGATGGGATTGATCCGGTCGCTCGACGAGATGGCTTCCCGCCAGCACACGCCGAAAATTGCATTCGTCGCACCGCCGCAGGAGTACCTCAATTCGGCGGGCAAGACAGTGAAGGTCGGCGACGTCGACGTGCTGGTACGCGCGATGTCGATGGGCAAGCTGCATCACGCGATGATGGGCACGGCCGCCGTCGCCATCGGGACTGCCGCAGCCGTGCCCGGCACGCTGGTGTGCATGACCGCGGGTGGCAGTCCGCGCGACGCGGTCCGCTTCGGCCATCCTTCCGGTACGTTGCGTGTCGGCGCCAGCGCCGAACAACGTGATGGCGAATGGACGGTGACCAAGGCGGTGATGTCGCGCAGTGCGCGCGTGCTGATGAGCGGGCAGGTGCACGTGCCGGGTTGACGCGCGGGACCTTTCCCGCGTGCATCACATGTCAATGCTTGAAAGGCCGGCTACTTCAGGCTGATGTACTTCTCGCGGCGGATGTCCTTCATCGGCAGGCCGTGTTCCTTGAGCGCGGCCACCACGGCATCGACCATGTTGGGATTGCCGCACATGTAGGCGATGTCGTTGCCGGCGCTCGGCGCGAGTTCGGCCAGGCGATTTTGCACGTAGCCGTGCGCGGCTTCGGCGCGGGCGAAGGCGGCGGCATCATCATCCAGTGCTTCCCGCGACAGGCAGGGCAGGTAGCGGAACTTGCCAGGATGCCTGTCGACCATCGCCAGGAATTCGTCGGCGAACAGCAGTTCCGAGGGCATGCGTGCACCGTGGACCAGCACGACTTCGACGCCGCGTTCGCGGATCAGCGCATCGAGCTGCGGCAGCATCGAGCGATAGCTGGCGACGCCGGTGCCGGTGGCGATCAGCAGGTAGCGACGGCTGGCATCGTCCGGTTTGAGGGTAAACAGCCCGAGTGGGCCGCTGGCCTGCAGGTGGTCGCCGATCGCCATGCCCTGGAACAACGCGGTGGCGGCGCCGCCGGGCACGATGCTGGCGACGAACTCCACCGCCTCGCCGCTGGCGATGCGATGGTCGTGGCGGGTGGCGCAGGAATAGCTGCGACGCGCGCTGCTGCCGTCGGCCAGCGGGAAGTGGATCTGGATGAACTGCCCAGGGGTGTAGTCCAGCGCTTCGCCGTCGTCACGGACGAAGGCGAGGTGGAGGACGGAGGGCGCGATCTGCCGGCGTTCGAGCAGCCGGATCGGGAAGAACTTGGACATAAGACTCCTATAATACCGGGTCTCTCCCCTGCGATCCCTCGCCGCAATGACGGATTCCGCCCGCGTGCCCGCCCTTAGCGTGCACGATCTCCGCAAGACCTACGACAACGGTGTCGAGGCCCTCAAGGGCATCTCGCTGGACGTCCAGCCCGGCGACTTCTACGCCTTGCTCGGTCCCAATGGCGCCGGCAAGTCGACCCTGATCGGAATCATCAGCTCGCTGGTCAACAAGACTTCGGGCAGCGTCAAGGTGTTCGGGGTCGATATCGATTCCGACCGTGATGCCGCGATGCGCCTGATCGGGCTGGTGCCGCAGGAACTCAACTTCAACATGTTCGAGAAGCCGCTCGACATCTGCGTAAACTACGCGGGGTTCTACGGCATCCCGCGCGAAGTCGCGTTGCCGCGCGCCGAGGCGGTGCTGAAGGACGCGCTGCTGTGGGACAAGCACGACAAGATGAGCCGCACGCTGTCCGGCGGCATGAAGCGACGCCTGATGATCGCGCGCGCGCTGATGACCGAACCGCGCCTGCTGATCCTCGACGAGCCGACCGCCGGCGTCGACATCGAGATTCGCCGCGGCATGTGGGAAACGCTGAAGCGGATCAATGCCGCCGGCACCACCATCATCCTCACCACGCATTATCTTGAGGAAGCGGAAAGCCTGTGCCGCAACCTCGCCATCATCAATCACGGCCGGATCGTCGCCGAAGGACCGATGAAGGCGTTGCTGGCCAAGCTCGATATCGAAGGCTTCCTGTTCGATATCGACGGCGACCTGCCAGCGCAACTGCCGCAGATCGAGGGCACCACGCTGGTCGCACACGACACCCACACAATCGATCTTGAAATGCCGCGGGCGATGGACCTCAACCGGGTGTTCGCGGCGTTCGCTGACGCCGGGATCCGCGTGCGCTCGATGCGCACCAAGTCCAACCGCTTGGAGGAGCTGTTCGTGCGCATGGTGGCCGAAGGTGCAGGTTCTGAGGAGGCCAGGGCATGAGCGCCCCGAACCCGAACAGGGTCGCGTTCTCGACCATCGCGCGGCGCGAGGTGATGCGCATCCTGCGCATCTGGACGCAGACGCTGATCCCGCCAGCGATCACCATGACGCTGTACTTCCTGATCTTCGGCGGCCTGATCGGTTCGCGCGTGGGACAGATGGGCGGCATGCGCTACATGGACTTCATCGTGCCGGGCCTGGTGATGATGTCGATCATCCAGAACAGCTACGGCAACATCAGCTCGAGTTTCTTCGGCGCCAAGTTCGGTCGCCACATCGAGGAACTGCAGGTGTCGCCGATGCCGAACTGGGTCATCCTGTCCGGCTATGTCGCCGGTGCGGTGTTGCGCGGCCTGATGGTCGGCGCCATCGTGCTGGTGATCGCGATGTTCTTCACCCACGTGCGCGTGCCGCATCCGCTAGTGACGATCGCATCGGTGCTGCTGGGCGCGATCATCTTCTCGCTGGCCGGCTTCATCAACGCGGTCTACGCCAAGAAGTTCGATGACGTCGCCATCGTGCCGACCTTCATCCTCACTCCGCTGACCTATCTCGGCGGCGTGTTCTATTCGGTCAAGCTGCTGCCGGAGTGGGCGCAGACGATGACCCATCTCAACCCGATCTTCTACATGGTCAACGCGTTCCGCTACGGCCTGCTCGGGCAAAGCGACGTGGCGATGGGTGCGGCCTTTGGTCTGATGCTGCTGTTCGTCGCCGGCCTGACCGCGCTGGCCCTGTGGCTGCTCAAGCGCGGCGTCGGCATGCGCAGCTGAGCGAGCGACCGCGAATGTAGAGAATGCGTTAACGCTCGGTGCATCCCGACCGGTATCCTGTGGGCGATGCGCTCCCCCCGATTCCTGCTGGTGTTGTTCTGTCTCTCCTGTACTGCTCCTGTGCAGGCAGCGCAGGTGGTGCGTGTGGAGATTCGCGGCATCGACGGGGTGATGGCGGACGATGCGCGCGCGGCGCTGTCTCTGGAGGATGCGATCGGCAAGCAAATATCCGATCGCCGCCTCGATTACTTGCTGGAAGAGGCGGAGACGGAAGTACGCAACACCTTGGAGCCGTATGGTTATTACTCGCCGCAGATCAAGGTCACGCCATCGAGTGATCGCAACGCGCTGATCGTCATCATCGACGTCCAGCGGGGTGATCCGGTGATCGTGCGCAAGGTCGCCTATGGCATCGAGGGGGCGGGCGCCGAAGACCAGTACCTGACGCAGGACATCAACAAGGTGCGGCCGATGCCGGGCCGTGTCTTCGATCAGAGTGCCTACGAAGCGGGCAAGACCGCGATCACCCAGCGTCTGGCCCAGCGTGGCTATTTCGATTCCGATTTCATCAGCCACAAGGTCGAGGTGACGCGTGCTGCGCACGCCGCCGATGTCGATCTGCGCTGGACCAGCGGACAACGCTATGAAATGGGCCCGGTGACGTTCGAGCAAACGCCGACGGAAATCATCCGTCCGCAATTGCTGGAAAAACTGGTGTACTGGGACGAGGGCGACTACTACCACCAGGGCCGCCTCGACCGTCTTCGCAAATCGCTGGTGGCGCTGGATTACTTCAGCCGCATCGACATCGAGCCACTGGCGGGTGATGCCAAGGGCCTGCGCGTGCCGGTACAGGTCACGCTGGAGCCTGCCAAGCGCAGCATCTATACCGCCGGCCTGAGTTACGGGACTGGTAGCGGCCCGGGTGCGCGCTTCGGTCTGGAGCGCCGCTATCTCAACAAGCGGGGTCACAAGGCGCTGGCCCAGGTCGACTACGGGCAGAAGCGCAAGGTGGCGACGTTGCAATATCGCGTGCCGGCGTTCAAGTGGCTGGATGGCTGGTACACCGCCGGCCTGCAGTTTGGCGACGAGCAGAGCCGTTACATCGACAGCCGCCGCACCGAACTCGTCTTCAGTCGCACCGGTCAGATCAACACCAAGCTTGATGCCGCGATCTCACTGCATGTGTTGCGCGAACGCTGGGCCTATACCGACGGCACGGTGAAGACGCCGTATCAAACCGCCAGCCTGAGTTTCCCGCAGGTCGACATGCACTACGTGAGCGTTGACGACCGCCTCTACCCGCGGCGCGGGATCGGTGCGAATTTCACCTTGCGCGGCGGTTCGGCCGGCGGCGGTGGCGGATTCCTCCAGGTCCATGGGCGCGCGCAGTGGTTCCATGGGCTGGGCGCGAAGGATCGGCTGATCCTGCGCGGAGAGTTCGGCTACACCGTTGCCAAGGATGCGTTGGCACTGCCGCCGTCGCTGCGCTTCTTCGCCGGCGGCGATCGCAGCATCCGCGGCTACAACTGGCGCGAGGTCGGTCCGCGCCTGCAGGATCCGAGTGGCCACTACCTGCTTGCCTACGGCGCCAAGAACGTGGCGACCAGCAGCATCGAATACGAGCGTTACTTCAACGCCAGCTGGGGCGTGGCGACATTCGTCGACGGCGGCAGCGCGTTCGACAACCGCAAGCTCGACTGGCATACCGGCGTCGGCATCGGCCTGCGCTGGCGTTCGCCGGTCGGCCCGGTGCGCATCGACATCGCGCGCGGACTGAATCATCCGGATTCGCCGTTCACCATCGGCCTCAACATCGGTGCCGACCTGTGAGTCGCGTGCGCAAGATCGCCTGGCGCAGCGGGTTCGGCGTGTTGCTGCTGGCGGCGCTCGCGGTGGGCGGCTTGTACTGGTTGCTGACAACGATCGCCGGTCGCGATTTCTTGCTGGCGCGCATCCGTGGCCTGTTGCCGGCCGGCACCGAATTGAGCTGGAAGAGCGCCGAAGGCCCGGTGTCGGGTCCGATGACGCTGCATGGCGTCCACGTTGTCTATCGCGGTTGTCCCGATCAGGATGGCAAGCCGGTGACGTATCCGGCGTGCAAGACGCCGCTGGTCACCACCTTCAACGCCGACACGGTGACGATCCGGCCGATGCTGCAGCCGCTACTCGGGCGCAAGTTGCGCCTCGACTCGATCGCGATCACCGACGCAACGCTCGATCTTCCGCACGACGACAAGCCGTTCGAATTGCCGCGTTGGCCGCAATCGCTGCCGCAAATCGGGACGCCGTTGCCGATCCGCTTCGATGCCATCGCCATCGACAATCTCGCGGTGACGCGCGTTGGAGTGCCGCTGGTTGATGTTCGCAGCGTGCGCGGCGCACTGGAAGTGGAGGAAGGGCGGTTGCATGCCGACCATGTGGTTGCGGCAACCGACCGCGGCGATTTCAAGGTGGATGGCGAGTACGCGCCGGCCGATCGCTATCGCATGGCGCTGGTCGCCTCGGCGTTGATGCCGGCGCCATTGGGGCGCACGCGTCCGGTGATCGGACTGGCCGCGCGCGGCGATCTCGATCGCATGGACATCGCGCTGTCCGGCAACGTGCCGGCGCCGCTGTACGCGCATCTCACCCTGAAAAACGGTGAACACAATCCGGTGTGGAGCCTGCGCGCGAACGCCGAATCGCTGGATCCCGGCTTGCTGGCGGGGACGGCGGAACCGTCGACGCCGCTGAGTTTCGACCTGCAGGGTGACGGCAAGGATTACGAAGCGACGTTGCACGGGCAACTTGATCGCGGCGATGTGCATGCGGTGATCCAGCCATCGAAAGTGCGGCTCGCCAATCAGGCGCTGGAACTGAAGCCGGTGGTGGTCGATATCTTCGGCGGCCGCATCACCGCAACCGGCCACGGTGATTTCAGCGCGCAGAAGAACGGCCAATTCGATTTCGCGGTGGTCGCACGCGGACTGCGTTGGGGCAAGGGCAGCGATGCGATCGGTGCCAGCGCCGACTTCCGTTTCTCCGGTGTCACCAGCAAGTGGAACGCGACCGGAACCGGAATCGCGGTGCGTGGCAAGGACAGCGCCCAAGTCGCTTTCGACGGGATTGGCGATGGCGAAGGCGTGAGCTTCAATTCGTTGCGCGCGACGATGCCGCAGGGACGACTGGACGGACGCGGCCGTGTCGCTTGGTCGCCGCGCCTGAACTGGAAAGCGGACGTGACCCTGGCGGGTTTCGATCCCGGCTATTTCCTGCCGGAATGGAAGGGTGCATTGAATGGACGCATCGCGACCACCGGGGCGACCCGCAACGATCGTCGCATGGACATCGTGGTCGATGCGCAGCAGCTCGGTGGCAAGTTGCGTGGTCGCGCCATCGCCGGGCGCGCGAAGGTGGAATTGCGCACCGCCGCCACCGCCAAGGACGTGGTGGAATTCGGCGGCGACGTCGCGCTCACGCTTGGCGGCAGTCGCATCGACGCCAAGGGCAAGATCGATCGCGCCTTCAATGTCGATGCCAAGCTCGCGCCGCTGCGCCTCGATGACCTGCTGCCGAACGCCGGAGGCACGCTGGCGGGAACGCTGAAGATCACCGGACCGCGCAATGGCCCCGACATCGACGCCGATCTCAACGGAACCGGCTTGCGCTACGGCAGTTATCGCGCGGCGACCTTGAGTGCACGCGGACGCCTGCCGTGGCAGAACGGCAACGGCAATCTCGCGATCACCGGCACGGGCATCGAAGCGGGAATGGCGTTCGATCGCCTCGAGGCGCACGCAACCGGGGCGATGGAGCATCTCGCGCTGACCGCGAACGCCAGCGGCGGCATGGGCCAGTTCTCCGTCACCGGCAATGCCTTGAAGCAGGGCAACGATTGGCGCGGCACCGTGTCATCGCTGCATCTCGCCCCGGTGAAGGGTGCGGCCTGGCAGCTGCAATCGCCGGCGCAGTTCGCGCAGCACGGCAGCAACTGGACGCTGTCGCAGAGTTGTTTCAGTTCCACTGCCGGCGGCAGCCTGTGCGCGAACGCCGAATGGCCGCGCCGTGGCGTGCAGGTTGACGGCCACGGTTTGCCGCTGGCGCTGGCGCTGCCCTACCTGCCGCCGCGCAAGGACGGCAAGCCGTGGGATCTCGAAGGCGAGATCGCATTGACCGGCGCGGTGCAACCGGTGGGCGGCAGCTGGCGCGGTAACTTGCATTTGACGTCGCCGCGCGGTGGCGTACGCGTGCCGGTGCAACGCCACACGACTGCGTTCGAATGGCAGAACCTCGCGCTGGATGCGACATTCGACCCCAATCGCCTGCAAGGAAAATTGAGCGCGGGCTACAACGGCAACGGCCATGTCGCTGCCGACATTTCGACAGGTTGGGACGAACACGCGCCACTCGCCGGCAGCATTGATGTCGATACCCGCGATCTCACCCTGATCGAACTGTTCTCGCCCGACATCGTTGAACCGCAGGGCCATCTCGCCGGCCACATCCTGCTGGCGGGCTCGCGCTCCGCACCGCGCATCGGCGGCAACGCCGTACTCAGCGAATTCCGTACCGATCTTCCCGCGCTTGGCCTGGTGATCGACAACGGCATGGTGAAGATGGAGGCGCAGGCTGATGGCAATGCACGCATCAGTGGCACCCTGCGTTCCGGCGAAGGCACGCTGAGTGTCGATGGCACGCTGGGGAGGTTGGGCCAGGACACGCCATTGCAGTTGTCGGTGAAGGGCCGCAACGTGCTGGTATCGGACACGCGTGATCTCAAAGCGGTCGCCGACCCCGATGTGCTGGTGAAGTTCCGCGCCGGCCAGCCGCTGACGGTGACCGGCACCGTCGGGTTGCCGTCGGCGACGATTGATCTCGAACGTTTGAGTGGCGGTGCGACGCGTTCCGGCGACGTGGTGATCCTCGATCCGGTCGATCCCGAGCGCGCCAGTTCCGGTACGCCGCTCGACCTCGACCTCAAGCTCGTGCTGGGCGACAACGTCAACATCAACGGGTTCGGGCTGAAGGGCCAGCTTGGCGGCAGCCTGCGCGTGCGCGCACGCCCTGGTCGCGACACTCTGGCGACGGGAACGCTGGACGTCAGCGGACGCTATCGCGCCTATGGGCAAAATCTCACCATCACCCGCGGGCGCCTGGTGTGGTCGAACGATGCGGTCGGCAACCCGGTGCTGGACGTGATCGCGGAGCGCGATCTTGGCGACGTCACCGCCGGCATTTCGGTGAGTGGCCGTGCATCGCGGCCACAGGCGGACGTGTGGAGCGATCCTGCGAGCAGCCAGGACGATGCACTCGCGTTATTGGTGACCGGCCATTCGCTGTCCGGGCTGGACAGCAACGCGCAAAGCGAAGTGAGCGCGATGTCGGCGGCACTGAGTGCGGGCGAAGGCCTGCTGGCGTCGCAGCTGGGATCGAAGATCGGGCTCGACGATGCTGGCGTGATGCAGTCGCGCGCGCTGGGCGGCAGCGTGCTCGGCGTCGGCAAGTATCTGTCGCCGAAGATGTACGTCGGTTACGGTGTGTCGCTGCTCGGCACCGGCCAGGTGTTGATGCTGAAGTACCTGCTGCGCAAGGGCTTCGACATCCAGATTGAATCGAGCACGGTGGAGAACCGGGCGTCGGTGAATTGGCGCAAGGAGAAGTAACAACATCGCACGCGCTGGTGCGTGTGGTTGCTCACTAGAAGCATCGCCCGGC
Organism: Pseudomonadota bacterium; assembly: GCA_018242465.1. Classification (GTDB taxonomy): domain Bacteria; phylum Pseudomonadota; class Gammaproteobacteria; order Xanthomonadales; family Xanthomonadaceae; genus Solilutibacter. The sequence goes on along the minus strand of JAFEBY010000071.1, from coordinate 9,039 downwards.
GGTGCGCCTGCTGCGGTTATCCGTCTCGCCGACACGCCGTGAACCCATCCATGGGGGCTCGACTCGGCATCCATGCCTCGTATGGTCGGCGATACGGACGAACCACACAGGCGCCGCCGGGGGCGAGTTTTTCGCTTTTCGGAAAGCCACAACACGCGCGCGGCGGCGGGTGGCCAGTCCGGAGCGCGGGCCTCGAACGACGGGCGATGCTTCTCAAGACTTATTTCGAACAAGCAACATCGAATCGCCGCGCCTGCATCAACCCCACTTCCGTGAGACCGAACCGCGCATCGCCATCGAAGCGCAGACGCAATTCGCGCCACGCCTGCGGATGCGCGACACGGAACGGTCGCAACTGCCGCGACCACGGGAAGGGTTCGCGCGTGCGGCGGTCAATGTCGTGCCAGGCGCCGGCACCGTTGCGGCCCTGCAATATCCAGCCCAACGTGAGCACATCGGCGTGCGCGCCCGCATCCAATGCGCCCGAGGTCAGGGTATAGAAATCAATCGCCTGCGGTTGATCGAAACGCAAGCGCACTTCGCGGTTGTCGCCAGTGATCGCCGCGCCTGTCATCGCATCGCCATCGACCAGCACTTTCGCCGATGCACCGTTCGCAAACGTGGAAGACGTCAGCTGCGATGCCAGATCGCACAAGGGCTTGGGCGCCTGTCCGGCAGCCGTCAGCGATGGCGCGAGATCACGTTCCCTGCTGCCCCAGCGCGACGGCTGCGCGCCCATGATGAATTCCAGCGTGCCGCCATTGGCGATCGCGGAATGTGGCAGCCATGCCTTCGTCCATGGTTTGCCATTGACCTTCAGCGACTGCACATAGACATTCTGCAAGCTGTTGCCATGCGCGATCACATGCAACGTCCGGCCGTTGTCCATGGTGACGTCGACGCGATCGAACGCCGGTGAGCCGATGGCGTATTCCGGCGCGCCCATCCGCAGCGGATACAGGCCAAGCATCGCGAACACGTACCATGCCGACATCTCGCCGTTGTCCTCGTCGCCGGGGTAGCCCTGGCCGATCTCGCTGCCGAGATAAAGTCGTCGTTGGATTTCGCGCGTCAGTGCCTGGGTCTTCCATGGTTGGCCAACGCTGTCGTACAACCACGCAAGATGATGCGATGGCTGGTTGCTGTGCGCATACATGCCCATGCGCACGTCACGTGCTTCGGTCATCTCGTGGATGACGTCGCCGTAGCTGCCGGAGAATTCCTTGCCCGCCGTTTCCGGTGTCGCGAACAGCGCGTCGAGTTTTTTCGCCAACCCATCGCGACCGCCGTACAACGCGGCGAGTCCGTTGCTGTCGTAGACAGCGGGGAAGGCATAGGTCCAGGCATTGCCCTCGGTGTAGTCGCCGCCCCAGACGCGCGGGTCGAATGCATTCGCCGGCTGTTGCCAGCTGCCATCGGCTTGGCGGCCACGGAAGAATCCCGTCGCCGGATCGAACAACCGCGTGTAGTCGAGTGCTCGCCCGCGGAAATACGCAGCTTCGTCACTGTAGCGGCGTGCATCCTTCGGATCACGTGAGGATTTCGCCAGGGCTTCAGCCAGCTGTGCGATGCCGAAATCGTTGGGTCCACCTTCCAGGGTCCACGACAGGCCTTCGCCGACGCGGGTGTCGATGTAGCCTCGATAGGGCGACGTGGCCATGCCCTTGCGACCGACGTTGGGGGCTGGCGCGATCGTGGTCGCGTTGCGCAGTGCGGCGGCATAGGCTTCGTGCGGATCGAAGCCACGGATGCCTTTCAACCAGGCATCGGCAAAGGCGACGTCGGAACTGGTGCCCACCATCAGGTCGGCGTAACCGGGCGACGACCAGCGCGCAACCCAACCGCCGTCGCGGTATTGCTGGAGGAAGCCTTCGACCAGTTCGCCAGCCTGCTTTGGCGCGAGCAACGCATATGCGGGCCACGCGGTGCGGTAAGTGTCCCAGAAACCGTTGTTGATGTAGAGCTTGCCCGGCAGGATGCGTGCCGACGTCCGCAACGCATCTCCACCGGCATTGTCCTTCGACCATGTGCTCTGATCGGTGTGCATCCAGCGCGGCTGCGCATTGCTTCGGGTGTTCTCGTGCGCACTGTTGGGGTAGAGGAACAGGCGATAGAGGTTGGAATAGGCCGTCGTGCGCTGATCATCGCTGGCACCGGCGATGCGGACGCGACCAAGCACCGCGTCCCATGCGGCCTGCCCACGATCGCGGATGGCGTCGAACGCTGCATCGCCGATTTCCAATTCAAGATTGTGTTTTGCCTGTTCGACCGAGATCAGCGACGTCGCGATGCGCATGCGCACTTCATGATCGGCGCCAGTGGTGAAGTTGACGTAGCCGGTCGGGCGGCCGGTTTTTATCATGCCGCTGTCGTGCCAGGGCTGGTCGAAGCGCGCGTAAACGAACATGCGTCCGGCCCCGTTCGAGAGGCCGCTGCGGGCATCGGTGTAGCCGCTCAGCGATTGCGTGGAGGGATCGAGCGTCAATCCGGCGCGGGCATCGACGTTGTCGAACAACAGCGTGCCGCCATTCTTGCCGTCGTTGGCGGGGAATCGAAAGCGAAACAGTGCGGCGTGATCGGTCGGTGCGATATCCGCAGAGATGCCATTGTCGAAACCGACGCTGTAGAGATAGGGGCGTGCGATTTCGTTGTCATGGCGGAACGGCAATGCCCGCTTCTTGCGATCCGCTTCCGGTACGCCCGTCGCCAGCGACGGCATCACCTGGAAGGTCTGGCGATCGCCCATCCATGGACTCGGCTCATGGCTCAGTGCCAGTGCCTGCAACCGTGGGTGATTGTCGCCGTCGTTGCCCTCGTTCCAGCGATAGAGCCAGGCGAGCGTCCCGGCGTCGGTCACCGGCGTCCAGAAGTTGAAGCCATGCGGAAGCGCGGTCGCGGGGAAATTGTTGCCGCGCGAAAAGGTCCCGTTCGATTGGGTCCCCCGCGTGGTCAGCACGTCATCGGAAGGGTGCGCGCTGGCGATGCGCGGTTGCGAGGTGATCGCGACATCGTCGATCCACCCTTGCGCTGTGCCGCCGCCCATCGGCTGCACGTCCAGCTCGATCGCGCGGATGCGGTGGCCACGCAACGAAGCGATGTCACCCACGCGTACCTGCTTGCGCGCCCACTGCTGCGGATACAGCGTTTTCGATGCGGCCTGCTGTGCGGCCGTGATGCCTGCGCCATGTTGATCAAGCGCGCCGCGCTGCGACAGGCGACGACCATCGTCGAAGACCAGATCAATGCCGACGCCGGTGGACGCGGCGGTATCGCCATCGACGAGACCGCCAGTGATTTCTGGCAGCACCAGCCACGACAGCGTTGTGTCGGTGTCGACGGGAATGTCGACGGTGAACAATCGTGTGCGACCCCCTGCACCATGTCCTTGGTAGCGCAACGCATGCAGGCCGCTGTATCCGGTCTTGGCCTTGGCGGCGTACGGCGTTTCCGGACCATCGCCGATGGCGATCGTGATGGCGCCATCGGTCTTGAGCTGCGGTTGTGGTTCACCCGGTTCGAATGAACTCGCGAATGCCGGTGCTGGGCGCGATTGTGCGCCGGCATGGACGGCGAGCGCGGCAAGCATGAAAGCGGGAAGGAGTCGTGCACGCATCGCCATGTCATTCACCTTTATCCGCGTGCACGCAGTACCGACAGCACGTCGTGGCAAGCGCCCATGGTGTGGTAGTCGGTCTTGCCGGCCGGACTTTTCTCGTCGCTGTACTTGCGATTCTCGCGATCGAGGATGCGATACCAGGCGCCATGGCGGTGGTCGATCATGTGCTGCCAGGCGTACTGCCACAGCGTGTCGTACCACGCCCAGTAGCGCGCATCGCCGGTCACGGAGGCGAGGCGCGCCGCGGTGGCGATCGATTCCGCCTGCACCCAGAAATATTTGTCCTCGTCGCAGACGAAGGTTTCGCCGTCGGCGAGCAAACGACCTTCCACACCGGGCGCGCGCAACCTGTCCGGTGCGAACCCGTAGACCATGCCGCCGAATTCTTCGTCCCATGATTTGCGCATGGCGTCGTCGAACAGGAAGCACGCTTTCGACACCAGCCATTCCGGGGCATCGCCGCGTTTCGACAGATGCGCGTGCAGGATCATCAGCAGCTTGGCCCATTCGGTCTGGTGGCCGGGCTGGAATCCCCACGGTTTGAACAGATGCTTGGGATCGTCGCGATGGAAATCCCAATCGACATTCCAGTCCTTGTCGTAGTGTTCCCACACCAGTCCATCGGCCTTGTCGGCCTGGCGGCGGGTCATGTGCTCGGCGAGCAGCAGGGCGCGATCGAGATAGCGCTGCTCACCGCTGGCTTCGTATGCCGCAAGCATCGCTTCGCACATATGCATGTTGGCGTTCTGGCCACGATAGTCGGAGAACACCCAATCGCGTGTCGCTTCGTCGCGGTAGAGGCCGGGGCCAGCGTCCCAATAACGCTGTTCCAGCAAATTCCAGACTTCATCCATCCACGTCCGTGCTTCTTCGAGGCCTGCCTTCAGTCCGCAGCTGTAGGCCAGCAGCACGAAGGCGGCGCCATAGCATTGCTGGCTCAGGTCTTCGGGCTTGCCGTCGCGGATCGTCCAGGCATAGCCGCCGCTGCGCGGATCGAAATGCACCTCGCGCAGGTAGCGCAGGCCGTGTTGCACGGCGTACAGGTATTGCGTGCGCAGGGCCGCGTCCTCGCTGAACTCGTTGGCGGCCATCGCATAGTTGAAGACGAAACGCGTGCTGCTCACCAAATGGCGATGGCTGCGGTCATGGATCGTGCCGTCATCCATGTAGTAGTGGAAGAAACCACCTTCGGGGTCGATGCAATGTGGATGGTAGAAGGCCATCGTCTGGCGGATGTGTTCGCGTAACGCGTCGGGCGTGCGGAAGTCGGGCAGGGGCGGAATGGCGTGTGCAGGCATGTCCATGGCGTCAATTCGATGAAGGGGTTGGAGAAAGCGCGTCGGCGAGACTGCGGATGTGCAGCGCGGCTTGCAGCCGGTTCGGCGATGCATTGCCGTGAACCTGCAGCGTGATCGTTTCGCCCGGCAACAGGGTGAATGCGTTGTCGGATGGCGTGGCGTCGAGATCGCCGAAATCGAGCCAGACCGCGCGTGCGATGCGGGTCGCCGTCAGGCGCAGGGTCTTGCCATCGCGCGACCACTCACGGCGGAGGCCGGGGTCAGGCCAGTGGATGTCCTTGGCGTGGGCGAACCAGACCACCCCGCGCGAAGCCGGTTCGCCATCGACGGCAAGATCAAATGCGGCAACGGTTGTGTTTGCATCGATGCCGCGCAACAGTTGCGCATCGTCCAGGGTCATCGCCACCGAGGCACTCAACGGCGGCAGCATCACGTGCGTGGTTTCATCGCGCAGCAACTTGCCGTCGAGTGCGAACAGACGCATGCGCAAGCGGCCTTGGCGTTCCGCGGTGCGATCCGACAGCAGCGTCACCGTGGTGCGTCCGTTCTGGCGCAATGCCGCCACCGCCACCGGTGCATAGAAACGCCGGGCGGCGTAGTGCAGCGGTTTCCAGCGGCCGAACCAGTCGATGCTCGACCACGACGCGCCCGGCCAGACGTCGTTGAGCTGCCAGTACAGCGAACCCATCGTCACTGGCCTGCTTGCGCGATGGTGCAGCGCCGCCAGCGCGATGCCATCCATCTGCATCACTTGGCTCAGGTAGACGAAGTCGGTGAAATCGCGCGGTGTCCCGTATTCCATGGTGATGTAGTGCAACAGCCGCTCATTGCCCTTGCCGGCCATGAATTTCTGGTGGGCAGTGATCACCGGGCTGTCGATCGCCAATGCCTGCGTGCCGGCGAAGGCGCGGATCGTGCGCATTTCCGGCCACGATTGCAGGCCGTACTCGGACATGAAGCGCGGCGTGATCTCGAGATATTTCTCGTAGGGATAGGCCGGGCCACCCCACACGTCCCAGTAGTGGCGATCGCCTGAGGTATCGATGTCGGCCTTGCCGGCCATGTCGTCGGCGCTCGGGCTGCTGGGCCAATAGGCGACACCACCACTTTCTTGCTGTACCACTTCGCGCAGGTCGCGGTCGAACAACTGCTGCCAGCCGTCCCAGACCTTGTTCGCGAACGCGGGATCCGCGGCAGCCAGCGCCTTGCCGTGACCCCAGTTTTTCCAGGCGATTTCTTCCTCGTTGTTGCCGCACCACAGGACGATGCTGGGATGATTGCGCAATCGCTGCAGCTGGTCGCGCGCTTCGGCGACGACATTGGCGCGAAAGGCGGGATCGTAGGCCGGCTGCATGCCACCGCCGAACATGAAGTCCTGCCACACCATCAGACCGAGTTCGTCGGCGGCATCGAAGAAGGCATCGCGTTCGTAGTAGCCGCCGCCCCAGCTGCGCAGCATGTTCATGTTGGCGTCGTGGGCCGATTGCAGGATGCGGCGGATCTGCGCATCGCTCGGCCGCGGCGCGAACATGTCGAAGGGAATCGAATTTGCACCCTTGGCAAAGACCGGAATGCCGTTGACGATGAATTCGAAGCTGCGGCCGGCGGTGTCTTTCTCTCGCCGCAGTTCGACGCTGCGCAGACCGGTGCGGCGCGTGAAGCGATCAACCACGCGATCGTTCACCAGCACTTCCGCCTCGTAGCGATACAGCGGGTGCGCCCCATACCCGTTCGGGAACCAGCGTTGCGGACGATCGATATGGACCGGCATCTCGACGGTCGTCATTGCAGCGGCGTCGACGTCGCGATCACCAGCCACGGACCGCCTGCCATCCGGCGCGACCTGCCACAGGCGCACGTGAAAGTGCGCGGGCGTGGCAGGATCGATGCGCACGCGTGCGGTCAGTTCGGCACGATCACTATCGACATGGTCCTGGCGGAGTTGCAGGTCGTCAATGCGCGCACTGTTCCAGCTCTGCAACGACACCGGCTGCCAAATGCCAGCGGTGACGTCGCGCGGACCCCAGTCCCAGCCGTAGTGATAGCCGGGCTTGCGCACGAAGTTCGCGGTCATCGCGTCCTTCGGTTCGTCGCCATAGGGCGAGGCGTAGTTGCCAGCGATCTTGTGCGGCATCGCCTGCACCTGCGGCAGCAGGGTGGCGATCGGCGAATGGAAGACCACGCGCAGCTCGTTGCCGTGCGCCTTCAACCGGCCATGCACCGGCACCCGCCAGGTGCGGAAGCTGTTGTCGGCTTCGATGATGCGTTCGCCGTTGAGCCAGACATCGGCGAGGGTGTCGAGGCCGGCAAACACCAATTCATTGCGACGTGCGCGCAAGGCCACGGCATCGACATCGAAGCTGCGGCGATATTCCCAGCTGGCCAGGCCGATCCATTGCAGTCCCGCCTCGCGCGCACCGACGTAGGGGTCGGGGATCTGGTGGTTGGCCAGGAGATCGGTATGCACCGTGCCCGGCACCGTCGCGCGGCGCCACGTCGTCATTGCGTGGTGATCGACGGCCTGCTTGTCGCCGGGTTGCAGGCGAAATAGCCAGACGCCGTCGAGAGACTGGATCGACACGCCATTTGCACCCTCACTGGCGTGCGCGGAAAACGACAGCGTCGCCGCCAGCACCAATCCGAGCCAACGCGCGCTCACGCAGTCACCTTGCAATAGTGATCGATGAAGGCTTGGTGCGACGGCATCGCACCCGCCGCGCGCGCGACATCCTGGCGCGTGCGATCGACGAATTGTTCCAGCCGTTCGGCGGGCAACTTGTCCACGATCGGATGATAGCCGCGCGGAACGATGCGCTGGCCCAGCATCACCTGCACCCAGCTCGGCAGCGCGAAGAAATCCTCGGCGTTGCGGAAATAGCGGCCATCGAGGCGGAACAGCTCGATGGTTTCGCGCAGCAGGTCCGGGATCGCCATCGTTCGGCACTGGTTCCAGAATGGCGTGTCGTCGCGTTCGGTGGCGTTGTAGTGGAGGACGAGGAAATCTCGGACGCGCTCGTGTTCGAATGCGGATTCGCGATTGAAGCGGTCGCGCAGCAGTGGATCGCAATCGCGATCGGGGAACAGGCCGAGCAGGCGCTGCACGGCGGACTGCGCCAGATAGATCGCGGTGGATTCCAGCGGCTCCATGAAGCCGCCGGCAAGGCCGACGGCGACCACGTTCCTGTTCCAGAACTGCTTGCGCCGGCCGGGGGCGAACCGCAGCGGGCGCGGCTCGGCCAGCGCGGCGCCATCGAGCGTCGCCAGCAAGGTTGCCGCAGCTTCGTCGTCGCTGATGTGGGCGCTGGAATAGACGTAGCCGTTGCCGACGCGCGACTGCGTCGGGATCCGCCATTGCCAGCCGGCTGGTCGTGCGCTTACGCGCGTGTACGGCGTCAGCGGCCCTGCGCTTGCGCTGGGCGCGACCATCGCGCGATCGCAGGGCAGCCATTGCGTCCAGGCTTCGTAACCGGTCTTCAGGGTCTGCTCGATCAGCAGGCCGCGGAAGCCCGAGCAATCGATGAACAGCTCGCCTTCGATACGCTCTCCGCTTTCCATCACGATCACTTCGATGAAGCCGTCTTCGCGGCGCTGGACGACATCGACGATCTTGCCTTCGGTGCGTTGCACGCCGCGGCGTTCGGCAAGGCCGCGCAGGAAGCGTGCATAGAGGCCGGCGTCGAACTGGTAGCCATAAGCGATATCCGCCAATGGCGAGCCAGGCGGCGCATCGGGTGGACTGATGGTGAACTTGTCGAGTGGCGCGGCGACCGTCGGCAGCGAATACGCGCCGATGTCCGGTGCACGCCCGGCAAGGAACAGTTTCAACCAGTATTGATGGAAGGGCAGCGGCCCGAGCGAACGACCGATGGTGCCGAAGCCGTGCACGTAGCTGTCGCCGATGCGCGCCCAGTCGTTGAACTGGATGCCGAGTTTGAAGGTGCCCTCGGTTTCGCGGATGAAATCGGCTTCGTCGATCCCCAGCACCTGGCCGTTGAAGGTTTTCATGAAGGGAACGGTCGATTCGCCGACGCCGACGATGCCGATCTCCTCGGATTCGACCAGGCGCACCGACACCGACTTGTCGAGATAGGTGGCCAGCGCCGCCGCCGCCATCCAGCCCGCGCT
>JAFEBY010000070.1 GCA_018242465.1 Pseudomonadota bacterium | reverse complement strand
TGGTGAGGTTGCGGGTCGATACCAATGCAGTCATGTCATTGCTCCGTAGAAGATTTCACCTTGCCGCCGTCCTTCAATTCGGCCGGAGGCTGCAGAACCACCGTGTCGCCGGCGGATGCGCCCGCAACGACCTGTTTCGCGTCATTGCCGATTTTTCCGGCGACGGTGACTTCATGCATCGCCACCTTGCCGCCCTCGCCGACCACGAACACCACGTCCTTGCCATCACGCTGTGTGATCGCATCCGCCGGCACGCGCACACCCTTGGGCGCCGGCTGGTTGGCGGGACGCGCTGCCTCGAGGAAGCTCACGCTCACACCCATGTCGGGCACGATGCGGTCGTCCTTCTTGTCGAGCGCGACGCGCACCTTCACCGTTGCCTTGCCACGATCGGCGGTCGGGATGATCGCGATCACGTGTGCGGGGATCTTCCAGTCGGGATAGGCATTGAGCGTCGCTTCGACCGGCATGTCCGGCTTTACGCGACCGATGTAGGCCTCGCCGACATCGACTTCCACTTCCAGCGAATCCATGTCGACGATGGTGCCGATGCCGGTGCGAGTAAACCCGCCGCCCGCGGAGAACGGCGAGACGATTTCGCCCGGCTGCGCCGCCTTGGCGATCACCACGCCATCGAACGGCGCGCGGATGATGGTGTTGTCGACGCCCGTGCCGGCGATCGCGAGCTGCGCGTGCGCGGCCTGCGTGCTGGCATGCGCCGACGCCAGTTGCGCGCGCAAGCTGTCGCGCTGCGCCACCGCTTGGGTGTATTGCGCCTGTGAGACCAATTTCTGTTGCATCAGCGGTGCCAATCGCTTGACATTGGTTTCGGCGTCGCGCAATTGCGCCTGCAGGCTGCCAGCCTGGCTTTCCGTCGCTCGCGCCTGCGCCACCGCGAGCGTCCTTGCCTCGTCGGCATCGATCGGATCGAGGGTAGCGATGATCTGTCCTGCCGTGACGTGCTGGCCTTCCTGGATGCGGACATCACGCAGCTTGCCCGTCACCTTGGCGGATACGGTTGCAATGCGTCGTGCCACCACGTAGCCAGTGGCATCAAGCACCGAAGCAGCCTGGTTTCCCGAGCCGCTCATCGCTGCAACGGTCCCGGTCTGTACTTCGGTGACGCGGCTGCGCGCCACCAGCATCCAGCCGATGACCGCGAGGATCGCCAGCACGGCAAGAATCGCCAACGTGATCCACAGCCAGCGCAGCGAGCGCTTGGGCGGCGGCGCGGAACGATCGATGCGCAGTTGTGACAACAGGTCGGCGTTCGTATTCATGCAGTGCAAGCATCTTTTGTTTTGCGGAGTGTGCCCGTACCGGTGACCCCGGGTCGAGTGCCATGCCACATTAGGGATGTCGCCTGTGGCTGTCAGGTGACGGTTGTCATGCCATTCGACTGACGCCTGGGACTCCTCGCCATCAGCGCCGCATCGCACAGTGGGCCACCCCAAGAGGATGCCTGAATGGATATGCCCACCCGCCCGCTTTCAATGGGCACGATCGCCCGGCTCGACGGCGCCCGCAAGCACTACGGCCCGGTCGTCGCCCTCGATGGCCTCGATCTCGACATCCATCGCGGCGAAGTGCTGGCGCTGCTCGGCGCCAATGGTGCCGGCAAGACCACCGCGATCTCGCTGCTGCTCGGACTCACTGCGCCGACGCAGGGCGAAGCGCAATTGTTCGGGCAGTCGCCGCAGGCCATCGCCGCGCGCCAGCGCATCGGCGTGATGCTGCAAACCGCCAGCCTGCCCGACAACAACACCGTGCAGGAATTGCTTGAACTCACCCGCAGCTATTACGCATCGCCGCGCGACTTCGACGAATGCGTGCGCCTTGCCGGACTGCAGGACCTGCTCAAGCGCCGCTACGCGAAACTGTCCGGCGGCCAGCAGCGTCGCGTGCAATTCGCGCTGGCGATCTGCGGAAACCCCGAACTGATCTTCCTCGACGAACCGACCACCGGGCTCGACATCGAATCGCGCGAAACCCTGTGGGTCGCGATCCGCAATCTGGTCGCGCAGGGAACCGCCGTCCTCCTCACCACCCACTATCTGGAAGAAGCGCAGGCACTCGCCGATCGCGTGGTGGTGGTGCGCAACGGTCGCGAAGTCGCACAAGGCAGCGTTGATGAGATTCGCGCGCTGGTCAGCGATCAACGCATCCGCTGCCGCAGCCTGGTGTCGCAGGAACAACTCGCGGCGTGGCCCGGCGTGCGCGAAGCCAGCGTCATCGATGGTCGCGTCGAACTGGTAGTGGAAGATGCCGCTTCGGTACTGCGCTGGCTGCTTTCGATCGACCCCACCCTGACCGAACTGGAAGTCACCCGCGCCGGATTGGCCGATGCCTTCCTCGCCCTCACCCGCGACACGCAGGAGACCCACTGATGTCCACGCCCGCCTTCCCTCCGGCACACCCGTCGCGCCTGCGCATCCATGCGCTGGAAACCCGCAACGAATTCCTGCGCCTGCTGCGCGCGCCGATGTTCGTGTTCCCGACCATCGGCTTCCCGATGTTGTTCTACGTGATGTTCGGCCTGCTGATGAACCACGGCAACGTCCAGGGCGCGACCTATCTCTACGTCACCTATGGCGTGTTCGGCACACTGGGCATTTCGCTGTTCGGCTTCGGCCTGACCGTTGCCAACGAACGTGCGCTTGGACACCTGCAATACAAGCGCGCGCTCCCGATGCCGCCCTCTGCCTACCTGGTCGCCAAGCTCGGCATGGCGATGGTGTTCGCCGCGATTGTCAGCATCGGATTGCTGATCCTCGCGGTCACTCTTGGCGGCGTGCACCTGCATGCCGGGCAATACGCGCAACTGATGTTGATCAACATCCTCGGCGTATTGCCGATGGGCTCGCTCGGGCTCTTCCTTGGCACGCGTCTTCCCGCCAATGGCGCACCGGCGGCGGTCAACCTGATCTACCTGCCGATGTCGCTGCTGTCGGGCCTGTGGATGCCGCTGTCGATCATGCCGTCGGTCGTGTCGAAGGTCGCGATGGCGCTGCCGTCCTGGCACCTGGTGCAGTTGTCGCTGAAGGTGGTGGGCTATGATTCCGGCCATGCGGTGTGGCTGCACATCGCGGCACTCGCGGCATTCACGCTGGTGTTCTTCCTGCTCGCGCAGCGCCGCCTGCGCAGCAACGGCTGAGAGGTTCGGAAATCTTGCAAGCACTGCGCGCCATGTTCACCCCTGCCCCGGATTCACTGGTTGCGCGTGATGCCGCACGCGGCCAGCCGGGATGGAGCCACGCCGTCCACCTGATGTGGTCGATGTGGGTGTTCATCACCCCGATGTTCGAACCGCATGGTTTCACCACGCGCTGGGTGGTCCTGACGCTGGCCAGCTATCCGGTGTTCGTGCTTGCCTACGCCAAGGCCTGCACCTGCCCGATGCGTCACATCACCTGGTACGCATTGCTGATGCTGGCAATGGCCTTCGCCTTGATGCCGTGGTACGTCGGCAGCCTCACCTATTTCATGTTCGGCTGCATCATGATTGGCGGATGCCTCAGGGCGATCCCGTATGCGGCCATCTTGCTGCTGGCCAATGCCGCCTATCTGTCGGAAGGCCTGCTGGTGGGCTATCCGTGGCAATCGCTGCTGTGGCTGCCGGTGACCACCGCCACCATTGGCGTCCTGGTCCAGGTCCAGCGCGTCGGCAAGCGCAAGGATGCCGAACTGGCGCTGTCGCATGCGGAAGTCCGGCGCATGGCCGCCTTCGCCGAACGCGAGCGCATCGGCCGCGATTTGCACGATCTGCTCGGTCACACCTTGTCGATGGTCGCGCTGAAAGCCGATCTCGCTGGCAAACTGATCGAGCGCGACCCGCAGGGCGCGCAACGCGAAATCGCCGATGTCGCGCGGATCGCCCGCGATACCTTGTCGGAAGTCCGCGCCACCGTGACCAATATGCGCAACGCGGTGCTGACGGCGGAATTGGCATCGGCCAAGGTGCTGCTGCATGCCGACAACATCCTGCTTGCGACGCAGATCGACGAAATCCTGCTCAAGCCCGACGCGGAATCGGCGCTGGCGATGAGCCTGCGCGAAGCCATCACCAATGTGCAACGACATGCAGGGGCGCGCTTCGTCGAAGTGCGTTTGCAGCGCGACGGCAAGGGCGTGGCGATGGAAATCCACGACGACGGCCGCGGCGGCGAACTGCGCGCGGGCAACGGCCTCACCGGTATGCGCGAGCGCCTGGAGGCGCACGGCGGCTCACTGGAATTGCTCGGGAACAGCGAGCGCAGCGAGAGTGGCACCACATTGGTCGTGCGCCTGCCCGCGCGGTGCCTGGCATGACCGCGCCCAACAGGATTCGTGTCCTGATCGCCGAAGACCAGGCCATGGTGCGCGGCGCGCTGGCGGCGCTGCTGCGCCTGGAAAACGACATCGACGTCGTTGGCGATGCGGCCGACGGCGAAATCGCCTGGCGCGAACTGCAACGACTCAAGCCCGACCTGCTGCTCACCGACATCGAGATGCCGGGGCTGTCCGGACTCGATCTTGCGCAACGCATTCAGCGCCACGAACTTCCGGTGAAAGTCGCGATCGTCACCACCTTCGGTCGTGCCGGTTTCCTCCGTCGCGCGCTCGACGCCGGCGTCACCGGTTACCTGCTGAAGGATGCACCGGCCGAACAGCTCGCCGAGGCGCTGCGCCAGGTGATGCGCGGCGGCCGCGCCATCGATCCGCAACTGGCGATGGCGGCATGGACCGAGCCCGACCCGCTCAACGATCGCGAACGCCAGGTATTGCGCCTGGCCGGCGATGGGATGTCGAGTAGCGACATCGCACGCCAGCTCAACCTGTCGCAGGGCACAGTGCGCAACTATCTGTCGGAAATCATCGGCAAGCTTGCCGTCGGCAATCGCATCGAGGCGGCGCGCCTCGCTCGTCAAAAGGGGTGGCTATGAACACGCGCAATTTCGACTGGCTGACCGTCGCCGCACTGGCCGCACTGGCCTATGTCACCGGCACCGCGCTGCACGAGCATCTGGGACACGCCGCCAGCTGCGTCGCACTCGGCAGCCATGTGGAAAAATTCGGCGCTTTTTACGTCGATTGCGACGACACGCCCCTGAGCGCGATGCGCGTGCGCTGGGTGGCGCTCGCCGGCCCGATCGTCAGCCTGCTCACCGGACTGGTGTGCGCGCGATTGTTGCGTGTCGCCCGTGCACCGCTGGCGCGGTTGTTCACCTGGATGCTGGCCAGCATCGGCCTGATGACCGCCTTCGGCTACATGCTGTTCTCTGCTGTCAGTGGCATCGGCGACCTCGGCACCGGCAACGACGGCCTGCTGCACGGCGTGGCGATGCCGTGGCTGTGGCGCGTGCTGATGGGCGGCATCGGTTACTGGCTGTACGACCGCAGCGTGGTCTGGAGCATACGCACGCTCGCCGGAATCATCGGTGGGCGCGAGGAGCGCCCACAACGGGTGCAGCGCATCGCCCTGCTCACCTACATCGCCGGCGCGGTGACCTGCATCGTGATCGGCCTGTTCAATCCGGAAGGCATCGTCATCGTCCTCACTTCCGCTGCAGCGGCAAGCCTCGGAGGAACCTCCGGCTTCGCTTGGGGTCCGCCGCGCACGCAGGTCGGTGCTGGCGATTCCGATGCGGTGGCATTCCCGCGCAGTTGGGCGTGGATCGCCACCAGCGTCGTGCTGGTGCTGGCTTACGCGATCGTGTTCGGCCCGACGATCACGATGCCTGCGGGCTGACGATCTTCGCGTTCTTCAGCATTGCGAACGCAGCGCGCAGGCCCTGCGCCTCGCCACCGGCGGGACGGCCGGGACGATCGCTGTCGTTCCATGCATACACATCGACATGCGCCCAGCGCTGTTCCGCCGGCACGAATTTCTGCAGGAACAGCGCCGCGGTAACGCTGCCGGCCATCGGCGTCGCGCTGCCATTGGCGATATCGGCGATCCCGCTGATCAGATAGCGCAGATACGGCTGCCACAACGGCATCCGCCACAATGGGTCGCGCTGCTCGCCGCCAGCCTGCAGCCACGCACTCGCGACCGCGTCATCGTTGGCATACAAGGCTGGGAGGTCGGGACCGAGCGCAACGCGCGCGGCACCGGTGAGCGTGGCGAAATCGAGCACCAATGACGGCTTGAGTTCCGCCGCGCGCGCCAGCGCATCCGCAAGCACCAGGCGGCCTTCGGCATCGGTATTGTCGATCTCGACGCTGACGCCCTTGCGGGTGGCGATGATCTCGCCCGGACGCAGCGCATTCGGGCCGACTGCGTTCTCCACCGCCGGCACCAACAGGGTGATGCGCAGCGGCGCCTTGCGCTGCATCAGCAATTCGGCGAGCGCTATCGCATGGGCGGCACCGCCCATGTCCTTCTTCATGTTGCGCATGCCGGGGCCGGCCTTGAGGTTGAGGCCACCGGTATCGAAGCACACGCCCTTGCCAACGATCGCCAGGTGCGGCGCGTCGGCATCGCCCCAGTTCAATTCGATGATGCGTGGCGCGCGATGGGAGGCGCGACCGACGGCGTGGATCGCCGGATAGTTGCCACTGGTCAGCGCATCACCGGCGTGGACGTCGATGCTGGCCCCGTGCTTCGCTGCGATTTCGCGCGCGATGGCTTCGATTTCATCCGGCCCCATGTGCTCGGTTGGCGTATGCACCATGTCGCGCACGCGGCAGCAGGCGGCGAACACGTCGGCGACTTCCGCGCTCGGATGCGCCAGCAGCAGCCGCGCCGGTTCGCGCAACGACGCCTTGTAGCGGCCAAAGCGATACGCGCCGAGACTCCAGCCAAGCTGCAAGGCTGCGCGTTGTGCGTCGTCGGCCATGTCCTGTGGCGTCCAGTCCCCAACCGGCAGTGCCAGCGGTCCGTGCGCATAGGAATACGCATCGAGCGGATCGCCGATGGCGAGGACCGCGCCGGCGATGCCATCCGTGCCCGGCAGCAACAAGGCGCTGCCTGCGTTCGCCGTGTATGCCTGCGCTTCAACCCAGCGCACGATATCCGCGGTCTGTTTCGCCAGCCACGCCGGGAAGGCTTCGGTGGTCAGGCACCACAGTGGTCTGGCGTTGTCGGCTTGCGTGAGGATGGCGGAACGATTGGTCATGTTTTGTCTGTGTGTTGTGCGTCCAGCCAATCGGCGCAGGCGGACAAGGTGGTGAACGTCGTATCGGGCGCGCGCAGGTCCGCAGGCCACGTCGCATCGACGCGATTGATCCACGCCGCCTGCAATCCGGCCGATTGCGCACCGACCACGTCGAGTTCGATGTCATCGCCAACGTGCAGGGTCTGTTGCGGCGTCGCGCCCAGCAACTCGCAGGCGTGATGGAAGATCGTCGGGTCGGGCTTGCCGGCACCGAATTCGCGCGCCGTCACCACGCCCTTGAACAAATGGGCAATCCCGATGCGTCCGAGGTCGGCATTGCCATTGGTCAGCGCGATGATCGGAAAGCGTGCGGCGATGCGTTGCAGCGCGTCGATGGCGTCGTCGTAGAACTCGACGCGATTGCGCTCCTCATAGAAGGCGTCATAGGCAGGACCCGCCAACGCCAGGTCGCCGCCGCTTTCGCGCAAGGCATGTTCGATGCCGCGCTGGCGCAAGGTGCTGGCATCGTGCGCGAGTTCGGGATGGCGCTCCATCAGCAGTTGGCGCAATGCGCGCATCGCCGGAATCGGGAACATCGCCGCGGTGGGTGGGCTATGGCGCTCGAACCACGCATGCAGGACGCGTTCGATGCGCTCGCCGATCGGCGGGAACGGCCACAAGGTATCGTCGAGGTCGAGGGTGATCGCGGAGATCGGGCTTGCCATTCGCACAGTGTAGGGCCGAACGCGCCGCGGCTTACAGCGCCCCCGACCGGCGCAATGCCTCATGCGTGCGAATCCAGTCGTCATCCCCTGTCGTTTCGACGCCCTCTTGCAGCTGATCCACCGCGTCCTCCGCGTCCTCCGCGGCATCTTCCGCCACGCCCGCCTGATCGACCGCAAACAGGCCGCTGACCGCGCTGACGAGATTGATGAAGCCGGCACCGGTGGTCGTCGGCAATTCGCCGCGGCCGATCACGAAACCGCTGGCGATCCCGGCAATCACGATGCGTCCGGGTGTCCACGCATCACGCCAGGCCTGGCGCAGCTGCCGCCAGTGATCCGTCACTTCGCGGGTACTGGCGTCAAGCGCAAGTTCCGCGCGCCGTACCAGCTGGATGCTCTCGTCGAAACTCATGTTCGCGATGCCTCGCCTGCATCGGCGCGCTCTTCGCCATCGGCATCTCCATCGCCGATGCCGAGCCGCGCCAGTTGCCGGCGCGTCGCCTTCATCCGCGTGTGTTCGAAATAACCGATCGCGCGCCAGCCAGCCCACGCCGTCACCGCGACATTGGCGAGCGCGACCACCGACAATGCCAGCGGCCACGACCATTGCAGCGCCGCGCCCAGTACCGCGACCAGCGCCGCCATCAGCAGCAGCCACGCCGAGACACCGAACACGATCGCCACCGCGGTAAATGCCAATGCACGTCCGAGTGCACTGCGCGCCAGCGCAATATCGGCCGCGACCAGCGCACGCAGGGCTTCGCCGGCGTGTTTCGCCGCGGAAACGCCGGAACGCCCCATCGCACCGACATTGCGGAAGGCGCCAAGGAGATCATCCCGATCTCCAGGCGTCTCCGGATCGCGCTCCGGCCCGGACTCCTCGGCCACGGGCGCGACTTACTTGTCGCTGTTGCCGGAACGGGCGAGCTTGGCGATCACCCAGCCGGCGGCCAAGGCAACGCCGAATGCGGTGAGCGGGCGTTCGCGGATCAGTTCCGCCGCAGAATCCATCATGTCGCGGCTCTTGCCCATCAGCGTGTCCATCTGCTCCTTGGCGGCAGCGCCCATCTGCTCGGCGGCAGCCTTGCCGGACTGCGCGCCATCGGCGAGCTCCGACTTCATGTTGGCGCGACCAAGCCTGAATTCCTCGCCCGCTGCGGACGCAGCGCTCTTCATGCTGTCCCCGGCGTGGATCGCCGCCTGCTTCAGGTGGCCACCGGCATCGCTGAGGTTTTCTTTCATCGTCGACATGCTGTTCTCCTGTGTGGATGGATCATGCATGGCCGCGATGCAGGCAGCGCAGGTACTTGCCGCCGGCGTCGCGCGCCGCATCCGCATCGGTGATGACGGGACGCTTGACCGCTGCCGAACAGATGACACTCCGCTGTTCCAGCTTGGGGCACAAGCGCCCGTGACGACCCGGACGCTTGCAATTGTCGCCAAGTCGACCGTTGAGCTGTGTGATGAAGTCGGTTCTGTTCATCGGAAAGCGCATGCCGGTGAAAATGCCATCGCGCGAACCCGCAATATTCTTCGCGTCGGTCGTGGCGCGCGGCGCTGCCGGTGCTGATGCCGACGCTGCAGCGACTGCAGCCGGTGCGGATGCCGGCGCGGCCGCCGGTGCGTCCTGCTTCTGACAACCGGAAATACAGGCCAAGCCGAGGATCAACGCGGGAATTGTTTTCATCATCATGACTTTCATCGAATCACCAACTGCCCGACCTGATCGTCGCGCAGGATACGGAACACCAATTGTTGTGGCGGCGTGCGGAAACTCGCGCGGAAGCTGCCGAGATCATTGAAGCGCCCATTGCTTCCCGCCTGCAACACATCGCCAGCGCTCAATCCGGAACGCGCGGCGCGACTGTTGGCCGACACCGACGCCACCAGCACGCCACTCAACCCCTGTCGACGATAACTCTCCGGCAGGTCGGCGAAGGTGACGCCGGCCAGACGCGGATCGAGGCTGGCACCGTCGCCCGATTGTTGGCGCAGGGTCGCGTTGATGGTGAACGGCTTGCCGGCACGCAGGATGTCGAGCTTCGCCGAACTGGCGCCGACCTGCAGGCCTTCGGCGTTGTGGAAGTCCTCCATGCCGGAAACACGCTGGCCATTGACCGCAGTGATCACGTCGCCGACCTGCAGGCCCGAGGCCTTGTCGTAGACCGTGGTCACGCGCGCGCCGGCCGGTGCGCTCGAATCGGTGGTGGCGACGCCGAGCGTGCCACGCCTGACCATGCCCTTGTTGGTGAGCAGCTGGCGCATCACCGTCGAGGCCAGGTTGGAGGGAATGGCGAACCCGAGGCCGATGTTGCCGGCCATCGATCCGCCCGGATTGAAGCTGGCAGTGTTGATGCCGACCAGTTGCCCGTTGAGATCGACCAGCGCGCCGCCGGAATTGCCGGGATTGATCGAGGCATCGGTCTGGATGAAGTTCTGGTACCCGAGGCCGGGCAGGTTGTTGCGACCGAGCGCCGAAACGATCCCCGAGGTCACGGTCTGGCCGACGCCGAAGGGGTTGCCGACCGCGACCACGAAGTCGCCGACGCGCAGGCGATCGCTGTTGGCGATCGGCAACGCGGTGAGGTTTTGCGCCGGGATCTGCATCAGCGCGATGTCGGTATCGGCATCGGAACCGCGGAAGGTGGCCTTCAGGGTGCGGCCATCGGCCAGCGTCACCGAGACATCGTCGGCGCCTTCGATCACGTGGTGGTTGGTGAGGACCAGACCCTGCTGGGCATCGACGATCACGCCCGAACCCAGCGATTCCAGCACGCGCTCCTCGGGGATGCCGAGCATCCGACGAAACACCGGGTCGTTGCCAAACGGCGATTGCACCCGCTGCACCTGCTTGCTGTGGACGCTGACCACCGCCGGCAGGACCTTCTGCAGCATCGGCGCCAGTGACGGCACCGCCTGCCCGGCCACAGCCGACGGCAGCGTGGCCGCGGTCGGCAGGGCGGCCGGAGGCGTATGGGCCTCGGCGGGCGTGGTCACGGCCTCGCGCAGGGCGGTCGCGGCGAAGCCGCCGAAACCTGCAGCGGCGACCAAAAGAAGGATGAGTGGGGTCTTGCGCATGGATGTGTCCGAACTCCTGACCCCGTGTTATCGCCAGTCGACCGTGGCTGGCACATGAATGGTACGCAGCCTTGGCGTTTCAGGGGAGCTGCGACGCAGCCGTGGCCGGATGTTGCGCCGCAGAAAATGATGAATACGAGGAAATCCCGTGCTCCCGATCAATCCGTTCATCGTGCTTGACAGTCCTTCAGCCTGGCTTTAGTTTTTCCAACCGTTCCACAACATCTTGTGGTCTGGGGGAAGGGAAGGCCCAAATCTGGGGTTCTCGTCTACATATATAAAAGGACTCGCGGCCGCCACGCCTGGCGCTGACGGGTCCATACTGGACTTGAGGAGACACACGCCGCATGAGCACCGCGCCCCGCCTGGAAGCCGTTCGCATCGCCGCCCCCGAAGGGGATATCCCGATGCAGCCGGCATCGCTCGACATCTGGGACAAGAAGTACCGGCTGAAGACCAAGCAGGGCGACGCGATCGATGCCGACATCGACGCCACCTATCTGCGCGTGGCCAAGGCGCTGGCGGAAGCCGAGCCGAATGTCGAACAGCGCGGCGTGTGGACCGACCGCTTCCTGTGGGCGCTGCGTCGTGGCGCGATCCCCGCAGGCCGCATCACCTCCAACGCCGGCGCGCAGGCCCACAAGCCCGCCACCAGCACCATCAACTGCACCGTCTCCGGCACCATCCCCGATTCGATGGACGGCATCCTCGAGCGCGTGCATGAGGCCGGCCTGACCCTGAAGGCCGGTTGCGGCATCGGCTACGAATTCTCGACGCTGCGTCCCAAGGGCGCCTTCGTCGCCGGCGCCGGCGCCTACACCTCGGGCCCGATGTCCTTCATGGATATCTACGACAAGATGTGCTTCACCGTGTCCTCGGCCGGTGGCCGCCGCGGCGCGCAGATGGGCACCTTCGACGTCAGCCATCCCGACGCCCGCGACTT
>JAFEBY010000006.1 GCA_018242465.1 Pseudomonadota bacterium | reverse complement strand
TGCGGCGGCAACGTCGATCGCAACAGCGTGGTGGACGAGGACTGGCTGATCCGCCTGGAACGCAAGCACTTCGTCGAACTGGCGCAGCAGCCCAAGACCCAGGAACGCATCGCCTACATGCTCAAGAACGGCAAGCCGCTCCGCAACTGATCGCGACGACAAGGACAAGACAATGACCAAGCAAGTACAAGACGCCTATATCGTCGCCGCCACCCGCACGCCCGTGGGCAAGGCGCCCAAGGGCATGTTCCGCAACACCCGTCCCGACGACATGCTCGCGCATGTGCTGAAGTCTGTGGTCGCGCAGGCGCCGGGCATCGACCTTGCGCGCATCGACGACGCCATCATCGGCTGCGCGATGCCCGAAGGCGAGCAAGGCATGAACGTGGCGCGCATCGGCGTGCTGCTGGCCGGCCTGCCGAACACCGTGGCCGCGCAGACCGTCAATCGGTTCTGCTCGTCGGGCCTGCAGGCCGTGGCCTTGGCGGCAAACGAGATCCGCCTGGGCAACGCCGACCTGATGCTGGCTGGCGGCACTGAGAGCATGAGCATGGTGCCGATGATGGGCAACAAGGTCGCGCTGTCGCCGGAAGTGTTCGCGAAGGACGAGAACGTCGCCATCGCCTACGGCATGGGCATCACCGCCGAGAAGGTTGCCGAGGAATGGAAGATCTCGCGCGAGGACCAGGACGCGTTCGCGCTGGCTTCGCACCAGAAGGCCTTGAAGGCAATCGCCAACGGCGAGTTCAAGCAGGAAATCACGCCCTACGACATCGTCAGCCATCTGCCCGATCTCGCTGCCGATCGCATCCTCACGCGCGATCGCATCGTCGACACCGACGAAGGCCCGCGCGCCGACACCACGCTGGAAGGCCTGGCGAAACTGCGCCCGGTGTTCCGCAACGGCATGTTCGGCGGCTCGGTCACGGCCGGCAATTCCTCGCAAATGAGCGACGGTGCGGCCGGCGTGCTGCTGGCGTCGGAAGCGGCGATCAAGCAGTACGGCCTCACCCCGCTCGCACGCTTCGTCAGCTTCTCGGTCGCCGGCGTGCGCCCGGAAGTCATGGGCATCGGCCCGATCGCGGCGATCCCCAAGGCGCTGGCGCAAGCCGGCATCACGCAGGACCAACTCGACTGGATCGAACTCAACGAAGCCTTCGCCGCGCAATCGTTGGCGGTGATCCGTGATTGCAAGCTCGATCCGTCCAAGATCAATCCGCTGGGTGGTGCGATCGCGCTCGGCCATCCGCTTGGTGCGACCGGCGCGGTCCGCACCGCCACGATCGTGCACGGGCTGCGTCGCCACAAGCAGAAATACGGCATGGTGACCATGTGCATCGGCACCGGCATGGGCGCTGCGGGAATTTTCGAAGCGCTTTGAGGAACATGCAACCCGGGAATCGGGCGGATTGTTGCTAGGCTAGTCACCGATGCCTGATTCCGCCCTGTCCCTGCTGTGCGACGTTTTCGGCCACGCGGCGTTTCGTGGCGAACAGGAGGCGATCGTCCAGCACATCGCCGCTGGCAGCGATGCCTTGGTGTTGATGCCGACCGGCGGCGGCAAGTCGCTGTGCTATCAGTTGCCCGCGCTGCTGCGCAAGGGCACGGCGATCGTGGTCTCACCGTTGATTGCGCTGATGCAGGACCAGGTCGATGCATTGCGCCAGCTTGGCGTGCGCGCCACGTTCCTCAATTCGACGCAATCGGCGCAGGAAGCTGCCGACGTCGAACAGGCATTGCGCGCCGGCGACATCGACCTGCTCTACGTCGCGCCGGAACGCCTGCTCACTCCGCGCTTTCTTGCGCTGCTCGATCAGTCTCGGATCGCGCTCTTCGCCATCGACGAAGCGCATTGTGTCTCGCAATGGGGCCACGATTTCCGTCCGGAATATCGCCAACTCACCGTATTGCACGAACGTTGGCCGGACGTGCCACGCATCGCGCTGACCGCTACCGCGGATGCGCCGACCCAGCGCGAGATCGCCGAACGCCTGCAACTGGAAGACGCGCGGCATTTCGTCAGCTCGTTCGATCGCCCCAACATCCGCTATGCGGTCGAAGCCAAGGACGGCGGCCTGCGCCAATTGATGGAGGTGATCGATCGCCATCGCGGCGCCAGCGGCATCGTCTATTGCATGTCGCGGCGCAAGGTGGAAACAACCGCCGAAGCACTGCGCGCACACGGCGTCGACGCCTTGCCTTACCACGCCGGACTGGATGCGGAAACACGCGCTGGGCACCAGCGTCGTTTCCTGCGCGACGATGGCGTAGTGATGGTGGCGACGATTGCCTTCGGCATGGGCATCGACAAGCCGGACGTGCGCTTCGTCGCGCACACGGACCTGCCGAAATCGATGGAAGGCTATTACCAGGAAACCGGGCGCGCCGGCCGCGATGGCGAGCCCAGCGAAGCGTGGCTTGGTTTCGGCATGGGCGATGCCGCGCTGCTGCAACGGATGATCGAAAACTCCGACGCACCCGATGAACGCAAGCGGGTGGAACGCCGCAAGCTGGACGCGCTGCTCGGCTATTGCGAATCGACCGCCTGTCGTCGCCAGTCGCTACTCGCCTACTTCGGCGAGCAGTACCCACACCCCTGCGGCAACTGCGACAACTGCCTGTCGCCGACCGCCACCATCGATGGCACCGAGATTGCACGCAAGGCCTTGTCTTGCGTCTATCGCACCGGGCAGCGCTTTGGTGCCGGTCACGTGATCGACGTCCTGCGGGGCAGCGACAACGCGCGCGTGCATCAATTCGGCCACCACGCGCTCTCCACGTACGGCATCGGCCGCGACCTCGACGCCCGCCAATGGCGCAGCGTGTTCCGCCAATTGATGGCTGCCGGCTTGCTGGAAAGCGACCTCGATGGGTACGGCGGCTTGCGATTGGGCGCATCCAGCGGCCCGGTGTTGCGCGGCGAGACCACGCTCACCTTGCGCATGGGAGCACCACGCAAGGCATCACGCCGCGAGCGCGGCAACCGCAACGCCATGTCCGTGACCCACGAACAACTGGCAGGGGACGCACAGCAGCGCTTCGATGCCCTGCGTGCCTGGCGTGGCGACACGGCACGCAGCCAGAACGTCCCGGCCTACGTGATCTTTCACGACGCCACCCTGCGCGAGATCGCGCTGCACGCACCCGCGGACATCCATGCTTTGGCAGGAATCAACGGTGTCGGCGCGGCCAAGCTGGAGCGTTACGGGGACGCGCTGCTGGAAGTATTGTCCGCGCGCTGCTAGCGCCTGGATTGTTGCGCGCGCAGGAACCAGTTCAACATCGGCGTCGCGAGATCGCGCTGCGCAGCTGGCAAGCTGACTTCCCAGTTTCGATACGGCAAGTCGCTTGCTCCGTCGTACTCGGCGATGCCATCGATCCGCTGGCCGTCGACCACGGTGCGATACAGCATGCGGTGCTTGCCAAGGCGCGTCAGTTCAAGTGGCGTCGCGCTCTTTTCGTAAACGGAGTATTCGTCGCGCTTCGCGTCCGCGCGCGCTTCCGGGAAGAACAGGCTGGCCGGCGTTTCTGCGCACCCGCGGCAGGCACTGGCATCGTAGAAATCGAAATATCCCTGCCCCGATGGCGGCACAAAGACGATTGCTGTAGATCCATCGGCCCCCACGCCCCCTGCAAGCAATTTCCAATCGCGCGGCACCAACATCCAGCCGGACGGCGTGGAATATGCCGCGAGACGCGAGGCTTGGGCGGCAGTGAGTTTTGCGCCGACCACTTTCATCCCCGACGGCTTGGCCGTTGTCCAGCCATCGACACCATCGACCACGGTGATTGCATACGCCGGCATCGTCAGCGATCCGTTGACCACGAGTTCGCCGATCGATTTGCTCTTCGGTACATCGGCGGCTGCGGGCGCCTTGCGCGCAAGCGTGAAGTGATAGGTTTCGGCACTGACGGCGGCGCAAGACAGTGCCAGCGACACCATCAGGACGAACGCAGCAATCGAACGCATCACCCTGTCTCCCTCAGGTCTCGGTCACACCCATTTCGTCCAGCGCGCTCTGCATCATCTGCGCCGCCGGTGCGCTCAGGATTTCATGGTCGAGCGCATACCGCACGGTGGCTTCGATCAGGCCGAGGTGGGTACCGCAATCGAAACGGGTTCCCTGGAAGCGATAGGCATCGACAGGCTTTTCGTTGAGCAGGCTGGCGATGGCATCGGTCAGCTGGATCTCGCCACCGGCACCCGTCTGGGTGGTTTCCAGCAGTCCGAAAATGCGCGGGTCGAGGATGTAACGACCGACCACCGCGAGCGTGCTCGGCGCATCTTCGGGCTTGGGCTTCTCGACGATCGCCTCGATGTGTCCCGCACGCCCGGAAAACGCCGGCGCATCGACGATACCGTAGCTGCCGGTCTGCGCGCGTGCGACGTCCTGCACTGCGATCACGCTTGCACCGGAAGCTTCGGCGTGGTCGGCCATCTGCTTCAACGCCCCCGGCCCGCGACTCCAGATCAGGTCATCCGGCAACAACACCGCAAACGGCGCATCGCCGACCACCGCCCTGGCGCACAACACCGCATGGCCGAGTCCGAGCGCTTCCGCCTGGGTCACGAACACCGCGCGCACGTGCGACGGCAGCACGTTGCGAATCAGCTCAAGCTGTTCCTGTTTGCCGCTCTTCTCCAGCTTCTGCTCAAGCTCGTAGGCCTTGTCGAAATAATCGGCAACTGCGTGCTTGTAGCGATTGGTGACGAATACCAGGGTGTCGCACCCGGCCTCGATCGCCTCGTCCACCGCGTACTGGATCAGCGGCCGATCGACAATCGGCAGCATCTCCTTGGGCACGGTCTTGGTCGCGGGCAGGAAGCGGGTGCCAAGGCCGGCAACCGGGAACACTGCTGTACGTATGCGCATGAAATCTGGGGGGGTCAGCGGCGGCTGGCGCGGGAAGGGAATTTCACCACGACCGCATTGTCGGCGTCACCATCGGCGGCTTCGGGCTCGAACTCGGGGACCGTGTCGCGCAGCAGCTCGATCAGGGCATCGAGATCGTAATCATCGCTGGCCTTGCGGATGGCACGGCTGCGATCTTCCAGCATCGCCACATCCACTGGCCTGGCAATGCCCTGCAGGATCTTCGGATGCGCGGTGCGACGGTATTGCTCTTCGGAATGGAACAGCGTTTCGTGCAGCTTCTCGCCAGGACGCAGGCCGGTATAGATGATGGCGATGTCGCGCCCCGGCTGTTTTCCGGCAAGGCGGATCATCTGTTCGGCAAGCTGGCGGATCGCCACCGGGCTGCCCATGTCGAGGGTGTAGACCGCTTCATGCGACCCGATGGCCGCTGCCTGCAGAATCAGCAGGCAGGCCTCGGGGATGGTCATGAAGTAGCGTGTGACTTGCGGATCGGTGACGGTCACCGGGCCGCCGCTGTTGATCTGGTCGCGGAACAACGGCACCACGCTTCCGGCGGAATCCAGCACATTGCCGAAACGCACAGTGACGTAGTGGGTGCGCGAATCGGCGGCGTAGGCCTGGCACAGCATCTCGGCAAGACGCTTGCTCGCGCCCAGCACATTGACCGGATCCACCGCCTTGTCGGTAGAGATCAGGATGAACGTGCTGACGCCTGCCTTGGCACTGGCCGCCGCCATTGTTTGTGATGCCAAGGCATTGTTGCGAATCGCCTCGCGCAATTGCGATTCCAGCACCGGCACCTGCTTGTAGGCCGCGGCATGGAACACGGCATCCGCTTCCGAAAGCTCGAGCGCGCGCCGCGCGACCGCGGCATCGCCGCAGTCGCCGAGGATCGGGATCAGTTCGATCGAGGCGAAATCGCGCTGCAATTCGGCATGGATGCGCATCAACGACAATTCGTCGAACTCCAGCAGCGTGATCCGTTTCGCGCCTTGGCGCGCGCACTGGCGGCAGAGTTCCGAACCGATCGACCCGCCGGCGCCGGTCACCAGCACCGAGCGCCCGCCCAGCCACTCACGGATCGCACGCCAGTCCGAGACCACCGGCTCGCGGCCGAGCAGATCGTCGATATCCACTTCCTTGAGCTGGCCAGGCATGGCGCGACCTTCGAGCACATCCTTCAGGCGCGGCACCATGCGGAACGGCAGGCCACTGCGCTCGCAAGTGGTGATGATCCGTTGCATGGACGTCGCATCCAGCGAAGGCATCGCAATGATCAGCAGGCGCGCCGCCGTCTTGCGGGCGATGTCCGCTGCCTGGTTGATGGTGCCAAGCACGGGGATGCCATGCAGCTTGCCGCCGCGCAGTTGCGGCGAATCATCGAGGAAGCCGACTGGGTGGTAGGCACTGGTCCGGCGCAGGTCACGCACCAGCTGTTCGCCGGCACGTCCGGCACCGAGAATGAGGACGCGGGTCGCCGTCGCAGACAGCTGACGTTGCTCGCTGGAATCCTTCCAGGCGCGATACAGCAGGCGCGGCGCACCCAGCAGGCCAGCCAGCACGAACGGATAGAGCAGCAACACGCTGCGTGGAACCCCGACAAGGCGGTTGTAGACGAACAGGGACAGGGTGATGACCACGATCCCGGCCACCGCCGCCTTCAGGATGTTCCAGAGGTCCGGGGTACTGGCGAAACGCCACAGACCCCGATAAAGCCCGACCCGCCAGAACACCAGGCCTTGGGCGAACAGCACAATGGCAGTTTGGCTAGACCAGGAATCGGCCTGTGGCGGCAACGGGCCTGCCGACTGGATGCCATAGCGAATCCAGTGCAACCCGACCCAAGTCACCCAGACAATCGCAAGATCGTGGGCGACGATCAATCCTCTCGGCAACCATGCATTCAACCGATCACGCATTGTCGCCAAGACCCTCTCCCATGAAGTTCAACTAACCCGAAACTGTGCTCCCCTCCACAGTGCAGCGAGTCCGGTATACCACAGCAATATGAACGAAATCGTGACCGTGGTTCCTTGAAATCTTAACATCCCAGCCAGAACGGCCCCTGAAGCAGCCAGTGTCAGATAGAGGACGGTCACGGCAGCATGACTGCCCCAGACGCGCGCAAGTTGCTGGTACGCGTGCTGCGAGTGGGCCTGCCACCAGCGCTCACGGCGCCAGATTCGCCGCAGCAACGTCAATCCGGCATCGACCAGGAAAGGGGCGAGGATGCAAAGACTTGCCAGCGCTGTACTGCCCCGCTCCCGCGCCAGCAACAGGCCGCTGCCCGCAACCAGGAACCCCAGAGCCCCGCTCCCGACGTCCCCCATGAAGATGCGGGCCCGCGGAAAATTGAACGGCAGGAAGCCGAGGCTGGCCATCGCCAGTGCCAAGCCAACCCCACCCGCCAGCGCGGGCGGCGTCCACAGCAGCAAGGCCAGACCCCAAGTCAGGGCTTGCGTCGCGGCGATGCCATCGATGCCGTCCATGAAGTTCCAGATATTGACCAGCACCGGGATCCCCACCAGTGCCAATGCCGATATCCAGGCTGGCCAACCCGACACGGCCATGGCCAGCGCCACCAGGATGGCAGCCAGCACATGCAAGGCGAGGCGGATGCGCGCCGATACCGGGCGATGGTCGTCCAGCCAGCCGATCGCACCGACGAGCACCAGTCCGGCCAGCATCGCCAGCAGCACAAGGCGTTCGCTGGCATGGGCAAACGCCATCCATGCCAATACGCCCGCCATCACCGCCACCATCGCGATGCCACCGCCTCGCGGTGTCGGCATGGCGTGGTTGCTGCGCTCTTCGGGATGATCGAGCAGTTGCTCGCGGCGCGCGTAACGCAATGCCCATGCGCTGCCGACCAGGGCAGCGACCAGGCACAGCAGCCAGCCGAACGCCGGCATCAGACCACGGCGTAGTTGAGCAGCGGCTTCACTGTCGCCCACTCCTTGCAGCTTGGGCATTGCCAGTGGTGCGAACGTGCACCGAATCCGCAGCGATTGCAGCGATAGCTGGGATTGCGCACCAGCAACTGGTCGGTAATCTGGCGCAGGTTGTGCAACGTCGCTTCATTGTTGGCCGAAGCATCGTTCAACGTGAGGTCGATCAGCGCCGCCTCGCCACGCACCGACGGGCGGTCGCGCAATTGCTGTGCGAGATAATCGCGTGCCGCGCCGATGCCATCCTGGCGCTCGACCAGTCGCGTCAGTGCGAGCACCGGGGCGACACCGCGATAGTGCTCGCTCATTTCACTCAGGAACCCGCGCGCACCCGGCACATCTCCGACGCGTTCATAGCATTCGAGCAGCGGCGGCAGGATTTCCGGCAGGAAATCGGAATCGTGGCGCGCGGCGCGCTCCCAGGCGCGGATCGCTGCAATATCGTCACCACGCTCTTGGGCGATGCGACCTTCGATCATGCCGGCGCGGCAACAGGTGGGGTCGGCCTCGTAGGCGCGCGTCACCGACTGCAGGGCTGCGCTGGCGTCACCGCTCGAACGATGGCGTTCGGCCAGCTCGCATTCGAATTGCGCGATCAATTTGCCCATCGGCTCGCCCGTGACGGTTTCGTAGCGCTGGGCGTTCTCGATCGCCTTGCCCCAATCGCGTTCCGACTGATAGATGCCGATCAGGTGCTTCAGTGCCAGTGGTGCCCGCTGGTCGAGCGCAGCGAGTTCGGTGAACACGGTTTCGGCACGATCGAGCAGGCCCGAACGCATGTAATCCTCGCCCAGCGCAAGCAGGGCCTGCACGCGCTGCTGGTCGCTGAGGTCGCGGCGTTCCACCAATCCTTGGTGCATGCGGATTGCACGGTCGACCTCACCGCGGCGGCGGAACAGGTGGCCAATCGCCACTTGCGTCTCGAAGGTGTCCTTGTCGAGCTCGGCGACATGCAGGAACAACTCGATTGCCTTGTCCGGCTGTTCGGTCAACAGATAGTTCAGGCCGCGGAAATAGGTCGTCGAGAGCCGGCTGACCTGGCTGTCATGCAGGCGCGCGCCACCACGACGCCCGAGGATCCAGCCGATCACGGCCGCCACGGGCACGAAGATCGCGACCCACAGCCACTGATCAAGAAATTCGAACATGTTCATGCCACCTGATCGGGACGGGTCACTCTAACCCATGCCCTGCACACATCACGGCCTTGCTGCCGTGGTCAATCTTCTTCCGGCTTCGGTTCCACCGAACTCACGCGCTCGCGCAGTTCCTTGCCGGGACGGAAATGCGGCACATGGCGTGCCGGCAGCTCTACCGCTTCGCCGGTACGCGGATTGCGCCCGGTCCGCGGAGGACGGTAATGCACGGAAAAACTGCCAAAACCGCGGATCTCGATCCGCTCATGGGTCGCAAGCGAGGCGGCCATCATGTCGAGCATCAGGCGCACCGCCAACTCGACATCATCCTCTCTCAGATGAGGCTGCTGGCCGGCCAGGATTTCGATCAGTTCGGACTTGGTCATCCCCATTCCAATTGGCGCGATCCCGATGGTGGTCCCCACCACCACAACCACGGGCCGGCTCGCGCCGGCCCGTGTCGTTGCAACTACAGATTACTCGGAACGACCGAGCTGCTCGCGCAGCAGCGCACCCAACTGGGTGGTACCGCTCGAGGCATCGCTGGACTGCTTGTTGTACTCGGCCAGAGTCTCGTGCATCTCGTCCTGATCCTTGGCCTTGATCGACAGCTGCATCACGCGGCTCTTGCGGTCGTTGCCGATGATCTTGGCTTCGACTTCGTCGCCGACCTTGAGCTTCTGGCTGGCGTCGTC
>JAFEBY010000069.1 GCA_018242465.1 Pseudomonadota bacterium | reverse complement strand
GCGGCCACGCGGTCGGCCTTCTTGTCGGCCTTGGCGAGGCCCGACTTGCGCAGCCACTCGGCCGCGGCGTCGATGTCGCCGTTGTTTTCGGTCAGTGCCTTCTTGCACTCCATCATGCCGGCGCCGGTGCGCTCGCGCAGTTCCTTGACCAGGGAAGCGGTGATTTCTGCCATTGGGTAAACCTCGGGTGTTTGTTAATGCGGTAGCTCCCCTCATTGCGAGGGGAGAAACGCGATATTTGAAGAAATAAACACGACGCCTTTGTGACGTCACGCGCGTTGCGACGCGTTGATCAACCAAGCCGGGGC
The DNA here is from genome assembly GCA_018242465.1 of Pseudomonadota bacterium. Lineage (GTDB taxonomy): Bacteria > Pseudomonadota > Gammaproteobacteria > Xanthomonadales > Xanthomonadaceae > Solilutibacter. Next base: position 27,519 of record JAFEBY010000069.1, on the reverse strand, counting down.
CAGATGTTCGCGGCGCCGGCCCGGTTGCGGCGGGATTACACCGCGGCGTCGCGCTCGACGGCTTCGTTCTCGGCCACTTCGGCTTCGGCACGGGCCATCACTTCGCCTTCGCCTTCGGCAGCCTTGGCGGCATTGGCCTTGTTGCGGGCCGGGGCGCGGCCGCGGGCCGGCTTGCCTTCGGCGGCGAAGTCGTCCTCGCTCACGCTGGCGGCGTTCGGCGAGGCGGCCTTGCCTTCCAGCACGGCGTCGGCGGCGGCGCGGGCGTACAGCTGCACGGCGCGGATGGCGTCGTCGTTGCCGGGGATGGCGTAGTCGACCAGGGCCGGGTCGTAGTTGGTGTCGACGACGGCGACCACCGGGATGCCGAGGGTCTTGGCTTCCTTGATGGCGATGTCTTCATGGCCGATGTCGATCACGAACAGGGCGTCGGGCAGGCGGTTCATGTCCTTGATGCCGCCCAGCGAGGCTTCCAGCTTGTCGCGCTCGCGGCGCAGGGTCATCACTTCGTGCTTGACCAGCTTCTGGAAGGTGCCGTCGGTTTCCGCGGCTTCCAGTTCCTTCAGGCGGCTGACCGACTTCTTCACGGTGGCGAAGTTGGTCAGGGTGCCGCCCAGCCAGCGCTGGGTCATGAACGGCTGGCCGCAACGCTCGGCTTCTTCCTTCACGGAATCACGCGCGCTGCGCTTGGTGCCGACGAACAGCACGGTGCCGCGCTTCTGGGCGATCTTCGAGAGGAAGTTCATCGCGTCGTTGAACAGCGGGACGGTCTTTTCGAGGTTGATGATGTGGATCTTGCCGCGGGCACCGAAGATGTACGGGCCCATCTTGGGGTTCCAGTAGCGGGTCTGGTGGCCGAAATGGACGCCGGCTTCCAGCATCTGGCGCATGGTGATCTGGGGCATTGCTGATACTCCTGATGGGGAATCCACCGCCGAAGGGAATGGATGGCGGTTCGCCCGCGAGGGCGACGGATTCCGGGGTTGGGCCTCCCTGCGGCCTCCGCGACAGATCCCGTGGCTGGAAGCCTCGGGACACCCCGGCGCGGGTGTGTGCTGCAGGTGTGTATTCGCCAATGACGCATGGCGTGGGCGTGAAACAGCCAACAATGATAGCAGATCCTGAGAGGCTGCGTATGGTGCTACGGCCCCGGAGGGCGGCCGCTGGTGGCCAGTCCGGTTCGCGGCACGCCGTAAACCCATCCATGGGGGCTCGTCCGCCGCATCCATGCGGCGGAACGGCCGCTCCCCGGACTGGCCACCAACACCCGCCATCCGGTTTGCATCTTGCCAGTCTCCGCCCTTGACGGATCGGGGATAATGCCCGCATGCATATCAAGAACGCCGCCGAAATCGAAGCCATGCGCGAAGCCGGGCGCCTCGCGTCCGAGGTCCTCGACCTCATGGCCGAGCATGTCCGCCCGGGCGTCAGCACCGAGGAACTCGACCGCATCGCCCGCGAGCACATCGTCAACGTACAGGGTGCGATCCCGGCCAACATCGGGTATCGCGGTTACCCCAAGACCTTGTGCACCTCGGTCAACAACGTGATCTGCCACGGCATCCCCAGCGACGCCAAGATCCTCAAGGATGGCGACATCGTCAATATCGACGTCACCGTCATCAAGGACGGCTGGCATGGCGATACCAGCCGCATGTATTTCGTCGGCGAGCCGTCGGTGATGGCGAAGCGCCTGGTCGAGACCACCTACAAGGCGATGTGGGCGGGTATCCGCGCCGTGAAGCCGGGTGCCACCCTCGGAGACGTCGGCCATGCGATCCAGCAGCTCGCCGAAGCCGAGCGCTTCAGCGTGGTGCGCGATTACTGCGGCCACGGCATTGGCAAGATCTATCACGACGAACCTCAGGTGAAGCACTACGGCAAGCCGGGGCAGGGGCTGGTGCTGGTGCCGGGCATGACCTTCACCATCGAACCGATGATCAATGAAGGCGGTTTCCACACCAAGCTGCTGCCAGACGGCTGGACCGTGGTCACCAAGGATCGCAAGCTCTCGGCGCAGTGGGAGCACATGATCGTGGTGACCGGGACCGGCCATGAGGTGCTGACGGTTTCGGCCGGCAGTCCGCCGCCACCGGCGTGATTGATTCCGCTGCTGACGCCGCATGGGCGCAGTCTGCGCGTGAACGCGTGCAAGCACTGGATGCGCAGCTCGCCGCGCGTTTCGATCGCGACGAGGCCGCAGCGACGCTGACCGCCGCGCGTTCTGCCGGCATCGATGCCTTGGTGCGCGAGGCGTGGGCGCAGTGCATTCCGGATTCGATCGAGGCTGCGTTGTTCGCGGTGGGCGGTTACGGCCGATCCAGCCTGTATCCGCAGTCCGATGTCGATTTGCTGGTGTTGACGGAGCAGGCTGCACACCCCGACGCCGCTGATGCGATCTCGCGCTGCATTGCCTTGCTGTGGGATGCGCGCATCCCGGTCTCGCACAGCGTGCGATCGCGCGATGAAACCATCATTGCGGCCCGCGACGACATCACCGCAATCACCGCATTGATGGATGCGCGCCTGCTGGCCGGAGGAGAAGCAGCGGTGGCGGAACTGGCCGATGCCATCGCGCCCGAGCGCACGTGGTCACCGGTGCAGTACTTCGAGGGCAAGCGCGAGGAATTGCGGGCGCGCCACGCCCGATTCGACGATACCGCCGACAATCTCGAACCCAATATCAAGGAAGGCCCGGGCGGGCTGCGCGATCTGCAGACGCTGCGCTGGATGGCGATGCGCGTGCTCGGGGCGACCGGGCTGGATGCGCTGGAATCGTTGGGTCAGGTCGGGCACGGCGAGCGCGGCACGCTGGAAGGTGCGGCGGCGGTGCTGCAACGCTTGCGCTACGGCTTGCACTTGGTTGCCGGCAAGCGTGAGGAGCGCCTGCGCTTCGACCACCAGCGTGCGCTGGCGGCGCGAATGAATCACGTCGAGCAGGCGGACAACGCCACGGTCGAAGCGATGATGCAGGAGTTCTATCGCAGCGCAGCGCGGGTGCAGCGGATCGGTGATCGCCTCCTGCAGCGATTCGAGGAACAGCTGGAAGGCGAGGCGGTTGCCGAGGCGATCGACGACGAGTTCGAAATGCAGCGCGGCTACCTGGTTGCGCGCGATCCGGCTTGGCCTGCAGGCGATTCCGGGCGCATCTTCGATCTGTTCGCGACCTGGGAACGTGAGCCCGCGGTGCGCGGCCTGCATTCACGCACCGCGCGCGCGTTGGCTGAAGCCTTGCCGTCGGTGCCTGCCTACACGGATGCATCGCCGGCATTGCGCGAACGATTCATGCAATTGTTGGCCGCGCCAGGCGCGGTGGCGACACTGGAACGGATGGCGCGCCTCGGTGTGCTGGCGCGCTGGATTCCGGCGTTCGCGCGGGTGACCGGGCGCATGCAGTTCGACCTGTTCCACACCTATACCGTTGATCAACACACGTTGGCGCTGTTGCGCAATTTTGCCTTGTTCGCCAGTGGTGCCGACACCCAGCGTTTCGCCCGTGCGCATGAAGTGTGGCCACAGCTGCGCAAGCCCGAGTTGCTGTTGCTGGCTGGCCTGTTCCACGACATCGCCAAGGGTCGCGGTGGCGATCATTCCGTGCTCGGGGCGGTGGACGCGCGCGAGTTCTGCATCGCCCACGATCTCTCCGATGCCGACACCGCGCTGGTGGCATGGCTGGTGGAACAGCACCTGACGATGTCGGTGACCGCGCAGAAGCAGGACATCAGCGATGCCGAAGTGGTGCAGAAGTTCGCGAAGCTCGTCGGCGACCGCGAGCGCCTGGACCATCTCTACCTGCTGACCTGCGCCGACATCGCAGCGACGTCGCCCAAGTTGTGGAACGCATGGAAGGATCGCCTGCTCGGCGATCTCTACGCCGCGACACGGCTGGCGTTGCGCCGTGGTTCCGATGATCCCGTCTCCATCGATGCGCGCATCGCCGAGACGCAGGCCAACGTCGGTTTGCTGCTTGATGGCATGGGGCATGGCGATGACGGCATGCGCTGGTTGCCCGATCGCAGCTTCCTCCATGCCCGCGCCGAACAGTTGGCGTGGATGGCGGCGCAACTCTCGAGCATGCGTGCGGGAGAAACGCGCGTTGCCGCACGCCACCCCGCCGCCGGTGACGCCACGCTGGAATTGCTGGTGCACACGCCTGATCGTCCAGGACTGTTCGCTGCCATTGTCGCCACGCTTGATCGCATCGGCCTCGATGTGTTGCATGCACGCCTGCTGGATGCGCCGCAAGGGCATGTGCTCGATACCTTCGTGCTGATGCCCCGTGATGCCCGTCGTGCAGTCGAACCGATCGAGGTCGAACGTCGGCTCACCGACGTGCTGTCGCGCCCCCTCGATCAGGTGAAGCCGGCGCGCCATTCGCGACCGAGCCATCTCCGGCATTTCCGCATTGCGCCGCAGGTCGGGTTTTCCGAAGAATACGGACGCAGCGTGCTCGCGATCGTCTGCAACGACCGCCCGGGACTGCTTGCCGACATCGCGCATCTGTTGCTGCAACATCGCTATGCAGTGCACGATGCCCGCATCGCCACCTTCGGTGAGCGCGCCGAAGACGTCTTTCGGATCAGTCGCGCCGACGGGCACCCTCTGGACAGTGCCGCGCAGGACGACCTGGGCCAGGCATTGTCCGCCATCCTCCAGGGAGACCATGCATGACCGCACCATCGTTGCAGCAGACCATCGAATCCGCATGGGAGCGGCGTGCAGAACTCGCTGCTGCCGAACTTGATGCCTTGCGCCCACACGTCGATGCCGCGATCGCCGGACTGGAAGACGGCGTGCTGCGCGTTGCCGAACCGCACGGCGACGGTTGGCATGTCAACGAATGGCTGAAGAAGGCCGTGCTGCTGTATTTTCGCACCCAGGACATGCGCCTGATGCCGGGCGATCCGGCGCCGTGGTGGGACAAGATCCCGCTGCGTTTCGAAGGATTCGACGCAGAGCGTTTCCGCGCGTTGGGCGTACGCGCGCTGCCGGGCAGCATCGTCCGTCGTGGCGCGCATCTGGCCAAGGACGTGGTGCTGACGCCGTGCTTCGTCAACATCGGTGCGCATGTCGGCGAGGGCACGATGGTCGACACCTGGGCAACGGTCGGTTCCTGCGCGCAGGTCGGCAAGCACTGCCACATCAGTGGCGGCGCCGGCATCGGCGGCGTGCTGGAACCCTTGCAGGCGTCGCCGACCATCATCGAGGACCACTGCTTCATCGGGGCGCGTTCGGAAGTCGTCGAGGGCGTGATCGTCGGCCACCACAGCGTGATCGGCATGGGCGTCTTCATCGGCCAGTCGACCCGCATCTACAACCGCGCCACCAAGGAAATCAGCTATGGCGCGGTGCCGCCGGGCAGCGTGGTGGTATCGGGATCGCTGCCGTCGGCCGATGGCAGCCATTCGTTGTATTGCGCGGTGATCGTCAAGCAGGTCGACGAGAAGACCCGCGCCAAGACATCGGTCAACGAATTGCTGCGCGGTTTGGCTGATTGACCCATGACCATGACTTCCGGCCTATGCCGGGAGTCGCGGTTAGTGCGAAAACTGCAGGATTCCTCCCGGATTCCTGCCATGCGCCTCAAGACCTCCCTGCTGGCCGCCACGCTGATCGCTGCGACGGCCACCACGACTGTCACTGCCCAATCCACCGCATCTGCCAAGGCGCCCGCAAATGCGGCAATGGCCGACATGATGGCGGAGATGAAGGCGCGCGGCGAATACGTCAAGGCGCATTACGACAAGCAGGAATACGACGTTGCCATGCGCGACGGGGTGAAGTTGCACACGGTGGTGTATTCGCCCAAGGATGCCGGCCCTGGCAAGACCTATCCGATGTTGATGCAGCGCACGCCGTACTCCGCTGGTCCCTATGGCGACAAGTACAAGAACACGCTGGGCCAGACTGCCGACTACGAGAAGGATGGGTTCATTTTCGTGTTCCAAGACGTGCGCGGCCGTTTCATGTCGGAAGGCGAGTACGTCAACATGCGTCCGGTCGGCGGCAAGGTCGATGAAACCACCGACACCTGGGACACCGTCGACTGGCTGGTCAAGAACATCCGCGGCAACAACGGCAAGGTCGGGCAGTGGGGCATCAGCTATCCCGGGTTCTACACCGCGATCGGCGCGATCAACACCCATCCGGCGCTGGTCGCAGTGTCGCCGCAGGCGCCGATCGGCAACTGGTTCCTCGGTGACGACATGCATCGCAACGGCGCCTTCGTGCTCAACATGGCCTATGGCTTCTTCAACGGCGGCTTTGGCTATCCGCATCCCAAGCCGACGCCGGAACAGCCGAAGGGCGTCGATTTCGGCACGCCCGACGGCTACGACTACTACCTGAAGCTCGGTGCGCTCTCGAATGCGCCCAAGCGCTTCGTGCAGCCGATCGCGTTCTGGGACGACATGGTTGCCCACCCGAATTACGACAAATTCTGGCAGGACCGTGACCTTCCCTCGAAGATGAACAACGTCAAGGCAGCGGTGCTGTTCGTCGGCGGCTGGTTCGACACCGAGGACCTCTACGGTCCGCTGCACCTGTACAAGGCGGTCGAGCAGAAGAATCCCGGTATCCACAACTCGATCATCATCGGGCCGTGGACGCACGGCGGCTGGTTGCGCGGCAATGGCCGCAGCGTCGGCGATGCCGAATTCGGTCGCGATACCGCGCTCGATTACCGCCCGATCGAATATGCGTTCTTCAAGCATTGGCTGAAGGGTGGTCCGGATCCGGACCTGCCAGAAGCCTGGGTGTTCGAGACCGGTCGCAACCAGTGGCAGCGTTTCGACAGCTGGCCGCCGAAGAACGTCACGCCGCGCACGATCTATTTCCAGCCGGGCAACGGCCTGAAGTTCGATGCCAAGCCGACGATCGCCAAGGGTTACGGCGAATACGTCAGCGATCCCGCGCATCCGGTGCCGTACACCACCGAGATCATCAACCGCTGGAGTCGCGACTACATCGCCGCCGACCAGCGCTTCGCATCGTCGCGCCCGGACGTGATCACTTACACCAGCGAACCGCTGGCCGCGGACACCACGCTCGCCGGGCCGATCAAGGTCAAGCTGTGGGTGAGCACCAGCGGCACCGATTCCGATTTCATCGTCAAGCTGATCGACGTCAATCCCGACAAGATGCCGGGGTATACGGATGAGGATCGTCGCGCCGGCAAGCCCGATCGCGGCGGCCAGCAGACGATGGTGCGCGGCGAACCGATGCGCGCGCGTTTCCGCAACAGTTTCGAGAAGCCGGAACCGTTCGTGCCCAACCAGCCGACCGCGGTGAACTACACACTCAACGACGTGTTCCACACCTTCAAGGCCGGCCACCGCATCATGGTGCAGGTGCAGTCGACGTGGTTCCCCTTCATCGACCGCAATCCGCAGAAGTACGTGCCGAACATCTACCAGGCCAAGGACAGCGACTTCATCAAGGCGACCCAGCGCGTCTACCAGGACGCCGCACATCCGACCGCGATCGAAGTTTCCGTGCTGCAGAAGTGAGGATCCATGCCGACGCTCTACGGACTGAAGAACTGCGATACCTGCAAGAAGGCGCAGAACTGGCTGAAACGCTTCGCGATCGACTACAGCTTCGTCGACGTGCGCGAATCGCCGCAAGCGCCCGAGACTTTCGTGGCGTGGAAGGACGCGGTGGGCGGCTGGGATGCGCTGATCAACAAGTCGTCGACCACCTGGCGTAACCTTCCGCCCAATCGCAAGACGCCGGGTTCCGATGCCGAGTGGAAACTGCTGCTGCGCGAACATCCGACGCTGGTGAAGCGTCCTCTGGTGGTGATGGACGATGGCCGTATCCATCAGGGCTTCAGCGACAACGCGTTCAAGAAGCTGTTCGGGTGAGCGGGGAATCCGAACAGCGACAACCGCGAGCCCGCGAACGCCCGCTGGCATGCAGGCCGGCGAGCCGGGCACAATGCGGGGCATGAGCGCTGTTCTTGAACTGACGAAAACATTGATCGAACGCCGTTCGATCACGCCGGATGATGCCGGGTGCCTGCCGCTGATCGCCGAACGACTGGCGAAATCCGGGTTCCGTTGCGAATCATTGCGGTACGGCGATGTCGACAACCTGTGGGCGACGCATGGCGAGGGCGCTCCGGTACTGGTGCTGCTCGGCCATACCGACGTGGTGCCGCCGGGGCCACGCGACGCATGGAGCAGCGATCCCTTCGTGCCGGACATCCGCGATGGCGTGCTCTACGGGCGTGGTGCCGCCGACATGAAGAGCGGCGTCGCCGCCTTCGTGATCGCGGCGGAGCAATTCGTTGCGAAACACCAGGACCATCGTGGCACATTGACGATCCTGCTGACCTCGGACGAGGAGGGCGTGGCGATCGATGGCGTGCGTCGCGTGGCGACCACGTTGCGCGAACGCGGCCAGCGCATCGACTGGTGCATTACCGGCGAGCCATCATCCAAGGAAAAATTGGGCGATCTGGTGCGCGTTGGCAGGCGCGGCACCTTGTCGGCGAAGTTGCACGTGCGCGGCATCCAGGGCCATGTCGCCTATCCGGAGAAGGCGCGCAATCCGATCCATCAATCGCTGCCTGCGTTGGCGGAGCTCGCCGCGCGCCGCTGGGACGATGGCTACGAAACTTTCCCGCCGACCAGTTTCCAGATCACCGACACCCACGCCGGCAATGGCGCCAACAATGTCATTCCCGGCCGGCTCGACGTGCTGTTCAACCTGCGCTACAACCCGAACTGGAGCGCGGAACGGCTGGAACAGGCCTGCGAAGCGGTGCTGAAATCGCACGGCCTCGATTACGCGATCGAGTGGCAACGCGGTGGCGAGCCGTTCTTCACCCCGGAAGGCGAATTGCGTCGTGTGGTACGCGAAGTGTTGACTGAAGTCTCGGGCGCTGCGCCGGAAGAAAGCACCGGTGGCGGTACGTCCGATGCGCGCTTCATCGCGCCGCTGGGTGCGCAGTGCGTCGAGATCGGGCCGGTCAACGCCAGCATCCACAAGGTCGACGAGCACGTCCACGTCGAGGACCTGGAACGCTTGCCGGGGCTGTATGGTGCGGTGATCGAGCGCTTGCTTGGTACCGGTTGATCAGCCGGCACGTGTCCCGATGCCGTAGTGGTAGACGATCCGGCCGCCGCACCAGCCGCCCACGGCGAGTGCAAGAAACCCGGCAATGTCGAAGGCGGGCGAGGCATTGCCGGGCCGATGCAACTGGAAGTGTTGGGCGCGCAATAACAGGCTGGCGAGATACAGCGTGAACGCAACGAGCATCGCGCCCATGTGCAGGTACACGGTCTGCATCGCCGGACTGCCGGTAGGGATGCGCGTCATCTCGTACAAGCCGGCGAGCATGGCCGGCAAGGCCAGCACACAGCCGACCAGCACCAGCATTCCGCCCAGCCACCATGCGCGTTCGCCGAAATGGAGGCTGGCAAGGTCGGCAGCCGTCGCCAGCGACCAGCACGCCACCGGGAAATGCACCAGCGCGGGATGCAGTGGATGGCGCGCAGCCATGGTCAGATCGCCACGCTCAGCAGGGTGAGGAAGCCGGCGACGGCAACGCCCGCGTGGATGATGACGATCGCTTTCGGCGGCAGGGCGCGGCGGAGATGGAACGATGCCAGGAAGAAGCCGCCGAGCGCCGCAAGTACCAGCAGGGCGAAGCCGATCATCACTCGCTGCGGCGTCGAACCCTGGAGCAGCAGCAGGATGAGGAGCACGAGCCCGGTGGCGCCGAGCAGTGCGTGCAGCAGCGAGAGCGCCCACGGAGCGAACTGTCCGCGCAGGACGCGCGCGGCCATCACCAGGCCGCCGAGCGCGGCGATGGCGAAAACGATAAGTGCATAACCGAGCATGTCAGTGGTCTCCTGGGGTGGGTGGATCGTGGGGATCGGGTTCGAGTCGCTGCATCACTGCGGCGGTCAGGCGTGCGCAACGGGGGCCGAGGAAGGGGAAAGCGTCGTGCAGCGAGGTCTCGACGCTGTCGTGCAGGGCGTCGCGCAACTGCCGGCGCGCGCGATGCAGACGCGTTTTCACCGTTTCCTCGCGGATGCCGAGCGCCTGCGCGGTTTCCTCGACGCTGCAGCCTTCGATGTCGCGCAATACGAAGACGATGCGGAAAGCTTCCGGCAGCATGCCCACCGCGGATTCGATCAAACCGCGAATCTCGACCCGTGCAGCGGAATTCGCGGGATCTTCCATGCCATACCTCGTCGGGAATTGCAGGATGTGGGTGTCGTCGTGCGCGGCCTCGACCTGATCGAGATCGACCGCAGGGCGGCGTGCACGCAGGCGCTGGTAACAGGCATTGAGCACGATGCGCGTCAGCCAGGTGGTGACCTCGGCATCGCCACGGAAATCACCGAGTGCCGAATACGCATTGGTGTAGGCGTCCTGCAGGGCGTCTTCGGCTTCGGCGTCGTCATTGAGGACTGCACGGGCGGTGCGGAACAACCGCTGGTTGGAGCGCTGGATGATGTGGCGGTAGGCCTCGCGTTCGCCGGCGCGGGCCAGCACCACCAGTTCGGCGAGTGATGCCGAGGCGTAATCGGTGGCGATGCGGATGTTCGACATGGCGGATCCTCCAGTCTGTTATACGTCCGATGCAGTGGCCTCGGAAAAGGTTCCCGCAGGTCCCGGCCGAACGGTTGCTGGTGCAACCGTTGCGCACTGCGGCAAAACTGGGGTAAGGTCAGGCCATGACCCGCGCCTTCGCCATCAATAATCGCAACAACGCCAGCCCCCCGCGGGTCGGTCGTTAGCGCGCGTCACCCGCTCAACACCCGAAAGCCCGCACCGAAACGTGCGGGCTTTTTCGTTCTGTGTCCTTCAAAACTTCATGCATTCAAAACCCGGGAGTCCCGCCATGTGTTCCATCCTCGCCGTTTTCGACCTGCGCCCCGGCGCCGACCTGCAACCGCTGCGGCCGCTTGCGTTGTCGCTGTCCGCGCGCCAGCGCCATCGCGGCCCCGACTGGAGTGGGGTGCATGCCGGCGCGAATGCGTTGCTGGTGCATGAACGCCTGGCGATCGTCGATCCCGCCGGTGGCGCGCAACCGATCCGTTCCGACGACGGCGGCCTGGTGCTGGCGGTGAACGGCGAAATCTACAACCACCGCGAGCTCGAGCGTCGTCTCGCACACCCGTACGCGTTCCAGACCGGGTCCGACTGCGAAGTCATCAACGCGCTCTATCGTGATGGCGAACCGGCGGAAACCTGGCTCGGTCGGCTCAACGGGATCTTCGCGTTCGCGTTGTGGGACGAGAAGGCGGGGCGCTACCTCATCGCCCGCGACCACATGGGCATCTGCCCGTTGTACTGGGGGCACGATGCCGATGGCCGGATTTGGGTCGCATCGGAGATGAAGGCGATCGCGCGCGTTTGCGAGGATGTCGCCGCATTCCCGCCGGGCCACGTCTACGACAGTGCGCGTGGCGGCGAGCCGGTGCGCTGGTACAGGCGCGCCTGGCGCGAATACGATGCAGTGGAAGGCGTCGCCGCCGACAAAGCGGAGTTGCGCGCGGCATTCGAACGCGCGGTGCATCGCCAGTTGATGAGCGACGTGCCCTATGGCGTGCTGTTGTCGGGCGGATTGGACTCATCGCTGGTTGCGGCGTGTGCGGCGAAGTTTGCGCGCCAGCGCATCGAAGATGACGATCGTGGCGAAGCGTGGTGGCCGCGCTTGCACAGTTTCGCCATCGGCCTGGAGGGTTCGCCCGATCTTGCGGCTGCGCAAATTGCAGCGGATGCGCTGGGCACCGTGCACCACGGCTTCACCTACACCTTCGCGGAAGGACTGGATGCATTGCCGGAAGTGATTCGCCATATCGAAACCTATGACGTCACCACCATCCGCGCATCGACGCCGATGTTCCTGCTGGCGCGGCGGATCAAGGCGATGGGAGTGAAGATGGTGCTGTCGGGCGAGGGTAGCGATGAGTTGTTCGGCGGCTATCTGTATTTCCACAAGGCGCCGAACGCCCGCGAGTTCCACGACGAGCTGGTGCGCAAGCTGGATGCATTGCACAGCTACGACTGCCTGCGCGCCAACAAGTCGATGATGGCCTGGGGGGTGGAGCCCCGGGTGCCCTTCCTCGACGTCGAGTTCATGGACGTGGCGATGCGCATGGATGCGAAACACAAGATGTCGGGAGGCGGACGCATCGAGAAATCGGTGTTGCGCGAGGCGTTCGATGGCTATCTGCCCAAGGAGATCTTGTGGCGGCAGAAGGAACAGTTCAGCGATGGCGTGGGCTACGGCTGGATCGACGGACTGAAGGCGCACGCAGATGCACACGTCGGCGACGACGAATTCGCCTCCGCAGGGCAGCGATTTCCGATCAACACGCCGCAGACCAAGGAGGCGTATTTCTATCGCCGCCTGTTCGAGGAGAGCTTCCCCGGCGAGGCCTGCGCGAACACGGTGCCGGGCGGCAAGTCGATCGCCTGTTCGTCACCGGCGGCGATCGCCTGGGATGCCGCGTTCGCGAACATGGCCGATCCGTCCGGGCGTGCGGTGGCCGGGGTGCACAACGCGGCATTGCCCGGCTAGCGCTTGTGCAGTGCGTAGACGGCAGTGTCGAGCCGCGAAACACCACCGACGAAACCGGGATGGTCGGCCGGAATCGGGCGTCGATCGATGCGATCGACGTTCCACTCGCGATCGAATCGGGCGTGCATTTCGTCTTCGGGGACGGAGAACGGCGGGCCATCGCGCTCGGCCTGCGGATATTCGAGGGTGATCAACAGGCCACGACAGTCGCCAGGCAGGCATCCATAGAGTTCGTCGGCGTAGCGGATGCGCAGCTCTGCTGGCAGCGCAATGATCGCTGCGCGATCGAATACCGCAGCGCAGTCACGCAAGACGTCGGGATCGAGCCCGAAGGCATCGCCGACGATGATTTCGATCGGCTCCGAGCAATAGTGCGAGCCGTAGCGGCTTTCGGTGATTTGCGGCGTCAATCCATGTTCGGCAAAGAACTGCTCCACGGCCGTCCGTGACAGCTCCACGCCAAGCACGCGATGTCCTTGCGCTGCGAACCATGCCATGTCCAGCGACTTGCCGCACAGTGGCACGAATACTCGAGCATCTTTCGCCACATCCAGCGACGGCCAATGCTTCAGCATCAACGGCGTCGGCGCCGACTGGTGGAAGCCGATCTGGCCGTCTGCCCAGCGCTGGTGCCAGAACGCCGCGTCCATCACTGCGCCGCGATCACTTGCACGGACGACATTGCCCGACGCGTCGCAACGCGGGATGACGCTCGCATGCGATTACTCGACATCCAGGGCGTCCACTTTCTGCCAACCACGGGGCAGCAAGCTTCCCCTTGAGGCCCGCGCACCGATGTAGTCGTCGAGTTCCTTCCACGACAACGTCATGTTGCGCGCCCCCGACTTCACCACCAGCTTGCCGTTCTGCGCCACGACGGCGATCGCGATCACCTGCTCGGTGCCGCGCTTGGCCTTGGGGATTTCGATCAGCTTGTTGCCCTTGCCTTTGTCGAGTTCCGGCAGCTCCGACAGCGCGAATACCAGGACGTGGCCGGCACTGGTGGCGACGGCGATACGATCGCTGGCGACGTTGCTGGCCGCCGCCGGTTGCAGCACCTTGGCGTTGCCGGTGATGGACAGCATCGCCTTGCCGGCCTTGTTGCGCCCCGTCAGGTTTTCGAAACGGGTGACGAAGCCATAACCCTCGCTCGAAGCCAGCACGAAGCGCGCATCGTTGTCGCCAGTCGCAATCCCGCGGAAGATCGCGCCCGCCGCCGGTGAGAAGCGTCCGGTCAGCGGCTCGCCATTGCCGCGTGCCGAAGGCAGCGTGTGCGTGGCCGTCGAATAGCTGCGCCCGGTCGAATCGAGGAACGCAACTTGCTGGTTACTGCGCCCTTTCGCTGCCGCAAGCAGGGCATCGCCTTCGCGGTAGGAGAGCGAAGCGGCATCGACATCGTGGCCCTTGGCGGCACGCACCCAGCCTTTTTCGCTCAGGACAATCGTCATCGGTTCGCTGGCGACCAGTTCGGTCTCGTCCAGCGCCTGCGCGGCTTCGCGTTCGACCAGCGGCGAACGGCGGGCGTCGCCAAACTTCTTGGCGTCCGCCAGCAATTCATCCTTGATCAGTTTCTTGAGTTTGGCCTTGCTGTCGAGGATGGACATCAGGCGATCGCGTTCGGCATCGAGTTCGTCCTGCTCGCCGCGGATCTTCATTTCCTCGAGGCGTGCGAGTTGCTTCAGCTTGGTCTCGAGTATGTAATCGGCCTGGTCCTCGCTCAACTCGAAGCGCGCGATCAACGCCTGCTTCGGTTCGTCCTCGCTGCGGATGATGCGGATCACTTCGTCGAGGTTGAGGAACGCGACCAGCAAGCCATCCAACAAGTGCAAGCGGCGTTCGACCTTTTCGAGGCGATGCTTGAGTCGGCGCGTGACCGTGTCGGTGCGGAACTGCAACCATTCCTCCAGCAGCATCTTCAGGTTCTTCACCTGCGGACGCCCGTCGAGGCCGATCACGTTCATGTTGACGCGATAGCTCTTCTCGATGTCGGTGGTGGCGAACAGGTGGCCCATCAACTGTTCGGTGTCGACGCGGTTGCTGCGCGGGATCAGCACGATCCGCACCGGATTGGCGTGGTCGGACTCGTCGCGCACGTCTTCCAGCCATGGCAGCTTCTTGCCGCGCATCTGGGCGGCGATCTGCTCGATCACCTTCGACGGCGACACCTGGTAGGGCAGCGCGGTGATGACGATGTTGCCCTGTTCGCGCACGAAGGTGCCGCGTGCCCGCACGCCGCCAATGCCGGTCTCATAGATCGAACGCAGGTCGCTGGACGGGGTGATGATCTCGGCGGTGGTCGGATAGTCGGGGCCGCGCACGTGTTCGCAGAGGTCGGCGACCGTCGCGTCGGGATCGTCGAGCAGGCGGACGCAGGCGCTGACGACTTCGTTGAGGTTGTGCGGCGGCACGTCGGTGGCCATGCCGACGGCAATGCCGGTGGTGCCGTTCAACAGCAGGTGCGGCAAGCGGGCTGGCAGCCAGGTCGGCTCTTCCAGCGTGCCGTCGAAGTTGGGATCCCAGTCAACCGTGCCGTGGCCGAGCTCGGCCAGCAGCATTTCGGCGATCGGCGTCAGTTTCGATTCGGTGTAGCGCATCGCCGCGAACGACTTGGGATCGTCGCTGGAGCCGAAGTTGCCCTGGCCGTCGATCAGCGGATAGCGGTAGGAGAACGGCTGAGCCATCAGCACCAGTGCTTCGTAGCAGGCGCTGTCGCCGTGCGGATGGTATTTGCCGATCACGTCGCCGACGGTGCGCGCCGATTTCTTCGGCTTGGAGCCGGCGCCGAGACCAAGTTCGCTCATCGAATAGATGATGCGACGCTGCACCGGCTTCAAACCGTCGCCGATGAAGGGCAGGGCGCGATCCAGTACCACGTACATGGAATAGTCGAGATAGGCGCGCTCGGCATATTCGCGCAACGGGATCTGCTCGAAACCGTGGAAGGCGGGGCGGGGCGTGGAGTCTGGCATCGAAGCTGGCTGGAACCGGAAACGCACAGTTTACCGTCGCGGCGGTCGCAGCCACGTTCCTGAACCCGGCTTCAGACTGGTCGTGCGGGATGGGGAAGGTTCACGGTCGGCTACTTAGCGTTTCGGCATGGACCCCACTCCCGATTGGAGCCCCGCATGAAAACGATGAAATTATTCGCCGCGATCCCGGTGTTCGCCGCACTCGCCATGGCCGGTACGGCCTCTGCGCAAAGCACGCCAGGGCACGAGGCCGGCGAGATTGGCCACAACATCAAGAAGGACGGCAACTTCGTCAGCCGTAACGTCAAGCAGGATGTGCGCGATCTCAGCCACGGCCGCATCGGTGCCGCGCACCAGCGCCACAAGCGCGAATTGTCCAGCGCGCATCGCCGTCATCGCCATGCGGTGGCGGGCGCGCACCAGCGCCACAAGAGTGCGGTCAAATGCTTCTTCAAGACTGGTCGCGGCAACTGTCGGCGCTGAGCCGCGCGGACTTCAACACCCCCGGCAAGGCACGCTTCGGCGTGCCTTTGCTTTTACCGTACGCCATCGTCCGGAGCGATTCTGCGTCGCCGCGTAGAATGTCGATTCGTTCACGGATGCCTTACTAAATGACGCGCGCTTCATCGTTCGACCGCGAGCAATTGCTCGCCTGTGCCCGCGGTGAGCTGTTTGGTGTTGGCAACGCGAAATTGCCGGCTCCGCCGATGCTGATGTTTGATCGCATCACCGAGATCAATGAAGACGGCGGCAGCAACGGCAAGGGGTTCATCCGAGCCGAACTCGACATCCGTCCCGACCTCTGGTTCTTCGACTGTCACTTCATTGACGATCCGGTGATGCCCGGGTGCCTCGGCGTCGATGCGATGTGGCAGCTGACCGGTTTCTACCTGCCGTGGCTGGGCGAACAGGGGCGCGGTCGCGCGCTGGGCGTCGGCGAAGTGAAGTTCACCGGACAGGTGCTGCCGAGCGCGCGCACCGTGTCCTACGAGATCGATATTCGCCGCGTCCTGCGCGGAAAATTGCGTCTGGTGATCGCCGATGGCCGCACCCTGGTCGATGGCCGCGAAATCTACACGGCCAGCAATCTGCGCGTCGGTCTGTTCAACGCCACGGACGATTTCTGATGCGTCGCGTCGTCGTCACCGGAATGGGGATCGTCTCGCCGCTGGGCAACAGCGCGGACGAGGTGTCGCGCGCGTTGCGCGAAAGCCGGTCGGGCCTGCACTTCGTGCAAGCGTATGCCGACATGGGCCTGCGCAGCCAGGTCGCCGGTGTCTGCGAGATCGACCTTGAGGCGCGCATCGACCGCAAGCAGAAGCGTTTCATGGGGGATGCCGCCGCCTATGCCCACGTGGCGATGGGCGATGCCATCCACGATGCCGGCCTCGATGATGAAATGATCAGCCAGCCGCGTGTCGGCGTGATCGCCGGTTCCGGCGGCGGTTCGCCGCGCTGGCAGACCGAGACCGCCGACCTGATGCGCGAGAAAGGCGTGCGCAAGGTCGGGCCTTACATGGTGCCGCGGACGATGTGTTCGACAGTGTCGGCGGCATTGGCCACGGCGTATTCGATCCGCGGCGTCAGCTATTCCATTTCCGCGGCGTGCGCCACTTCCGCGCATTGCATCGGCGCCGCCGCCGACCTGATCCGTCACGGCGCGCAGGACATCGTGTTCGCCGGTGGTGGCGAGGAGCTCGACTGGGCGATGACCTGCCAGTTCGACGCGATGGGCGCGTTGTCCACCCATTTCAACGAGACCCCGCACCTGGCTTCGCGTCCCTATGACGTCGATCGCGACGGATTCGTGATTGGCAGCGGTGCCGGCATGCTGGTGCTGGAAGATTACGAGCACGCGGTCAACCGAGGTGCACGCATCCACGCCGAATTGCTCGGCTATGGCGTCACCAGCGACGGCGCCGACATGGTCGCGCCGAGCGGCGAGGGTGCGGTGCGTTGCATGCAGATGGCGATGCAGGGCGTTGAGCGCCAGATCGATTATCTCAACACCCACGGGACGTCGACGCCGGTCGGCGACGTGACCGAACTCGACGCCGTGCGCGCGGCCTTCGGCCATGCGGTGCCCAGGCTGTCGTCGACCAAGGCATTGAGCGGCCATTCGCTCGGTGCGGCCAGCGTGCACGAGGCGATCTATTCCTTGTTGATGATGCGCGACGGATTCATCGCGGCATCGGCCAACATCGCCACTCTCGACCCCCGCTGCGAAGGTTTCCCGATCGTGCGCGAGACCGTCGATGCACGCCTGGACACGGTGATGTCGAACAGCTTCGGCTTTGGCGGTACCAACGCAACGCTGGTGCTGGGTCGGGTTTAAAGGAAGGTTGATCAAATCGCTGCAACGCGGGATGGCTTGCCAGGAACCATGCCGCGTCGGCAAGTGAGGGTGCGCGCGAACACATGGAGGCCGCCTCACAGGGACAAGTTGATCTTCGTCCACAACACGCGTCCCGGATCGTGGATGCGGACCGGATCGGCGGGATAGCCGAAGTCGGCGCTGCCGGCAAGGTTGAGGTGCTCGCTATAGTCGTGGTCGAAGAGATTGTCGATGCCCGCAGTGAGTTGCACGCGAGTATTGACCTTCCATGCCGCATTCAACGCCATCACGCCGAAGCCGGGCGTCGGGCCGATGTCCCGGCTACTGACGTTGCCTTCGCCGAGGGCCACACGGGATTGGCGCATCGATCCACGCAGGAGCGCGCCCAGCACCCACCGCCCGTGCTCCCAGCTCGCGCCCAACGTTGCGTTCGTCGGCGTCATCTGCGGCAGCCAGGCATGATCGCTGGTATTGGCGCCCCAGGCGTTCGCGACAGTCGCCGTCAGTGTCCACTGCTTGCGCGGATGCCAGCTGGCGCCGGTCTCGAAACCGCGGATGTGTGCGTCGATGTTGCGCGCACGA
This sequence comes from Pseudomonadota bacterium, assembly GCA_018242465.1. Taxonomy (GTDB): domain Bacteria; phylum Pseudomonadota; class Gammaproteobacteria; order Xanthomonadales; family Xanthomonadaceae; genus Solilutibacter. Next base: position 9,092 of record JAFEBY010000069.1, on the reverse strand, counting down.
GTGGTGCTGCCCATCATTCCGCCCGGCAGATAGTCGAACAGGATGTAGTCGCTGATGCGGCCGGCATACGCGTTGATCCAGGCATCGAGTCTGGCAGTGCGGTAGCGCGCCCCGACGTCGAGTTGGGTCGTGCGTTCCGGACGCAGGCCGGCGAAGGCGTTCGCCGTTCCCTGCGGTCCCGCTTGTGCCGAGAACAACTCCCAATAGTCGGGCATGCGCGAGACATGGCCGATGCCGGCGAACCACGAGGCATGGCTGGCGGCGATGGTGCGCTCGTAGCGGGCGAAGCCGCCATGCAGGCTTTCATGGCGCGTCGCACCTGAGGTCGGATTGCGCATGCCCATCATCCCGGAGGTCGCGCGCAAGTCGGTCACCCGCGCTTCGTCGTCGCGCAGCCCGGTGACGACGCGCTGTCCCGGTGCCGGCGTCCAGGTGGCCTCGGCGAATACGCCGCTGTTGCGGAAGCGTGCGTCGTTGCTCCACGTCATCGTCGCTGTGGAGAAGTTGCGATGCGTGCTGCGTTGGAAGTCAACGCCGGCGGTCACGCCGAACTTCGCGGTGCCGCTGTCGAAGGCGACACGACCCCCTTCGCTGGTGCGTGCGACCGTAGCGGCCATGGGCATCGGCATCGGTCCTTGCGGATTCGGCGTGCGCAGGGTGAAGTTGTCCATGACGTGGATGGCCTCGTTGCGGTACAGCGAAGCCTCGATGCCCTTGATCGCGCCGGTCATTCCCGAGCGTGAGAACCGCAGGCGTCGGCTCTTGCGCTCGAAGCGCACGCCATCCATGCCACGCCCGGCATAACGTGCCCAGCCGTCGCCGTGGCCACCGGACAGTTCCAGCACGGTATCCGTGTCGGGTGTCCAGCCGATGGCGGCATCGGTGCTCCACTTGTTCCATGCGCTTGGTACGCGCGCGCCACTGCCGTCGCGATAGTCGTCGGCGTGCGAGTGGTTGCCGCTCACGCGCAGATAGGCGTGCGGCATGCCTGCGGTGATGTCAGCGACACTGTCGCGACGACCGGAGCTGCCGAGCAGCGCGCTCGCCGTGCCGGTGACGCCGGGCGTGTCGAACGCGACCGTTTCGCGCAAAAAGCGCACCGTGCCCGCGGACGTGCCTGGTCCCCACAGCACGGTCTGTGGTCCTTTGGTCACGACCAGGCGATCGTAGGTTTCCGGCGTGACGTAGGACATCGCATTGTCCATGCGTGCCGGGCAGCCGCCATCGAGCACGCCGTCATTGCTCATCAGGCCGATGCGCGAACCGAACATGCCGCGCAGGACCGGATCGCCATTGGTGCCGCCATTGCGCAACGCGGAAAAGCCGGGAATGGTCTTCAGGACGTCGGTGCCATCGCTGGCGGGAACCGGCTGGCGCGGACGCTTGGGATCGGTCTCGAAGCGCAACGGCGCGTTTGGCGCGAGGCCGGTGACGATCACGCTGTCGAGGACGTTGGCGTCTTCATGCGCGTGGTCGACGGGGAGGGTTTGTGCAGACAGGAAGGCAGGCAGCGTCGCGCAGATGGCAACAGCCAGCAGCGATGCACGCGGCATCGCTTGGAGATAAACGGACATTGGGACTCCAGGAAAAATGGGTGCGCGCGAACGCGCGAGCGGATCAAGAGGTGATCGACGCTGGATTGCCTGGTGGTCCGCGGGCGCCGAGCCCGGTCTCGGCGATGGGGGCGATGCGCGTTGCGGATTCAACGCCTGATTGCGTGCCGGTATCGGGCGGCAACAACTGCAGTAGCGGTGCGACCGACAGTTGTGCGAGTCCGGCCAGCAGCGGGCAATAGGCGCAGTCGTCGTGATTGCGATGTTCCGGCGCGGCTGGCGTCGTTGCATCGTGCGCCGCCAGCACATCCACTTGCACCGTGCGCAAGCCTTCGACAGTGCACAGCGCGAGCTTGGTCGCGTGCATGCCGGCCATTGGCGTCGCCTGCAGCCTGCCCAGTGTCGGCAGCGTCGCCAGCAACAGGATCGCCAGCAAGGCCGGCAGATTCAGCAGCTTCAGGGCGGGATGGCGCAGCGTGTTCATGACTTTGCGATGTCGGGATTCCCCAGACCCGGTCATTGTCGCAGATTCCGCATCCTTCAGATGCGTGATTCGCAATCCGAGCATGAAGCTGCGCCCCGGGCCTGGCTCGAAATCGCGTCCGTTGGCGTCGTTGACGATCACCGAACCGATATGGCCGCGGTCGGCGAGGTTGGCGGTCGCAAACGATGTCCTTCCCGGTGCATGGGCTGCAAATGAAAAACCCCGCTTTCGCGGGGTTTCCTGATTCGTTCGTTGGTGCCCAGGAGAGGACTCGAACCTCCACGGTTTTACCCGCTAGTACCTGAAACTAGTGCGTCTACCAATTCCGCCACCTGGGCGAACGAGCCGCCCATTATGCTGATGCGACCCAGTGGCGTCAAGCTGGCGCATCGGCTGCGAAGACGTCGCGCCCCAGTGTGCGACCATGGCGCCATGAGCAGGAAAACCGGGAAAGGTGCGGGCGGCAAGGGATCGTCGAGTGGCGGCCAACAAGGGCGCGGTGCACGGCAGGGATCGGGCGGTCGTGGCGGCAAGTCGTCATTGCCATCGTGGATGCCGACCGCGGGTGGCAAGGGCAAGTCTGATGCGCGTGCGTCCGGCAACCGCCCCGGGAAAGGCGGTGCGCACGATCCGATGGCCCATCGCGAAGCCGAGCGCTACGCCGAGCCGATCGCCAGTCGTGAAGCCATCCTGCTGGCATTGTCGAAGTCGGAAGGCCCGCAATCGGCGCAGATCCTGGCACAGGCCTTTGACTTGGCCGCCCCGGATCGTTTCGAGATCCTCACTCGTCGCCTCTCGGCGATGGTGCGTGATGGCCAGTTGCTGCGAAATCGCTCAGGCGATTATCTGCCGGCGCGCGCGGTCGATCTCGTGCGCGGCACGGTGATCGCCAACCCCGACGGTTTCGGCTTCCTGCGTCCTGACGAAGGGGGTGAGGACCTGTTCCTGCCGCCACTGGAAATGCGCAAGGCCATGCATGGCGACAAGGTGCTTGCCTGCATCACTGGCCTCGATCGCCGTGGCCGGCCCGAAGGCCAGGTGGTCGAGGTGCTGGAGCGCCGGCTCAACCGCCTCACCGGCCGCTTCGTGCTGGAGTCAGGCATTAGCTATGTGGTGCCGGATGACCGCCGCATCCAGCGCAATGTGCAGATTCCGAGCGACGCGCGTGGCGATGCCCGCAATGGCCAGCTGGTGGTCTGCGAGATCACCCAGGCCGCCGACGCGGTGCGCCCGCCGATCGGTCGCATCGTCGCCGTGCTCGGCGACAAGCTGACGCCGTCGCTGGTGGTGGAAGCCGCGATCCACGGGCACGACCTGCCACACGAATTCTCGCAAGACGTGCTGGATGAAGCCGCCAACGTGCCGCAGGAAGTCACGTCGGCGATGACGGTGGCGCGCCTTGACCTGCGCACGCTGCCGCTGGTGACCATCGATGGCAAGGACGCCAAGGATTTCGACGATGCCGTCTGGTGCGAAGCACAGAAGGGCGGCGGCTTCCGCCTGATCGTCGCGATCGCTGATGTCTCGAATTACGTGCAACCGGGTACGCCGCTCGATCGCGAGGCATTGCTCCGCGCGACCAGCGTGTATTTCCCGGGGTTCGTCGTGCCGATGCTGCCGGAGACCTTGTCGAACGGCATCTGTTCGCTCAATCCGAAAGTCGATCGTCTGTGCTTCGCCTGCGACATGCAGGTCGACGCGCATGGCCAGGTGACGTCATCGAGCTTCCACGAAGCGGTGATGAATTCGCACGCGCGGCTCACCTATACCCAGGTGTGGAACGCGATTGGCGACGGCATCCCCGACGATGCCCGCGAGGACGCCCTGCAACGCGTTGGCAGCCTGCTACCGCAGGTGCAACAGCTGCACGCGCTCTACAAGGTGCTGGCGCAAGCACGCCAGAAGCGCGGCGCGATCGAATTCGAATCGTCGGAAGTGCGTTTCGTGCTCGACAACACCGGCGACGTCGTCCAGGCCGGGATGCTCCAGCGCAACGACGCCCACAAGCTGATCGAGGAATGCATGATCGCGGCGAACGTGGAAGCCGCACGCTTCCTGATTGCCCACCACATGCCGGCACCGTTCCGCATCCACGACAAGCCGCCGGAAGCCAAGTACGCCGACCTGCTGGAATTCCTCAAGGAATTCAACCTGCGCATGCCGCCGTGGAGCAAGGTGACGCCGGGCGACTTCACCGCCTTGTTGAAGGTGATCCGCGAACGTCCCGACGCGCCGCTGCTGGAATCGGTGCTGCTGCGCAGCCAGAGCCTGGCGGTGTATTCGCCGGACAACATCGGGCACTTCGGACTTGCGCTGGATGCCTACGCGCATTTCACCTCGCCGATCCGCCGCTATCCCGACCTGGTCGTGCATCGTGCAATCAAGCATGTCCTGCGCGGAGGTAGCGCCGATCGCGGCTGGTCGACGCCGCGCGAGATGGCGGCACTGACACAGCTGTGCTCCGACCGCGAACGCCGCGCCGATGAAGCCGAACGCGAAGTCGACGAGCGTTATCGCGCCGCGTGGATGGAAAAACACGTCGGCGGCCGGTTCGCCGGCACCATCAGTGGCGTAACTTCGTTCGGCCTGTTCGTCGAGCTGACCGAATCCAAGGTCAGCGGACTGGTCCACGTCACTTCACTGCCGCAGGACTTCTACCACTTCGACCCGATCCGCAAGACCCTCACCGGTGACCGTCGCGGGCTGGAATTCCGGCTTGGCGACCAGGTCGAGGTGATCGTGCTCAAGGCCAGCCTCGAGGATCGCCGCATCGACTTCAAGCTGGTCGATGACCCGGCTTCCCCGCATTCGACGGACTCGCCGCGTCCATCGGCACCGCGAGGCAAACCGGCCAAGCGCAGCAAGAAACCCTACTGATTCCACTTCAGCATTCGAAACATATGTCCAAGGATTCCCAATGGATCGCCGGCATCAATGCCGTGGCTTCGGCGATCGAGCACGACGCCGCCAATGTCCGTGAAATATTGATCGAGGCCGGCGCGAAAAACCCGCGCATTGCCGAAATCGAAACGCAGGCGCGCCGTCTCGGCATCGAACCGCGTCGGGTTGCGACCCAGGCGCTGGATGGCGTCGCCGGCGGACTGCGCCACCAGGGTGTGATCGCGCGCTATGCCGCGGCGAAAACCTATGACGAGCACGATTTGAAGGAAATCGTCGAAGCCGCCGATGGCCGTGTGTTGATCCTCGTTCTAGACGAGGTGCAGGATCCGCACAATCTCGGCGCATGCCTGCGCAGTGCCGCCGCTGCCGGCGCGCATGCGGTGGTGATCCCACGCGACAAGGCGGCCTCGATCACCGCAACCGTGCGCAAGACGTCCGCCGGCGCTGCCGATCGCTTGCCGGTGGTGCGCGTGACCAATCTCGCGCGCTGCCTCAAGTCGCTGCAGCAGCAGGGCGTATGGATCTATGGCCTTGCCGGTGAAACCGAAACGTCCCTGTATTCCATTGATCTGCGGGGCAATGTCGCACTGGTATTGGGTGCGGAAGGCGATGGCTTGCGTCGTCTTACCCGTGAACACTGCGACCAGCTGGTGCGCATCCCGATGCCGGGCGCGATGGAAAGCCTCAACGTGTCGGTCGCCGCCGGCATTTCCCTGTTCGAAGCCGTTCGCCAGAGGGTGTCATGAACGATTCTTCCACTTTGTTCGCTTTGCATTGGTGGGACGTCGCCGGACTTGCCGGCTCCGTCCTGATCGTGGCCGGATTCTTCCTGCTGCAAATCGGCCGCTTGCGTGGCGACGGCCCGATTTACCAGCTGATCAACTTGTTTGGCGCACTCGCCATCCTGGTGTCGCTGATCGGCGGCTTCAACATCTCGGTGTTCCTGCTCGAAAGCATATGGGCGCTGATCGCGTTGTACGGTCTCGCACGTTCCTTCAGGTCGCGTCGCCAGCGCTGAGCAACGACGGCTGCTCCGGCGGCAGTTCCGGTTTCGGTGGCGTCAGCATCGGCCACGCGTTGGCGATGGTGCAGAACAACGCGGCGGTCTTTTCTGCGTCATAAACGGCCGAGTGCGCTTCGGCGCCATCCCAGCTGATTCCGGCGGCGTGCACCGCGCGCGCCAGCACCGTCTGCCCGTAGGCGAGGCCGGCCATCGTCACCGTGTCGAACACGCTGAAGGGATGGAACGGATTGCGCTTGTGGCCGACGCGGGCGACGGCCGCATTGACGAAGTTGAGATCGAAGTGGGCATTGTGGCCGACCAGGATCGCGCGCTGGCAGCCATGCTTCTTCACCGCGGCGCGCACGCCGGCGAAGACGTGGTCGAGCGCCTCGCGTTCGGGCTTGGCGAAACGGAAAGGATGATCGAGCTGGATGCCGGTGACCTCCAGCGACTTCGGATCGATCTGGGTGCCAGGTGCGGGCTCCAGGTGCGCGCTGATGGTGTCGCCGCAAACCAGCTTGCCGTGATCGTCGAGATCGATCGGTACTGCGGCGATTTCCAGCAGGGCGTGGCGGTTCCAGTCGAAACCACCAGTTTCGACATCGACGACGACGGGAAGAAAGCCGCGGAAGCGCGTGGCGAGGGTGGGGCGGATCGGATCAACCATGTTGGTCATCGGCGATCAGGCCGCGGGCGCCATCGGCTTGAGATGTTCGGCCGCGAGCGCCTGCTCCACGCCGCTGTCCGCTTCCATCCGGCGCATGAAGGCCATCAGGTTGGGGAGCGAGGCCATGTCGACGTGCATGGCCACCGCCCAGCGCAGTGTGATGTAGAGATAGGGATCAGCGACGCTGCGGAAGCCGGCCAGCCAGTCGCGGCCATCCAATTGCTTTTCCGCGAATTGATACACCCGCTGAACGTTCGTGCGCGCGGCAGCCTGCACTGCCTCGGCTTGCGCCGCATCCGGAAGGTAATTGCCCGGGTTGAAGATTGGCTTGAACGCCGGGTGCACATCCGAATTTACATAAGAGAGCCAGCGCATTGCATTGGCTCGCTGCTGTTTCGACCCATCGCCGGTCAATCCGGCGGCGGGCGCGCTGTCGGCGATATACCCCATGATCGCGGCGTTCTGTGCCAACACGAAATCGCCGTCCACCAGCAACGGCACCGATCCGGCGGGGTTGAGCGCGAGGTATTCGGGTTCCTTCATCTGCGACGCGGTGACGATCTTCGCCTCGTATGGCAGACCCGCCCAGTTCAGTGCGATGTGGTCGGCGGTGGAGCAGGCACCGGGCTTGCTATAGAGCTTGATCATGGGCGTGGGTCCGGAAAGGGATCGCCCATTGTCGCCTGTCGCCGTCGTCGATGGCGTCAATCGCGATACGGCGGACGCGGGGTGGCCATCAGGTCGAAGAAAGTATGGTCACCGATCGTTCGCACCTGGTAGCCGGTGCGCCAGCTGGGTTGGGCAATGTCGAGTGCAGCGAAATGCGTCGCACCGGGCACCACTTCCCGGCGCTGGCCACGCGGCAGCGCCCAATTGCGCTCGGCATCCAGCGCGACCGTCACCGCACGCGACCACGCTTCGGTGTTGTCGAGATCGGTGGAGGGGGAGACCAGGGTCGGTGCAAATTGCTTGCGGGCGGTCACCACCGAGCACACGGAGTCACCCCACAGGCCGGTGTCCTTGCGGCGCAGGGCGACTTCCGCCACGGCCTGCTGGCCCAGCAGGGGCTGGTCGCGCGCTTCCAGATACAGCGTCGTGCTCAGGCAGAGCGAATCCGATGCCTGCGGCGGCAATACCGAGGCCATCCACAACAACCATGCCAGTTTCATCGTCGACTCCTCATCAAACCGGGGAGGGCGGCGGTGTCCATTGATCACCAGATGCCCGGGTGCCTGCTGCTGGTTGCAGTCGGCTGCGGTGCCATTCAGATTCCTGATCGATCAGGGGGCGGCCGCGAGGTTGGGGCACCTTAGGGGCGCGATCCCCAATCTCGGCTGAATCATGAATGGGGATGTCGGACAGGAGTTGTGCTAAGCAAAACAATTTGGGTGCATTGAGAGCAATGCAGGCCCGCCAGGTGCGAGCGGATCGATAATTGTGACGGGAGCCACTTTTGCCTTGCGTGACGGCCCACGCGAGTTCATTCTTTGCTGGCGGCTGAATCCAGGGTTCAGGTATGCTCGTCAATGCCCAAAGCGTTATGGTAGCGTTAACGCTGTCTTCACCGGGCGGTTCCCAGAATCGTCGCGGTAAGTCAAACGGTTCCGTATCGCTATCGTTTGCTGCAAACCGTATTCGTGTAACCAAGTTGTTTAATTTTCGATGATCAAGGAGCTCAAATGAACAAGAAACTCCTCTGTGCCGCGTTGCTGTGCGGCCTGGGCGTTGCGCAGGGCGCGTCTGCCCAGCAGTTTGACGACCGCTGGTATGTCTCTGCCGCCACCGGTGTGAACTTCCAGGACAATAACCGCGACACCCAGGATGCGATCTTTGGCATGTTGGGCTTCGGCAAGTTCTGGACCCCGAACTGGTCGACCGACCTCGAACTGAACTACCAGAATCCGGATCTCAAGATGAATCCGAATCTGTGGTGGACCCAGTACGGCGCGACCGTTGCTGCCCGTTACCACTTCCGTCATGCCGACAGCAAGTGGTGGCCCTACCTGAAGGCTGGCATCGGCATGCAGCGCCATGAGCAGCAGTTCGCAGGTGCCTGCGGTACCGGTCTGGTCCCGGGGACCAGCGTTGGCGTGCAATCGAATTGCCCGGCTGTCCACAAGGACAACAACGTCGCTGGTGAACTCGGCGCCGGCCTGCAGTTCGACTTCGGTCGCGTGAACCTGCGTACGGAAATCGGTGCCCGTGCCGACTTCGACAAGGTCCAGGCCCCGCACAAGGCTGGTGGCGCCATTGTCACGCCGGACAGCAAGTATCAGGCGCTGGCCAACCCGCAGAAGAGCCAGTTTGTTGATGTGTTGGCTTCGGTCGGCCTGACTGTTGCTCTCGGCCCGGACAAGGTTGCTCCGGTCGTGGCTCCGCCGCCGCCGCCGCCGGCCGCTCCGACCTGCGCCGACAAGGACAGCGATGGTGACGGCGTCAACGATTGCGACGACAAGTGCCCCGACACCAAGGCTGGCGAAATCG